>NZ_CP110111.1:1265000-1597000 GCF_025960285.1 Sphingomonas sp. R1 | reverse complement strand
CAGATCACCAAGGAGTATCTCGGCTTCGCCACCCACCTCGCCTATCTGGGCACGATGTGGGAGGAAGTGCTGGCAAGCGACACCTTCCGCCCGCGCGCGGGCAGCACCGTGGCGAAGCTGCTCGAGACGCCGGTCGCCCCCAAGGCGCTCACCGGCATGGCGGGGGTCGCCAATATCGGCACCGACGTGAACTGGAGTGGGTCGCAGTTCGACCAGGCCAACTGGTACGCCTATGGCCGGCTCGCCTGGGATCCCGACGCCAAGGCCGCGGACATCGCCCGCGATTGGGCGCGGCTGACCTGGAGCCCCGATCCGGCGGTGGTCGATCCCATCGTCGCGATGATGCTCGAATCGCGCGAGGCGGTGGTGAACTACATGACCCCGCTCGGCCTCGGCCACGTCATGGCGACCGGGCATCACTACGGCCCCGGCCCCTGGGTCTCGAACCTCGCCCGGCCCGAGTGGAACCCGACTTATTATCACCGCGCCGATGCGAGCGGCATCGGCTTCGACCGCACGCCCACCGGCACCAACGCGCTCGGCCAGTACGCGCCGGAGGTGGCGAAGCGCTGGGGCGACCTCAAGACCGTCCCGGACAGCTTGCTGCTCTGGTTCCACCATGTCCCCTGGGACTATCGCCTGCGCTCAGGCGCGACGCTGTGGGACAGCCTTGTCGTCCACTACGACAGCGGCATCGCCACGGTGGAGGATATGCAGCGCCGCTGGGCCGGGCTGGAGGGCAAGATCGATGCCCGCCGCTGGGCCGAGGTGCGCGACTTCCTCGCCATCCAGCGGCAGGAGGCGCAGTGGTGGCGCGATGCCTCGATCGCCTATTGGCAGTCGCTGTCGAAGCGGCCGCTGCCGGCCGGGCATCTGGCTCCGCCGCGCGCGCTAGACTATTATGAAGCGATCCGGACGCCGCACGCGCCCGGCAACGGCAAATAACAGGGGAGCAGGATGGGCAAGGCAATGGCATGGCTGCTCGCAAGCGTAGCGCTGGCGAGCCCGGCGGCGGCGCAGCAGGCACCGGCGATCGATCTCAACCAGCTCGGCTTCGAGCCCGGCGACGTGAAGCTGGCGGTCGTGCGCGGGGCAGGGACGGCGCCGCTCCCGTGGCAACTGCTGGATGCCGATGGCAACGCTGTCGGCAAGGGCGAGACGCTGGTCTACGGCCCGGACGCGAGCTCGGGCGCAGTGGTGCAGCGGATCGACTTTTCCGGCTTTCGTCGCGAGGGCAAGGGCTATCGGCTGTCGGTCGGCGGGGTGACCAGCGACCCGTTCGTCATCGCGCCGACGCTCTACAAGGCGCTCGCCCGCGATGCCGCCAACTTCTTCTACCAGCAGCGCGCCGGCACGCCGATCGATGTGAAGTTCGCCGGTGCCGCCTGGGCGCGGCCCGCCGGCCATGCGCACGAGGTGGCCGGCTGCTTCTCCGGTGCCGACGAGCGCGGCACGAACTGGTCCGGCTGCAGCTACAAGCTGGACGTGACCGGCGGCTGGTATGATGCCGGCGACCACGGCAAGTATCTCGTCAACGGCGGCATCTCGCTGTGGACGCTGCTCAACGCCTATGAGCGCCGCCCCAAGGCTTTCCCCGACGGTTCGCTGCGCATCCCCGAAAGCGGCAACGGCGTGAGCGACCTGCTCGACGAAGCCCGCTGGGAAATGGAGTTCCTGCTGCGCATGCAGATCCCCGACGGTGCGCGCGCGACGGTGCCGTCCGGGCCACTCGGCGCGCCCAAGCCGGGCCGCCCCGCCTGGGAGCCGAGCTTCCCGCCCTTTGCCGAGATCGACGCCGGCGGGATGGCGCACCAGAAGGTCGCCGACCGCAACTGGACGACGCTGCCCATGCCCCCGCAGAACGACCGCGAGGAACGGCTGCTCTACCCGCCGACGACCGGCGCCACGCTCAACCTCGCGGCGACCGCAGCGCAGTGCGCCCGGCTGTGGCGCGGGGTGGACGATGCCTTCGCTGCCCGCTGCCTTACCGCCGCGCGGCGGGCTTGGGCCGCGGCGCAGCGCAACCCGCAGGTTTACGCCACCAGCAGCTTCACCGGCAGCGGCGGCTATGGCGATTCGAGCCTGAGCGACGAATTCTACTGGGCCGCCGCTGAGCTCTACGCGACCACCGGCGAGGAGGCCTTCCGCAAGGCGGTGACCGGCTCGCCCCATTTCGGCGAAGCGGTGCGCGCGCCCGGCTGGAGCTTCACCGCCCCGCTCGGCACGATCACGCTGGCGACGGTGAAGACGGGCCTCGGCGACGCCCAGGTGCAGAAGCTGCGCGCGACGCTGATCGCGGCGGCGGACGGCATCCTCGAGCAGCGCCGCCAGAACGGCTATGCGATCCCCTATCGGCCGATCGGCTATCCCTGGGGCTCGAACGGCGACCTGATGAACCAGGCGATGCTGCTCGGCGTGGCGAGCGACCTGACCGGCGCGCCCAAATACCGCGCGGGCATCGTGTCGGCGATCGACTATCTGCTGGGGCGCAACCCGATGGGGACGTCCTATGTCAGCGGCTATGGCGCGCGGTCGCTCCAGAACCCGCACCACCGCTTCTGGGCGCACTCGCTCGACGCTAGGCTGCCCGGGCCGCCGCCGGGCGTGCTCTCGGGCGGGCCGAACGACACCGCGATGGGCGACCAGGTTGCGATGCAGCTCAAGGGCAAGTGCGTCGCCCAGACCTGCTGGGCGGACAGCATCCACGCCTATGCGCTGAACGAAGTCGCGATCAACTGGAACGCGCCGCTCTTCTGGGTGGCGGCGTGGATGGATGATTGAGGGGACAGCGATTCGTGGGGTCAGGAAGCGGCGTGTCCGCTTTCGCCCGATTGCGGCCATAGGTTTCTGCTGCGATGATTGCCCCATGAGTGTTCCCCTAGCCCGACGATCCGCTCTCGCATCCATACGGACGATGGTGAAGAAATACGGATCCCAAATCGGCGTGCCCGACATTGCGCTATTAGGCACGCCGCGAGGAGACGGCTCGCCTTATGTGGAGGTCAGCGACGCCTACTACTTCGTCGTTGAAGAGCGCGGCGTTGAACTGGAACGACGCAAAACGGATGATTTAGATGAGCTGCTCTATTGGATATTCGACGGAGTCACGTTCTCGATATCGTGCGATTTTGAGCTGCGGAACCGTAAGCCGGGGGAGGATCCAAGGCGACAACTCTTTGCCAAGCAAGAGGCGCTTTTAAGTCAACTCTCAACACGGTGGAGCGCGCGAAAGTTGGATGAGCACAGGGCTATTCTGACCCGTCACCCGTTCAATGACGTTTTTGGCTGAATGACAGCTAACACCAAGATCGGACATCCCCCTTTCGGCGCAGCCCCGCGGCACCGCCAAACTGCCCCTGCAATCGAGCGGGGAGACTGCGGCGGTCAGCAGCCTCCCCACTGATCTTCACTTCACCGTCAGCGTAGCGCTCTGCAGCGTCGCCGAGTTCGGGCCCGACGAAATCGTGAAAGTCCCCGGCTCCACGACATGGCGCATCTGGCTGTTCCACAGCGCCAGATCGTCCGGGGTGAGTTCGAAGCGCACCGTCTTCTTCTCGCCCGGCTTGAGCGTCACGCGTTCGAAGCGCTTGAGCTCGATCACCGGCCGGGTGACCGAGGCCTCGTCGTCATGGACGTAGAGCTGGACGACCTCGTCGCCGGCGACCTTGCCGGTGTTGGTCACGTCCACCTCGACCGCCGCCTTGTCGGCGATGCCGATCGTCGGCGCCGGCAGGCGGGGCGCTGAAATGTCGAAGCTCGTGTAGCTCAGGCCATAGCCGAAGGGGTAGAGCGGGCTGGTGTCGCCGAACAGATAGCCGCGCCGCGCGCTCGGCTTCTTGTTGTAGTAGATCGGCAGCTGGCCGACGTTGCGCGCCACCGACACCGGCAGCTTGCCGCCCGGATTGTAGCGCCCGAACACCACGTCGGCGAGCGCGTTGCCGGTCTGCTCGCCGAGATACCAGCCCTCGATCAGCGCCGGGGCCTTCTCGGCGAGAGTGTTCACCGCATAGGGGCGGCCGTTGAGCAGGATCACGACGACCGGCTTGCCCAGCGCGATAAGCTCCTTGGCGAGCTGGTCCTGCGGCCCGGGCAGGTCGAGCGTCTCGCTGTCGCCGAGATGGTTGTCCGCCCAGGCCTCGCGGCTCACCGCCTCGTTGCCGCCGAGCACCAGCACCACGACATCGGCGTTCTTCGCGGTCTCCAGCGCCTGGGCGCGGAGCTGGTCGTTCACCGATGCGGGCACCTGCGCCACCGCATCCTTTGACCATTCGCGGTGGTCGGTGATGCGCACGCCCTCGGCATAGTCGACCGCGAACTTGCCCTTGCCCTCGGCCTGCATGCCTTCGAGCACGCTGACGACATGGTTCGGCAGGTCCGAATAGCCGCCGATCGGCGTATCCTTGGCGTGGGTGCCGATCACCGCCATGCGCTTGATGCCCTTCGTATCGAGCGGCAGCAACCCTTGCGCGTTCTTGAGCAGCACGATCGATTCGCGCGCCGCCTGGCGGGAGAGGGCGATGGCTTCGGGCGTGTTGGTGCGCGCGGCGGCGAGCTTCACTTCGGGATAGGGATTCTCGAACAGCCCGCCCTCGAACTTCATCCGCAGCACGCGGCGGGTGGCATTGTCGATCTCGCCCTGGCTGACCCGGCCTTCCTTGACCAGCTGGACGAGGTGCGTGAACGCCTCGCCGTCCGGCGTCTCCACGTCGACGCCCGCGTCGAGCGCGCGTTGCGCCGCGTCCTTGGGATCCTTGAACATGTGGTGGCGGGTGATCAGCTCGCGGATCGCGAAATAGTCGCTGACCACGGCGCCCTGAAAGCCCCATTCGCCGCGCAGCACGTCGGTCAGCAGCCATTTGTTGGCGTGGCTGGGGATGCCGTCGATCTCGTTATAGCTGGCCATCACCGACATGACGGGGAGGGTCTTCACTGCCGCTTCGAAGGGCGGGAAGAAGTCCTCGCGCAGCGTCCGCTCGCCGAGCGAGGCGGGGCCGACATTGGTGCCGTTCTCGGGCTGGCCATGGCCGGTCATGTGCTTGAGGGTGATGAACACCTTGTCGGACTTGAGCGGCAGCGTGCTGCCCTGGAAGCCGCGGATCGCGGCCAGGCCCATTTGCGTTACGAGATACGGGTCCTCGCCGTACGTCTCCTCGATGCGGCCCCAGCGCGGATCGCGCGCGACATCGACCACGGGGGCGAGCACGAGGTTGGCACCGCGGGCGCGCGCCTCCTTGGCGGCCATCGAGAAGATGGTCTCGACCAGCTTCGGATCCCAGCTGCTGGCCAGGCCGATCGACTGCGGGAAGCTGGTGGCCCCGGGGGCGACCAGGCCGTGCAGCGCTTCCTCGTGCATCAGCATCGGGATGCCGAGCCGGGTCTTCTCCATCGCCCATTTCTGCGCGGCATAGACGTAGCGCGCGGTCTCTTCCGGGCTGCGGTTGACGTCGCCGGCATTGGCGCCTGCGGCCGTGGTCTGGCCGGCGGCGACGCCGCGACGGTCATAGGGGCGGGAGATCATGCCCAGGCCGTTGGGGAAGCTGGCGCTCGCCTTGACGGGATCGAACTCGCCCTTGGCATCCTGCACCAGGCCCTTGTTGAGCCACAGCGCCTGCAGCTGCTGGACCTTCTCCTCCAGCGTCATGCGCGCGAGCAGATCGTCGACGCGCGCCTCGACCGGCTGGGTCGCATCCTTGTAGAGCGGCTTGTCGGCGCGGGTCTGCGCGGCGGCCGGTACGGCGGCGACGAAGGGCGTGAGCGCGCTCGCGGCGATGGCAAGCGCGGCGACGCGACGAAAATGGCGCATGTTCCTCTCCCTGAAGGCCGGCGACGATTGTGCCGTCGCCTATGCTGTGATGGTAGCGCTATCATCTATAGGTGCGGCGATGGACGGCGGTCAACCGGCCCCGCATCGGTGCAGCAACGATTGCAATCATGGTAGCGCGAACTTATGCGTCGGTGCAGGGAGGGGGGATGAACAAACCTAGCCGGCGCAGCCGGGGCAGCATCACCGTACAGGACGTGGCCCGCGAAGCTGGCGTTTCCGCGATGACCGTGTCGCGCGTCGTCAACGGCGGCACCAATGTGCGCGAAGCGACTCGCGAGGCGGTGCTCGCCGCGATCGCCAAGCTCAACTACGCGCCCAACACCGCCGCGCGCAGCCTGGCCGCTGGGGAAGCGACCCAGATCGGGTTGCTCTATTCGAACCCCTCGGCTGCCTATCTCTCGCAATTCCTGATCGGCGCGCTCGCCGCTGCCCGGCGTGCGGGTTGCCACCTCGTGCTGGAGGCCTGCGAAGGCGAGCGGCCGGAGGAGCAGGCCGAGGCGACGCGGGGTTTTGTGCAGACGCATGTCCAGGGCGTGATCCTGCCGCCGCCGCTCTCCGAATCGGGGCCCGTGCGCGCCGAACTGGAAGCTGCGGGCATCCCCTGGGTATCGGTCGCGATGGGCCTGCCGCCCGAGGGCAGCCTCAATGTCCGCATCGACGATTTCGCCGCCGCCTGCGCGATGACCAAGCATCTGCTGGACATGGGCCATCGCCGCATCGGCTTCATTCGCGGCAACCCCAACCAGACCTCCAGCGCCGAGCGCTACCGGGGCTTCTGCGCGGCGATCGAGGAAGCGGGGCTCGACCTTGCCGCGATGCCGGTGGAGCAGGGCTATTTCACCTTCCGCTCCGGCATCGTCGCCAGCGAGGCGATGCTCGATCTGCCGAACCCGCCGACCGCGATCTTCGCCAGCAACGACGACATGGCCGCTGCCGCCGTTGGCGTCGCGCACCGTCGCGGCCTGCACGTGCCGCAGGACCTGAGCGTGGTCGGCTTCGACGATACTGCGCTCGCCACCACCATGTGGCCCGAGCTTACCACCGTGCGCCAGCCGATCGCCGCGATGGCCGAGGCGGCGCTGACCATGCTGCTCGAGGAGCTGCGCGCCGATGTGCGTACCGAGCATGCCGAAGAAGTGCTTGCGCACCAGCTGATCGTACGCGAATCCTGCGCGCCGCCACCCGCGGCGTAAGGGATCGGACGACAACGTTGGCATAAACTTGCGAATCCGCATCTGCCGACTTGCTTTTCCCGGTTGCACGGGCCAGCGTTACCGCTAACAAATCGCTCCGGATTCTGGGGTGACTAGGAGAGGGATTGGATGAACCAGACAGCGGAACGGGCCAATTTCGGCCTGATCGGCGCCATCGTGGCGGTGGCCACGATCGGCGGATTGCTTTTCGGATATGACAGCGGCGCGGTGAACGGCACCCAGCCGGGCCTGAAGGCTGCCTTCGCGCTCGACGAGGCGGGGCTGGGCTTCACGGTCGGTTCGCTGCTGATCGGCTGCTTCATCGGCGCCTTCTTCGCCGGCACGCTGGCCGACGCGGTCGGCCGCCGCAACGTGATGCGGCTTGCTGCCTTCATCTTCCTCGTCGGCGCGCTGGCGCAGGGCTTCGCGCACCTTCACGGCGTGTTCGTCGTCGCCCGCATCGCCGGCGGCATCGCGGTCGGCGCCGCCTCGGTGCTGTCGCCCGCCTATATCTCCGAAGTCGCGCCCGCGAACATTCGCGGCCGGATGACCACGGTGCAGCAGATCATGATCATCTCCGGCCTCACCGCCGCGTTCGTGGTCAATTATTACCTCGCGGCCGCCGCCGGCGCCTCGACCAATGCCTTCTGGGCCGGCCTCGAAGCCTGGCGCTGGATGTACCTGATGCAGGCGATCCCCGCCGCGGTGTTCCTGGTCGCCTTGTTCTTCATTCCGGAAAGCCCGCGCTATCTGGTCGCCAAGGGGCGCATCGAGGAAGCCACCAAGGTGCTGACCGACCTGTTCGGCCCGCAGACCGCGCGCACCAAGCTGGAGGAGATCCGCGCCAGCTTCACCGCCGATCACCGTCCGAGCTTCCGCGACCTGATCGATCCGCGCACCGGCGGCATCCGTCCGATCCTGTGGGCGGGCCTGGTGATCGCGGTGTTCCAGCAGCTCGTCGGCATCAACGTGATCTTCTATTACGGCTCGACGCTGTGGCAGCTGGCCGGCTTCACCGAGGCGGACTCGCTCCTCATCAACATCGTCTCGGGCGCGGTCTCGATCGCGGCCTGCCTGGTCACCATTGGCCTGGTCGACAAGATCGGCCGCAAGCCGCTGCTGCTGATCGGCTCGGCGGGCATGGCGGTCACGCTGTTCGTGCTGGTCTATGCCTTCGGCCACGGCTCGCTCGATGCCTCGGGCAAGCTCGTCCTTTCGCCCGATCTCGGCAAGACCGCCGTCGTCGCGGCCAATCTGTACGTGATCTTCTTCAACGTCAGCTGGGGCCCGGTGATGTGGGTGATGCTCGGCGAGATGTTCCCGAACCAGATCCGCGGCTCCGCGCTCGCGGTGTGCGGCTTCGCCCAGTGGTTCGCCAACTACCTGATCGCGCAGAGCTTCCCGGTGATGGCGTCCAAGCTCGGCCTGGCGGCCAGCTACACTTTCTACGCCGTCTGCGCGGCGGTCAGCTTCTTCCTCGTCCTGAAGTTCATCAAGGAAACCAAGGGCAAGGAACTCGAGGCGATGGAGGGGTAAAAGCCTCCTTCTTCTTAGCCCCTCCCTTTCAAGGGAGGGGTTGGGGGTGGGTCATCGTCGGGCGGGGCTCGATGCCCCGGTCGACGAATTCCACCTCCAAGGGCAGGAGCGCGGCGTGCCGCCGCGCACCCACCCCAACCCCTCCCTTGAAAGGGAGGGGCTTAGTATTTGGTTTGGGAGAATATCGTGACCCGCACGCCTGCCCGTCCGTTCCGATCGCGCGAATGGTTCGCCGCCCCCGGGCGCGCCGACATGGCGGCGCTCTATCTCGAGCGCTTCATGAACTACGGCATCACGCCCGCGGAGCTGACCTCGGGCAAGCCGATCATCGGCATCGCCCAGTCGGGCAGCGACATCGCGCCGTGCAACCGCATCCATCTGGAAACGGTGAAGCGCGCGCGCGAAGGCATCCTCGCGGCGGGCGGCATCCCGATGGAATTCCCGCTCCACCCGATCTTCGAGAATTGTAGGCGCCCGACCGCGGCCCTCGACCGCAACCTCGCCTATCTCGGCCTGGTCGAGATCCTCAACGGCTATCCGATCGACGCGGTGATCCTGACGACCGGCTGCGACAAGACCACGCCCTCGTCGCTGATGGCCGCCTCCACCGTCGACATCCCGGCGATCGTCCTGTCGGGCGGGCCGATGCTCGACGGCTGGCACGAAGGCGAACTGGTCGGCTCGGGCACGGTGATCTGGCGCTCGCGCCGCAAGATGGCGGCGGGCGAGATCGACGAGGCCGAGTTCCTCCGCCGCGCCATGGAGAGCGCGCCCTCCTCGGGGCACTGCAACACGATGGGCACCGCCTCGACGATGAACAGCATGGCCGAGGGGCTTGGCATGTCGCTCCCCGGCTGTGCGATGATCCCGGCGCCCTATCGCGAGCGCGGGCAGATCGCCTATGAGACCGGCAAGCGCATTGTCGAGATGGCGTACGAGGACCTGCGCCCGTCGAAGATCCTGACCAAGCAGAGCTTCCTCAACGCGATCAAGCTGCTCACCGCGATCGGCGGATCGACCAACGCCCAGCCGCACCTCAACGCGATGGCCGCGCATGCCGGCATCACCATCACCCCCGAGGACTGGCAGACCGGCTACGACCTGCCGCTAATCGTCAACATGCAGCCGGCAGGGCAATATCTCTCCGAGCGCTTCCACCGCGCCGGCGGCATCCCCGCGGTGCTCAAGCTGCTGGTCGAGGCGGGCATCCTCGACGGCAGCGTCGCGACCTGCACCGGCCGCACCATGGCGGAGAATGTGGCGGATGCGCGCGTGCTCGACGCCGACGTGATCTTCCCGATCGACAAGCCGCTGATGGAGAAGGCCGGGTTCCTGGTGCTCACCGGCAACCTGTTCGACATGGCGATCATGAAGACCAGCGTGATCTCCGACCAGTTCCGCGCGCGCTACCTCTCCACCCCCGGGCAGGAGGGCGTGTTCGAGGTCCGCGCGGTGGTGTTCGACGGGTCGGACGATTATCACCACCGGATCAACGATCCGGCGCTGGCCATCGATGACAATTGCATCCTGGTGATCCGCGGCGCGGGCGTGCTGGGCTGGCCGGGATCGGCGGAAGTCGTCAACATGCAGCCGCCCGACGCGCTGCTCCAGAAGGGCATCCAGAGCCTGCCGACGCTGGGTGACGGCCGCCAGTCGGGCACGTCGGACAGCCCCTCGATCCTGAACGCCTCGCCGGAGAGCGCGGCGGGCGGCGGGCTCTCCTGGCTGCGCACCGGCGACGTGATCCGGATCGACCTCAATCAGGGCCGGGTGGATGCGCTGGTCGAGGCGGACGAGATTGCCCGCCGCAAGGGCGAGCCCGCCCCGCCGATCCCGCCGAGCAACACGCCGTGGGAAGAGCTGTACCGCGAAAAGTCGGGCCAGCTCCACGAGGGCGGGGTGCTCGAATTTGCGACCAAGTATCGCGGCACCGGCCTCAAGGTGCCGCGGCACAACCATTGAGGCTGGGCGGGGGTAGGTTTACCCTTTCATCGAGTCCTCCGTCATTCCCGCGAAGGCGGGCATCCATTTGCCAGGACGTTGGGGGAAAGGCCCTCGGCACCAGCGCCAATGGATCCCCGCCTGCGCGGGGATGACGCCGGTGATGTGGTAAGCGGGCCTCGCTTCCCTGACCCTTATCCCTCCACCTCCGGCCCATTCCGGATATGGCAAGTGTCACCCGCCAGTGATAGTTAACCCTTCGCGAACCAAGGGGAAGGGGACAGCGTGAGCGAAGGGGCACCGGCGAAACGGCTGCGCAATGCGGCCAATACGCGGGGGGTAATTCTCGAGGCGGCCAAGCGTCTGCTGGCGGAGCAGGGCTTCGCCCGCTGGGGCGTCAACGCCATCGCGCGCGCCTCGGGCTATGACAAGCAACTGATCTACCGGTATTTCGGCGGCATGGACGGCCTCGCGGAGGCCATCGCCGCCGATGTGTCCGCCTGGATGGAAACCGCGCTGGTGCGTCCCGAGAACGTGCCCCCGCCCGCCAGCTATGCCGAGATGATGGCGCGCGTCGCCGTGGCGCTGCTCGATGCGCTGCGCAGCGATCCGCTGGCGCAGAAGATCCTGGCCTGGGAGCTGTCCGCTCCCTCCAAGCTTGCCAATGCCTTCACTGAGGCGCGCGGCAAGGCGCTGAGCGCCTGGATCGCCCGCGAGCGCGGAACGCTGCAGCGCCCGGCGGGGATCGACGCGCCGATGCTGAATGCGCTGCTGATCGCCTCGATCCAGCAGCTGGTGCTCTCCGGCGCCACCAGCGGGCGGTTCCTCGGGCTCGACCTGTCCGGAGACGCGGGTTGGGAGCGTGTCCGCGGCGGCATCGCCGGGCTGACCCGGGCGATGTACCAGTAGGATCTAGTTCCTCCCCGAGCTTCGCCCGGGGAGGAATTGGGCTCAGGCCCCGACGCGGATCAGCGCGCCCGGCTGCCCGGCCACGGTCACGCGGAAGCTGAACAGGTCGCCGGAGGTCGGGCGTGCGGCCTTGTCCTCGGCGGAGAGGTGCTTGTTCGCGGTGGTGGCGTAGACGGTCTTCAGGTCCGGGCCGCCGAACGCGATCTTGGTGATCGCATCCACGGGGAAGGGCACCGTCTCGACCAGGTCCCCCGCCGGCGAATAGCGGCGAACCTCGGAGCCGGCGTACAGGCTCACCCAGACAAAGCCCTCGCTGTCGACACAGGGGCCGTCCGGAAAGCCCTCGCCCTCGGCGATGCGGACGAACTCGCGCCGGTTCACCAGCGCGCCGTCCGCATCGATGTCGCAGGCATAGACGACGGCGCCCAGCGTATCGACATGGTAGAGCGTCTTGCCGTCCGGCGAGACCGCCGGGCCGTTGGTGATCGAGACCTTGGGCGCCGAGGCGACGCAGGTCCCGTCGGCGGCGAGGCGATAGATGGTGCCGGTGGCCTCGCTCTCGCCATCGTCCATCGTGCCGAACCACAGCCGGCCTTCCGCATCGACGGTGCCGTCGTTCAGGCGGTTGCCGGGCAGTTCGGGCTCGGGATCGACCAGCGGGGTGAAGCTGCCGTCCGCCGGATCGAACTTCGCCAGGCCGGTCTGCAGGCCTGCGACGAAGCCGCCGCTCGCCGCCGGAAGCGCGAAGCCTACCTGGGCAGGCGCGTCCCAGCTCTGCTTGTCGCCGGTGGCGGGATCATAGCGGTGGATCTTGTGGCCCTTGATGTCGACGAACCACAAGGCCGCGTCGCGCTCCACCCACACCGGGCCTTCGAGAAGCGGGGCACTGAGCCCCCAAACGCTCTCCGGCGCCGAAACCACCACCTTGTCGGTCATCTTATCTCCAGCCTGCATCCACGAAGAATTCGTGGCTCGTTATCAGGCGCGCATCGTCGGATGCAAGGAACAGTGCCGCGGCGGCGATGTCGTCGGGCACCAGGCGGCCCGGGAGGCACTGCGCCTTGACGATCTCGGCCTCGCCCTCGGGCGTGTACCATTTCATCTGGCGCGGCGTCTTGACGTTGCCGGGGACGATGCAGACCGAGCGGATGCCGTCCGGACCCAGCTCGCGCGCGAGGCTGCGGGTGAGGCCCTCGATCGCCGCCTTGGCGGTCTGGTAGAGCGTCAGCTCTTCCAGTGCGAGGTGCCAGGAGATCGAGCCGAGATTGATGATCACGCCGGCGCGCTTCGCCTTCATCGCCGGGATCACGGCCTGCGCCAGGAAGAACTGGTGGCGCAGGTTCACGTTGATGCGGTTGTCCCAATATTCCGGGGTCACCTGCTCGATCGTGTGGCGGTCGTCATTAGCGGCGTTGTTGAGCAGCACGTCGAAGCCGCCTTCGGCCTCGATCAGCGCCTGTACCTGGGCCTGTGCCGCGCGCACGTCGGTCAGGTCCACCTTGTAGAAGCGCGGCGCGATGGCGGCGTCGGACAGGCTCGCGACCAGCGCCAGCGAATCTTCCTCGGCGATGTCGAAGAAGGTCACGTCCGCGCCCTGGCGGACGAACCCCTCGACCAGCCCGGCGCCGATGCCTGAGCCGCCGCCGGTGATCAGGACCCGCTTGCCCTTGAGGCTGGGATAGACGGCGCGCGCTGCGGCCGGAATCGGCCCCTGCTGGAGATCGACTTCAGACATGGACACCTTAGGAATTCGAGAGAAGGCCGCGCGCGGCCAGATTGCGCATCAGGTCGCGGATGCCGAACGTCCAGGGCGCGGCGGCCTTGGACGTGGTGACGCGGTTGACCAGCGTGCCGAGCTTCGGCGTGGCGATGCGGACGACGTCGCCCGTCTTGTGGGTGAAGCCGCGGCCGGGATGGTCGCGGTCCTGCACCGGCGCGAACAACGTGCCGAGGAACAGCGCGAAGCCGTCCGGATACTGGTGCTCGCTCAGCGTCTGGCGGACCAGTTCGGTGGGATCGCGGCTGATCTCGCTCATCTTGTTGGTGCCCGAGAGGCGATAGCCCTCCGGCCCGTCGATGGTGAGGTCGACCACCGCGCTGCGCACGTCGTCCATGGTGAAATGGTCGTCGAACAGGCGGATGAACGGACCGATCGCGGTCGAGGCGTTGTTGTCCTTCGCCTTGCCGAGCAGCAGCGCGCTGCGGCCCTCGAAATCGCGCAGATTGACGTCGTTGCCGAGCGTAGCGCCCTTGATCGTGCCGCCCCGGTCGACCACCAGCACGACTTCCGGCTCGGGATTGTTCCAGTCGCTATCCGAGCGGATGCCGATCTCGGCACCCCAGCCCATGGCGGAGAGCACCGGCGCCTTGGTGAACACCTCGGCGTCCGGCCCGATCGCGACTTCGAGATATTGCGACCACATGCCCGCCTCGATCAGCGCGGCCTTGAGGCTGGCCGCTTCGGCGGTGCCGGGGACGACCGAGCGGATGCCGGCGCCGACCTTGGCTTCCAGATCGCCGCGAATCTCGGCGGCGCGGGCGGAGTCGCCGCGGGCGCGCTCCTCGATCACGCGCTCGAGCGCCGAGACCGCGAAGGTGACGCCGGCGGCCTTCACGCACTGCAGATCGACCGGTGCCAGGATCTGCGGCGCCGACTCGGTGCCCAGCGCCTCGACCGTGCACAGCACGTCGCCGGTCAGCGTCGCGATGTCGTCGCGCTCCATCAGGTCGGCGACGGTGGCGGCGGTGGCCGAGACGTCGATCACCTGGCCGTCGCGCAGGATCACGGGGCTGGGGCCGGCGGGCGTAGCCACGCGGCCGACGAGGATGGCCTGCGCATGATCGGCAGGCAGCATGTCACGAAGCGCTTCCAAGGGACCTCTCGCCAATTTCGTTTCAAGTTGTGATAGCGCTACCATTGCTGCGCCGCGAACGCAAATGTCAAGCGCCGGAATACGCGTCTATCCGATATTTTCAAATATGAGAGAGAATTTCGCCTACGATCGCATCGGGGGCGCGCATCGCACCGTCTTCGCTTGCCCGCACGACCCGCCAGGGGCCGAGCAGATCGGCGGCAACCATCGCTTCGTAATTGCCGCGCACCCGCTGCTGGAGCGCGATATCCGCCTCATATTCGTCGAAGCTGCGGGTCGTATAGCTGCGCTGCGCCTTTTGCAGGATCAGTTCGCGGGCCAGGTCCCAGGGCGTGTCGAGATAGATCGACAGGCGCGGGCGGGGCAAAGCGAACTGGCCGGTCTCCAGCGCGAGGATCCAGTCCATCAGCGCGCGGCCTTCGTCGCCCCCCAGCTTGGCGCCCTGATAGGCCATGTTCGACGCGATGTAGCGATCGAGCACCACCACGTCGTGAGTCGCCTGGGCCTCCAGCAACGCGTCGCGCCACTCGAAGCGATCGAGCGCATAGAGCACGGCGGCGGCATGCGGGGTGACGGGGACGGGCAATTCGCCCGCGAGCATCTTGCCGATCGTCACGCCGGCGACGGTCTGGCCGTAGCGCGGGAAGCCGAGCACGGTGGCGGTGCGGCCCGAAGCCTGCAGCGCCGCGCACAGCCCGTTGGCGGCGGTGTTCTTGCCGACGCCGTCGGCGCCCTCGATCGCGATCAGTTCACCCATGCGAGTGCCATAGCAGGGTGGCCGGGATTGTCACCGGGGGGAGGGCCCGGGGGGCAAGCACATCCGCTTGCGCCCCACTTGCGGTCGTTTGGCGGCTGAGACACTCTCAAACGATGATCGGTTACCTCCGCCATGTAATACCGACCTCCGGGTGGGGATGGTTCGATGCTGACGGTATGACGCGTGACACCCCCGAGCCCTTCCGGCTGGGCTGTGACGATCCAGACGCGTTGGAGGGCATCGTCCTGGGTGATCACGAGTTTGCTGGTGCGACCGTCCGCCTGTCGCCGCGTCACGCGCGCCCTGATGGCTGCTTCAATGTCGAGGTCGAGCGCGGCGACATCTCTCTCGCGAGAGGCTATGCGGAGGTCTAGTCGGGAAATCATTTGCCACGCTCAGCCCCCGGCAGGCGCCGGCTTGCGGGTTTGCTGGCGTTCCCTATATGTTCTGTTTTCGCCCTCGCTGGCTGCTCTTTGACTCCGTACAACACCGCCTCCGTGCCCGTTCGCCTCCACACGGTGCGGCGCGCGCCGGGACGGGCCAGCCGCCCCGCCAATTCGCCACGAGCGTGAACTTCCTCCACTTCGCCGAGGCGCTACCAGGCCGCCGCGTCCGCGCTGCCCGCCATCAGTGGTACGACGCGGCCTCCACCGGCGTGCACAGCAGCGCACAGGGACCTTCGCCGTCGAGCGGCAGGATGGTGGTGAGCGTTGCCAGGCCGCCGGCATGGTCTAGCAGCCAGCCGGGTTCGGCAACCGCCGGGCGTTCGGGGGAAAAGGCGACCCCGGTGCCGTCGGTGATCACGCCCAGCCGGCGCGGCGGGCTGGGCCAGCGGCCGGCAAGATAGGTGAGGCAGGCGCTCGCCGCATCCTGCAGCGCGCCCTCGTCGCTGTCCTCGTCGCAAAAGCCTTCGGGGCTCGCGTCGATCTCGGCGATCACGCGGAAATCGTCGCCGCGCCACCAGATCATGCGGAGCGATCCGTCCATGTCCTGCTGCAGACCCAGAAAAAGCCGACCGCCGGCCGGGAGCAGCGGCTGCGCACAGCGCACCATTTCCTCGGCCAGTTCGGTCAGCTTGTAATTGGGCCGCGGCATCATCTGCTGAGTGCCGCGGCCGTTGGTCTGGGAATCTCGAGGCATCAGGTCGTTCCGCGAAAGGGTTACCCTTCCTTTATAGAACGATTGCTGCGCGAACGGAGTATCAATGCAGCGCGGCGCTGTTCTGCACCGTGGCGGCAAGCGCGACGGCCTCGATCGTCTCGCGATTGGCTTCGGCGGCGACGACGGTCTCGATGCTCTTCGGATCGATCGCGACGACGCTGGAGAGCAGGTTGTGCGGCTGGCCGGCGTCCGGCAGGATCGGGGTGGCGGCGCGTGCCGGCGCGGGCTGGCGACGCTTGGTGGCGGCGGGCTCGCCATATTCGGCCATGACCGAGAAGCGCGGATCGGCTGCGGCGATCTCGGCGATCACCTTGGCGGCGCGCTTGGTGATCTGGCGGACGCGCTCCTTGGTCACGCCGGTCTCGAGCGACAGGTCGTCCAGCGTGGCGGTCTGGAACACGCGGCGGGCGACGATCTCGCGGTCGCGCTCCAGTTTGGCTTCCAGCTTCTCCAGCTCGGCCGGATCGATGCCGTGGGTGGCGGTGCGGAGACGCGGGCCTTCGCGACGCAGTGCGGCTTCTTCCCGCTTCGGGCGGGGACGGCGGCGGAGCTGCTCGATGCCGACCTTGCGGAGATGGTCGACATAGGCCTCGATCAGCGAGGAGATCGCGCCATCGGCCAGATAGTCCGATGCGGCGCTCTCGGTGCGCTCCAGCGCGTCCTCGTCCTCGATCATCGCCTCGGGCGACATCTCGTCGCCGTCCGCCGAGCTGACCATCGCGCTCAGCGAAACGGTGGTGGCCTCGACCTTCTTCGCCGAGGGGCGCTGGTCGGTCATCAGGCGGAAGCGCAGGCTCTGCAGCTCGCCGCGGATCTGCCAGTTGACGAAGGTGGTGAACTGCGCCTTTTCCGGCTCATAGGCCTGGATGGCACGGTGCACGGCGATCGCGCAGCACTGCTCGGCGTCGTCCCAGTGCGCGGTCAGGCCGTACTGGCGGATGAAGTGGCGGATGCGGGGAGCGATGAGCTTCAGGATGCGAGCGAAGGCCCGATCGACTTCTGCGCGCTGACGGGCAGTCTGCTTGCTGTCCTTCGGCGAGTTCTCGATGACGGTTTGGACGGCGGCCTCGAGAGCGATCGTGATCTTCGACATTCGTATTCCCCTGGTTCAGCGCCGGTCCGATCGTTCCGGCGCCGTCGACAGGGGGAGATTTCGCCTGAAACACTTAAAGGAGTGCTAATCGGGGCCTTAGGTAGTTTTCCGCAAAAGGCCCCCGACCTTTATAGCAAGCCCGATTCGCAGTGCGAGCCAAGTGCCTGAAAAAATGATGGTTAATCGCCGTTCAGCAGCTTTGCTAACGACGCGCCGGAAGGCCGAAAATGGCGGATTTACGCGGAAAATTTTTCCGGCTGGACGTGCCGGTCGATAAATTCCAGTAACCATTGCCGATGGGCGCGGGTGGCATCCCCGGCACTGGCGATCCGCTGCTCGGCTGCGGCGCCGCCGATCTGGGCGGCGAGGAGGTGGCGGGCGCGGCCGGCGTCAATCCCGCCGCCCAAAAATTTTCTCGCATCGCCCAGGCCGAGATGGTGGCTGAGATAGGCCGCCTTGGCCAAAGTCTCCGAATCGGCGCGCACATTCAGCCCGGATGATTCGAGCTTGTGCAGATTGTTGCGGGCCATATCTGCCACGGTGAGAATCGAGGCCTGCGGATCGTAGCGCAGGGCCAGCAACTCGCTGCGGCGGCTGGGATCGACCTTGCCGTTTTCCTTGAGCCAGCCGCGCGCCTTGGCAACGTCGTTGAGCCAGGTGCCGCTCTGCTCAGCCAGTCCCTGCCAGGTGCCGCTGAGGAACTGGCCCAGACCCGCCGCGCTGGAGCGCGGGTTGCGGGACAGGGGGTTCCAGCTGCCGTCCTTGCCCTTGCCGGCTTCGGCGTTGACGATCGCCGCGAGCGCCGGCGCCGGGATTCCGCTGCGGGCCTCGGCGGCGGCCAGCGCATCGGCGTAGCGGCTGTTGGCACCCAGCGCGAGCGCGCCCGAGGTGGCGCCGGCGGTGGCACCGGAGGCGGGGGCGGCGGCCATCGCCGCCGGCGGCGACGCGATGGTGCGGGCACGCTCGCCGGTCATCGGGCCCCTTGGCAGCGCGGGCGCGTCCTCGGGGTCGTCGTGGCACGAGCAACTGCACTGGCACTGGCAGCGCCCCTTGGCGGAGCGCGGCGCCTGTGTGCCGAGCAGTTCGAGCAGCGAGTCCATCGCCATGTCGGAACCCGGGCCGAGCGGCGAGCGGCTCTTGCCTGCCTCGCGGTCGTTGTCCCCGATCGCGGCACGCCAGAGTCGGGTGGACAGTTCGGACTGCGCCTGGGCGAAGATCACGTTGGCGCGCTGGGCCGGCGTGAGTGCGGCGAGATCGGTACGATGAATCATGCGGCCTTCACCGGCAGTCGCTTGCGCTCGCGCAGGAAGCGCGCGGCGGCAATGTCATCAATCGCCGCCTGTTCGGCGGCCTCGGCTTCGCGCTCGGCATCGGCGCGGAAGCGCTCGGCGGCGCTCTCGATCGCGCGCAGTGTGCCATAGGCCTCGCGCGCCTGTTCGCGCAGATGCAGCAGGCGCCCCTGCTCGGCGGATACTTCCGCACCGAGCCGGAGTTGGGCGTGCTTGGCGGTGGCGAGCCACGCATCCGAGGCGAAGGGCAGGGCATGTGCAAGCATGCGCTCCTCGCGCATACGCTCGACCAGCGTGCGTGCCTGCTGCTCCATTTCGGCGATGCGCTCGATCGACGCACCGATCGCGACCTTCAGATCGTCGACGGTGCGCTGCTGCATGCGCAGGGCGGTATCGAGCGGCGTCCTCATGCCGCGAGACCGACGTCATGGCCGGAATCGCCGGCCGCTGCGCCCGAGAGGATGGCGGCGAGTTCGGCGAACGCGGCCTCGGCATGGCCCTGGTCGTTCTTGCCCTGGTTGAGCAGCGCTTCGATGCGCGGTGCCAAAGCCACGGCGCGATCGACTTCGGGCGAGGATCCTGCCTTGTACGCCCCCAGCCGTACCATCTCTTCCATGTCGGCATAGGTCGAGAGCAGTTTGCGGGCGGCGAGGCGCACCTCGTTCTGCTCGGCCTCCAGGCAATGGGGCAAGGTACGCGACACCGATTTCAGCACGTCGATCGCCGGATAGCGGCCGCGTTCGGCGATGGCGCGGCGCATCACCACGTGGCCGTCGAGGATGCCGCGGACCGCGTCGGCCACCGGCTCGTTATGGTCGTCGCCGTCGACGAGGACGGTGAACAGGCCGGTGATCATGCCGGCGCCCGGCGCGCCGGGGCCGGCGCGTTCCAGCAGGCGGGGCAGTTCGGCAAAGACGGTGGGGGTGTAGCCCTTGGTCGCCGGCGGCTCGCCCGAGGCGAGGCCGATTTCGCGTTGCGCCATCGCGAAGCGGGTGACCGAATCCATCAGGCACAGGACGTTCAGTCCCTGGTCGCGGAAATGCTCGGCGACGGCGAGGGTGGTCCAGGCGGCCTGGCGGCGCATCAGCGCGGGCTCGTCGGACGTGGCGACCACGACGACCGACCGCGCCATGCCCTCGGGCCCCAGATCGTCCTCGATGAATTCCTGCACTTCGCGGCCGCGTTCGCCGATCAGCCCGATGACCGCCACGTCACACTGCGTCCAGCGCGCGAGCATCGAGAGGAGAACCGACTTGCCGACGCCCGAGCCTGCAAAGAGGCCCAGGCGCTGGCCGCGGCACAGCGGTACGAAAGTGTCGAGGCAGCGCACGCCGGTCTCGATCCGCTCGGCAACGCGGGCGCGACCGGCCGCGGCGGGCGGGGAGGCCTTGATCGGCTGCGGATCGGCGCCGTTGGCCAGCGGTCCCTGGCCGTCGACCGGGCGGCCGAGGCCGTTGATCATGCGGCCGAGCCACGCCTTGGACGGGCGGACGGTGAACTGGCCGGCGCCCAGTTCGGCGATCGCGCCCAGGCCTACGCCCTGCGGATCCACGAAGGGCAGGCACAAGGCGACGCCGCGATCGAGCGCGGTCACTTCGGCTTCCACCTTGCCGGAGGGTGACTGGATCTCGACGCGGCTGCCGATCTGGGCGACGCCGGTCAGGCCTTCCACTTCGATGAGGGCGCCGCGCACCGCCACCACGCGCCCGAAGCGCCGGTCCGGGACCATGTCCCGGATCGCACGGGCGGCACTGGCGAGCGTCTGCATCGCGGCGGCGTCCTTCAGGCGGCCTGGGTGGCGCTCTGGTCGGCAGCGGCGTCTTCCAGCGCGATCACCTCGCGGGCGACGGCGAGCGCCTTGTAATATTCGCCCTGCGCCAGATCGTTGGCAAAGCGGATGCACAGCTCGCTCGCCTGGGGCGTGCCGAGCGTGGTGATCAGCAGGCTGATCAGCTGGACGACGGCATCATGGTGCGCGTCGCGGCCCGCGGGATCGATATAGGCCAGCATGGTGGCGAAATAGAGCTGGCGGGCGGTGCTGGTCGCCTCCTCGGGACGCATCACCTCGCGGCCGCGCAGGATCGATACCTTGTTCTCCACGGCGATCTGGGTACGGCCCACGGCGCGGAGCACCGCGCCGTTGACGATCGCCTTTTCGCCGTCGCGGAGCGTGATGCGAAGCATGGAACTGGCCTTTCGATAAGCGTTCCTAAACTTATAGCGACGTTTGCAGCGCGCGGGGCGAACACCCGGCAAATTTTGCCGCCTGGTGCATCGCAGCAGGCAAAATTGCCCCATCGATTTGGGGGGGCTCTTTCACCCTCTACAATGAACAGGTCGCCGGCGTGGGATCGCGCGGGCATCTCGAGGAGTTTTGATCTTGAGCCTCTATTCCGCTCTATACGCTGGCGTTTCCGGGCTGAGCGCGCAGTCGAGTGCCATGGCTACGGTTGCCGACAACATCACCAACATCAACACCGTCGCCTACAAGGGTGTCGAGGCCCAGTTCCGTACGCTGGTGACCGATGGTCGCGCGTCGTCGAGCTATTCGGCCGGTGGTGTGGCTGCGTCGCCGATCGCCCAGGTATCGAAGCAGGGCCTGCTGCAGGCCTCAGGCAGCACCACCGATCTGGCGATCGACGGCAACGGCTTCTTCATCACCCGCAGCGGTACCACGGAAAGCGATCCGGTGGCATATACCCGTGCTGGCTCGTTCAAGCCGGACGAGGAAGGCTATCTGCGCAACTCTTCGGGCCTGTACCTCTATGGCTGGCGCCTCGACGCCACCGGCAAGGCGAACAACACCGGCAGCCTCGACACGCTCTCGCCGGTTCGCCTCAGCGATCTCGTCGGCACGGCCGCCCCGACCACCAAGGTGCAGGCGCGCATCAACCTCCAGTCGGACGCGGCGATTTCGTCGAGCGCCGCCAGCTACGCCACCGGCACCATGGCGGCCTATAGCGCCAACGCCTCGAGCGGCACCAAGATCGAGCCGACGTTCACCCGTCCGTTCACCATCTATGACGCGCAGGGCGGCAGCCACCAGCTCAACATGTCGTTCCTCAAGACCGACACCAACGAGTGGAAGATGGAAGCGGTCGTCGTCCCGGCATCGGACGTCGATGCGACCGCCAACCCCAACGGCCTGGTCGGCAGCGCAACCGTCGAGTTCAACGGCGATGGCAGCCTCAAGGCGCTGACCTGGGACAATCCGGGTGCGGACAGCCCGCTGGACATCAAGTACACCAACGGCGCCGATTATCAGCCGATCGACATCGATCTGGGCAGCCCCAACTCGATCGCCGGCATCACGTCCTTCGGCCAGCCTTCGTCGCTGATCTCGGGCGGTGCCGATGGCGGCGTGCTCGGCAACATTGCCTCGACCGAGGTATCGAAGGACGGCATCGTCAGCGCGATCTTCGACGACGGCTCGACCCGCAAGGTGTTCCAGCTGCCGATCGCAACCTTCGCCAATCCGAACGGGCTGACCCGCGTCTCCGGCAATGCCTATTCGGCGAACCGCCAGTCGGGTTCGATGACGATGAACGCACCGGGCGAACTGGGCGCCGGCAAGCTTTCGTCCAACACGCTGGAGGCCTCGACCGTCGACCTGGCGGGCGAGTTCACCAACATGATCCGCTTCCAGCGCGCCTACAGCGCATCGTCCAAGATCATCACCACGGTCGACGACATGCTGCGTGAAGTCAGCGACCTGAAGCGCTGACGACGACTAGGGCCGGGGGACGCACGACATGGCGCTGAACGAAATCCTTGGAACCGCGGTTTCCGGCCTGGCAGCAGCCCAGGCCGGACTGCGTGCGGTATCGAACAACATCGCCAATGTCGGCGTCGCCGGCTATGCGCGCGAGCGCGTTTCGCTGTCGACCTCGGTCGTCAATGGACAGGTCAGCGGCGTGAACGTCGGCGAGCCCGAGCGCGTGGCCGATCGCTTCCTGGAAGCGACGGTGTACCGCCGGGCCGGCGACTATGGGAAAACCGAAGTCACGTCGAGCTATCTGGACCGGCTGCAGGCGCTGCTCGGCGAACCGGGGGCGTCATCGGGTCTGCCGGCCCGGCTCGACGCGATCACCTCGTCCGCGACCGCGATGACGGGATCGCAATCCTCGGCACAGACCAAGGCTGTCTTTGCCGGCAATGTTTCCGATGCGCTCGCGTCGATGCAGCAGACGACGCGGGACGTCGACGGCCTGCGGGCAGATGTGGAATCGGAAGTCGGCTACACGGTCGACAAGATCAACTCGCTGCTCCAGCGCATAAACGATCTGAACAGCACGGTAACCCAGGCGACCGCGTTCGGGCGGAGCGCCAGCGGCGCCGCCGACCAGCGGATGAACGCGATCGAGGAACTGAGCAGCCTCTTGTCGGTGAACGTTCGTGACCAGGCCGACGGCCGGGTCACTATTGAGACGACGTCCGGCCAGATGCTGCTCGACAGCAAGCTGCGCCAGCTCGACTACCCCAATAGCGGGAACGGCACCGGCACGTCGCAGACCACCTATCCCGAGATCAGCATCCGCTTCGCCAACAAGGACGGCACGATGGGCGCGCTGACCGGCGAGAAGCTGGATTCGGCGGCGGTGGGGGGCAAGCTGGGCGGCCTGCTCGATCTGCGGGACCGTGCGCTGCCCTCCTTTTCCGAACAGCTCGGCACCGTGTTCAGCGGCCTGTCCGAGGCGCTCAACGCCGTATCGAACGAAGGCACGGCCGTGCCGCCGCCCGCCAGCCTCACGGGGCGCCAGACCGGGCTGGTTTCCACCGATCGGCTGGGGTTCACCGGCAAGGCCACGTTCGCCGTCACCCAGTCCGACGGAACGCTCGTCGCGAAGACCGAAGTCGATTTCGACGCGCTCGGTGCCGGCGCGACCGTGGCCGACATGGTCAGCGCGATCAACACCGGCCTCGGCGGCGCCGCAACCGCCAGCTTCACGAACGGCGTGCTCAGCTTCACCGCCGCGAATTCCGGCACCGGTGTCGCGATCGCGCAGTCGACCAGCAGCCCCAGCGCCCGCGCGGGCGTCGGCGTGTCGCAATTTTTCGGCATGAACGACATCATCCGCAGCGACAGCAGTAGCCTGGTGCCCAGCGGTTTCATCGCTTCCGACCCGCATGGCTTCGCCACCGGACAGACCGCGCAGATCGTGCTGCGGGACGCCTCGGGCCTGGCGCTGACCAGCTACACGCTGCAGCCGACCACCGGTGGCACGATGGGCGACATCGTGACCGATCTGAACAACAGCCCGCTGAGCAATTTCGGCAGCTTCTCGCTCGATACGCGGGGGCGGATGCGGTTCGAGCCGGCGAGCGGCATGTCGGGTGCGGTGATCTCGATCGCCGCGGATTCGACCGACCGCCTCGGCAGCGGCCGGACCTTTTCGTCGCTGTCGGGGCTCAGCGGGCTCAACAGCGGTCTCGACGTTGCCAAGGTTCGCAACGACATTTCCGCCAACGCCGATTCCATCCCGCTCGCCCGGCTCGATACCAGCGCGGCGGTGGGAACCAAGGCGGTTGGTGCGGGCGATACCCGCGGCGCCACCGGCTTCGTCAACAAGCTCGCGGGTACGCTGGACCTGGGCAAGGATGGCGTGACCACGGTCGGTCGCCTGTCCACGCAGCTGCTGGGCCGCGCCGGTCTGGAAGCCAGCCAGGCGAAGAGCCGCTACGACGATGCCGATGCCCGCAAGTCCGACGCGGTCAACCGGCGTGACAGCTATTCGGGCGTCAACATCGACGAGGAACTCTCGCAGATGGTCGTCCTGCAGAACAGCTATTCGGCGGCGGCGCGGGTGATGACCACCGCGACGCAGATGTACGATACGCTGCTGCAAATGGTACAGTAAGGGAGCTGATCTGATGTCTCGTGTTGCCACCATTCCGCTCCAGCGCACCATGGCCAGCGCAATCTCGATCGCGCAGGAAAAGCTCGCGGTCACCCAGAAGCAGCTTTCCACCGGCAAGAAGGCGACCGACTTCGCATCGCTGGGTACCGAGGCCGTGCGCAACCTCTCTGCACATAGCCTGCTGGAGCAGCAGAAGGCGCAGACGTCGGTGGCGAAGCGTGTCACGACGACCATGTCGCTGTACCAGGGGCATATCGAGGGCATCCAGACCACGACGACCGATCTGCGCCAGCAGATCATGACCGCGATCGGCACCGGGCAGAGCTCGGGTCTGCAGGAGGCGATCGAGAGCTCCTTTGCGCAGTTCCGTGCCTCGCTGAACGCCAGCGAGGGCGGCACGCCGCTGTTCGCCGGCTCGCAGACCGACCAGACGCCTTTCTCGCCGACGACGCTGGCCGATGCGGCGGCGACGACCGCCGATCAGGCGTTCCACGACGACAATGTGCTGTCTTCGGCGCGCGTCGGCGACGGGGTGGACGTCACCTACGGCGTCAACGCCAGCGCGATCGGCAAGAAGATGTACGAGGCGTTCCGCACGCTTGCCCAGGCGGGTCAGATCGGGTCGACGATCACCGACGCGCAGAAGACGGCGTTGCAGCAGGCGGTGGCCCAGCTGAACGGTGGCCTCAACGACGTCAATGCGGTCAACGCCGATAATGGTCGCAAGCAGAACCAGGTCGAGGATCTGAGCACCCGCGGCGAGCAGCGCTCGCTGCTGCTGCAGAAGGTGATCGAGGACAATGAGGATGCGGATCTGGGCCAGGTCGCCGTCGACCTGTCGCAGCAGAAGACCGTGCTCGAGGCGAGCTACTCGGTATTCTCGCAGCTGAGCAGCCTCAGCCTCGTCAAATATCTCTGAGCGCGAGCGCGCGTTCGAATACGGCGGTGAGCATCGGCTCGGTCAGCCGGCCGATGTTCTGATTGTAGCGCGACACATGGTAGCTATCGAGCACCACCTGTCCCTTCGGCAGATGGTGCTCGGCGCCATGGGCGAAGCGCGCCTTGGGCAATTTGCCGCCCAGCGCCTTCACCGCCGACTGGTGCGCGATTTCGCCCAGCGCAACGACGATCGGCGATCGCAGCTGGCCGGCCAGGAACGGGCGGCAGGCATGGATTTCCGCGGGCATTGGGCGATTGTCGGGCGGCAGGCAGCGCACCGCATTGAGGATGTGCACGCCGCGCGGCACGCCTCCGTCGGCCAGTCCCAGCTTCTCCAATACCGCGAACAGCAGCGTCCCCGAATCGTCACCGGTGAAGGCCTGGCCGGTGCGGTTGGCGCCCAGCCTGCCGGGGGCCAGGCCCACGATGGCGATCGGCGCCCCTTCCTCGCCCAGGGCAGGTACCGGCGCGTTCCACCATTCGGGCTGCTCGATGCGCATCTGGGTGCGAAGCGCCACCAGCCTGGGACAAAGCGGGCAGTCGCGATCGGGTTCTGGGCTTGGCGGATACATGGGACCGCGATAGGCGCGGCAGCGTGCCGCTCACAAGCTACATCGTCGCCCTCGGGTCCAACCGCCGCGGTCGCCACGGCAGTCCCCGGCGCGAAGTCGCGGCCGCACTCGCGGCGATCGGTGGCGTGCGCACGGCGTCGCGGATCCACGAGACACCGCCGCTGGGACCCTCGATCCGCCGTTTCGCCAATGCGGTCGCCTGGATCGAGAGCGACGAGACGCCAGAGGCGCTGCTGCGGCGCCTTAAGGCAATCGAGCGCGCCTTCGGCCGCCGCCGCGGGCAGCGTTGGGGAGCGCGTGTGATCGACCTCGACATCGTGCTATGGTCGGGCGGCTGCTGGCGGGGTCGCGATCTGACCGTGCCCCATCGCCAGTATCGCGATCGCCGCTTCGTGCTGGCCCCGCTGGCCGAGATCGCCCCGAACTGGCGCGACCCGGTGACGCACCGGAAGACACTTCCGTTACTGCACGCGGTTGACCGGCGGCGCCCCTGCGCCTAGGTGGCGCGATGTGGGTCCGTAGCTCAGTCGGTAGAGCAAGCGACTTTTAATCGAGAGGTCCCGGGTTCGAATCCCGGCGGACCCACCACCGCCTCTCTGGAAGCCCAACAATCTTGAAGAGTATGACGTCGCAGAAACCCGCTTGGTTTTTGCCGGGCCTCGACGTGCGTCCGGGCATTGGGGGGGCACTATCCTGGTCATGGGGGACCCGAGGCGAGGCTGACGCGGGCACGTCGATCGCTTGGCAGGGTGCCTTGCCGACCATCGGCGGGTTGTGCTGGCCGGAAAGTCTACTTCCGCCTCGGCCGGACGAGCCGTGCGCCGCGAGCAACGGGTGGCACAAAAAAGGGCGACCCCGGCGGGGCCGCCCTGTTCGTGCGAGGTACGTCGCGTCTTAGGCGTACGTAACCCGGGGGCTGCGGCGACGGCGAACGGCCGCACCGGCCATGCCGGCACCCGCAATCAGCATGCCCCAGGCAGCCGGTTCCGGCACGCCCGACGGCGGCGACGACAGCGAGTAGCTGCCCGAGACCGCGGAATTGGCGCCGCCGGTCTGGGTGAAGCTGAAGGTAAGCGACGCCGGGCCGGTCGTGAACGCGCTGAGCGAACCAGCCGGGGTGAAGGTGCCGAGCGTGTAGAACGAAACGACGCCGCTCAGACCGGAGGCGTTGACCGAGGTCACCGTGCCGGTGAAGTTGCCGAAGCTGCTGCTCAGCGTGATCGGCGAACCGCTCGACGCCGTGACGTTGCTGACATTGGCGAAGGTGAAGTTCGGAACGACGCCGAAGTCACCCGTGGTGCTCGAGACCAGGCTGACCGCGCTGCCGAAGGTGGTGCCAGCGCCGATTACGGGAGTCGAGCTGGTGACGCCGAACAGCGCGCCAGCGAGCGTGCCGACGATGGTTGCCGCCGAGGCGGCCGTTGGAACTGCAACAGCGGCCGTTGCGGCAGCGAGCAGCGCGATAGCTTTAGTGCGCATAGTATCCCCTCAACTTAGGTAAGCACCGGTAGGCCGGCCCTACCCAAACTCCCGGAGAGGCAGATGGTGGCATGACGCAATGCAACCATAGAATCCCAAAATGACACAAGGGCTTGGCATCTCGTTGCGCGAGCGAGAAAGCGGTGCACCCGGCCTTGTGAACGTCGTCGCTATCGATCCTCAATGCAGGCCTGAACCTGCATTGTGCCGCTGGGGATGAACGCGGGAAATCCATTCCGGCTCCCCGGACCACTTTCTGTAACGTTGTGCTGCAACGACGCAGATAAAGAACGCTATTTTCGCCTCACTCAGATAAGAGAAGGACCCTTCGACCCCCATCTTGCGACTTGGTATCCCTCCTCGGCATCCCCGCGCCGATCTCTTTGGCGGCGCAGCAAAAAATTGTTGATACCATATAACATACCCGGTACATCCTCGCGCCATCTTCCCTTCAGAAAGCGGAAACCTGATGTCGCGTCGCGTACTCCTCGCCTCCTGCTCGCTTGCTCTGCTGCCCGTGTCCGCCTGGGCCGATCCCGATCGAGTTGTCCTGGCGAGCGACGCGCCGGCGCAGGCGAAGAGCGATCCGGCGCAGGCGCAGCAGGGCGCGAACATCATCGTATCGGCCCCCTATCGGCAGAGTGAGACTGACGTGCTCTCCGGCACCTCCGTCGTCACCGGCGAGGAATTGACCCGCAGCCTCCGCCCGACCATCGGCGAGACGCTGGCCCGCCAGCCGGGCGTGTCCGCCAGCTCGTTCGGCCCGAGCGCGTCGCGGCCGATCCTGCGCGGCTTCCAGGGCGAGCGCGTCCGTATCCTGACCGACGGTATCGGGTCCATCGATGTGTCCAACACCTCGGCCGATCATGCGGTGATCATCGACCCGCTGCTGGCCGAGCGCGTCGAGGTGCTTCGCGGACCGTCGGCGCTGCTGTTCGGATCATCGGCAATGGGCGGCGTCGTCAATGTGATCGACAGCCGCATCCCACGCACCGTGCCGGAGAAGGGCTATCGGCTGAGCAGCATCGCCACCTATGGCTCCGCGGCCAACGAGCGTTCGGTTGGCGGGGCGGGGGACGTAGCGGTGGGCAGCCACCTGGTCCTGCATGCGGATGGCGCCTATTCCAAGTCGGACGACCTCAAGATCGGCGGCTATGCGCTGACGGCGGCCAAGCGTCGTGAAGCGTTGGCCAGCGCGGCGCTCCCGGCCGACCCGGCTGCGGAGGATCCGATCGACTTCGCCGCCAACGCCGCAGTGCGTAACCGCCTGCCCAACACCGCCGCCAAGACCTGGACGGCCGGGGCGGGGGCGGCGATCGTCACCGATACCGGCACGCTCGGTATCGCCTATAGCCATTATGACAGCCTCTACGGCGTGCCGATCCGCTTTGCGACCGAGGCGGGCCAGGAGCAGGAGGCGCCGCGACTGAGCGTGGTGCAGAACCGGATCGACCTGCGCGCCGAGGCCGATACCGGCGGCGGTATCCTGCAGAAGCTGCGCCTGCGCGCCGGCTATGCGGCGTATCGCCATTTCGAACTTGAGCCCGATGGCGGCGTGGGCACGGCCTTCTACAACAAGGGGCTGGAGGGCCGGCTCGAGCTCGTCCAGGCCGATCGCGGCGTCTGGAAGGGGGCGAGCGGCGTGCAGTATTTCGCCCGCGATTTCGACGTGGTGGGCGACGAAGCCTTCCTGCCCAAGAACAAGACCGAACAAATCGGCCTGTTCACGCTGCAGCAGCTCGACATGGGCGCGCTCAAGGCGGAGGCGGGGCTGCGCTACGAGTTCACCGATCTGTCCGCCGATCCCGTGCAGGGCGATCTGCGCTTCTTCAACGGATCGCGGCATTTCGAGGCGCTGTCGGGCTCGGTCGGCGCTTCCTATGGCGTGAGCCGTGACGTACGGATCGGTCTGAACCTCTCGCATACGGAGCGTGCCCCCTCGGCCGAGGAGCTGTTCGCCAACGGCGCCCATGCCGGCACCGAGGCCTATGAGCTAGGCAACCCGGGCTTCCGGCTGGAGAAGAGCTGGGGCCTGGAAGCGACGCTGCACGCGCATGGCGACGGGTACAGTTTCGATGCCTCGGCCTATTACAACTGGTTCTCCAATTATATCAGCGATGCCGAGACCGATCCTGCGGTCTGCGCCGCGGCTGCCGCGCCGAGCGGGCGGACGGTGGACCTGCCCTGCTTCCAGTTCACCCAGCGCGATGCGCGCTATTATGGCTTCGAGGCCGAGGGCTCGGTCCGGCTGGCGCAACTGGGCGGTACCACGATCAATCTCGATGCCCTGGGCGATTATGTCCGCGCCAACATCGTCGATCAGGGGCCGGCGCCGCGCATCCCCGCCCCGCGCGTGCTCGGCGGGATCGAGGCGCAGTCGGACCGGGTTACCGGCCGGCTGGAGGCGGAGCATGTGTTCGTCCAGAACCGCACTGCCGCATTCGAGACGCGTACCGCGCCCTACACGATGGTCAACGCGACGCTGAGCCTCAAGCCGTTCCCGGCCATGCCGGGCACGACGCTGACCCTGTCGGCGAACAACCTGTTCGACGTCGATGCCCGCCGCGCCAGCAGCTATCTGAAGGATTACGCGCCGCTCGCAGGCCGTGACCTGCGCGCGACGCTGCGTTTCAGCCTGTAGTCACGTCCAGCAGGTCGCCGATCATCCCGGTCGGGCTGGCGGCGGGGATCGCCGCCATCGCCTTGCTGATCCGGGCGGGGTCGATCGCCTGGGCGGGCTGGGTGAGCAGATCGAAGGCCTGGGCGCTCGGCAACGGCTTGAAGGCCGAGGCATAGCGGGTGCGCAGTGCCTGCAGCTTGGCTTCCTGGTTGAGCATCGCCAGCGCTACCGCCTGGCGCAGCACGATTGCCTGGGCCGGCGGGGTGAGCGCGCCGGGGGCGGGCAGGGTCGCTTCGTTCTCGGTGACGAAGGATCCCCAATTGCGCGTGCGCCAGTGAATCTCGCTGCGTACGCCCGCGCCGCCCGGCACGCCGTCCAGCGCGGCCATCGCCGCAGCCTCGCGGCCAAGCTTGTACAGCGCCACCGCCTCGATCCGCTTGCGATCGAAGCGCATCGCGTCCGAATAGCTCGGTTGTTCGGAGGCGCGCAGCGTATCGAGCGCCTTCACCGGATCGCCGGAAAGGATGAACAGCGTCGCGACCTTCACCGATAGCGGGCCCTGTGCCACGTCCTGCCGGCGCTGAATCAGCTGATATTGCAGCAGCTCCGCCGCGCGCGGATAGAGCCCGGCATCTTCCAGCCGTGCGGCGAGGCGCAAGGCCAGCGCGTCCCCTTCCGCTCCGGCGGGCGCGAGCTCCTTGTAATCCCAGTATAGCCCCGCCGCCTCGGGCAGCGGCGTGCCGCTGTCGGGCGCCAGCATTTCGGCCAGCCAGCCTTGGATCTGCTTGAGCATGGCGGCGGAATCATTGTCCGGACGGAAATAGCGGAACAGCGTGGCGGCGCTGCGCAGCGCCGATCGGTGATCGTTTTCGGCCTGCGCCAGCTGATATTCCAGCCGCAGCGCGCCTTGCTCGACCAGGTCGCCGCGCCAGCCATAGCGCAGCGCCTCGAGTTGCTTGATCCCTTCCTTGGGATCGATGCGGTGCAGCTTCAGCTCCCCTTCGATGCGGGCAAGCTTGGCCTCGGCCTGCACGTCGGGGGTGCCGCTCAGCTCGGCGCGGGACAGGCGGAACAGTCCCTCGGCCGGGTCGCCCGAGGCAAGCAGTGCCTTGCCGCGCAACAGATTGGCCTGTGCGTCCTGCTCGCCGAACAGCTTGAGCCAGGCGATCACCGGCTTGCCCTGCCCCAAGGCGATCGCGCCGCGGGCGGCGGCGAGGGTGAAGGGCTTGCGCTCCTGCGGGGTGCGGCCGTTGATCGCCGGCACCGCGCAATTGATCTGGCGGCCGGCAGCGGCGGTGTCGCCCGTGCCGGCAAGCGCGCGGACACGCCACGCGCAGGCTTCGGCATTCTGCTCGAGTTCGGGCAGCGACAACGCCTGCACGGCATCCTTGTAATGGCCGATCGTCACCATCGCGGCGCCGGTCGCCAGCTGGAACGGTGCGGCGAGCGCCAGATCCTCGTCGTCCGAGACCATCGTCTCGAGCACGCTCAGCGCTTCGGCACCCATGCCGCGATGGATCAACGATCCGGCATAGTTCCAGCGCGCGAGCTGGCGCTGCTCCGGCGTGGCGCGGACGATGGCGTCCCAGGCCTCTTCCTCGGTCAGCGCTGGCCAGCCATGGCTGTCGGTGATCGTCGGCATCTGCGCGAGCACCGCGGCGAAGGGCGGCAGCTCGACCCGGCCTTCCGCGGCCGGGGCGGGGGCTGTCGCGGTTTCCGCACTGTGCTCGGCCGCGGCAGGGCCATGCTCGGCGGGCGCATGCGCAGGATCGCTGGGGGGCGCAGCGGCGGTGCTGGCGAGCAGCGCGACGATCAGCAGGCGACGCATCAATGCGCCCCCGCGACGAAATAGGTGACGGCGGCGCCGCCCAGCATGCAGGAAATGACGAAGACCAGCGCAGGCACGATCGGCAGACCGCCCGATGCGGCAGCATCCGGTGCGCCGGGCTTGGCATTCTGCTCCGTCTTGGTGTCGACGGCGTTGCCGCGGGCGGCGCCGGCATCGGCGACGACGCGCATCCGGGCGGGGCGTTGATCGTGGCTCATTTGGATTCCGTTAAGTGCTTACCCCTTATTTATAGGACGTGCGTGGCCGCCGGGCGGCCCGAACCATGCGATAACAGGAGAAATTCGGTGCGCGGCAAGCGAATGTCGGCGATGCTCGGGCTGGTAGCGGCGGCACTGTCGCCGCTGCCCGCGGGACAGGCCTTCGCCTCCGGCGGCGGTGGCGGCGGGGACGGCGTGCATCTCGTCACGATGGACTCGATCGCGGTGCCGATCGTCGATTCGGATCGGGTCGCCGGCACGCTGAATTTCAAGCTGGTGCTCGAGGCCCACGATGCCGCGGCTGCCGAGAAGCTGGCGGCGGCGATGCCGACGCTGCGGATGGCGGCGATCGCCGGGGGCGTGGAATTTGCCCGGCTCGATGCCTCGGCACTGCGCGCGGTGAACGCCGCCGATCTCGACAAGACGCTCACGGCCGCGCTCAAGACGGCGTCGCCCGAAATCGGCCGGGTGCTGATCGTGGAAGTCGGCGCCTCGCAGAACTGAGGGTCGCGGCATCTGCGCCCCAGGGCGCGCGGCAGGAACCGCCTCTACAGACAACAACACCGTCGGTCCCTCCACGGGGACGACGGTGTTGTTGTATCCGCACGACCGTCGGGCGGTCAGCCCGGCTTGCGCGTCGCGCCCGCCGGGCCAGCCAACGCCGGTGCCGCCGCCGCGGGCTTGGCCGCGCTCTTGCGGGCCAGCGCCATGCTGAGCGACGCCGCGCCCTTGGGCGACATCGCCGCCAGGATCGCGGCGGTGGAGGCGGGGCGCATGCGCTGTGCCACCTTCATCTGCACTTCCATGTCGAGCTGCTCGAACACCGCCGCGGCCTTGGCGGGCTTCATCGCCTGGTAGATGCGGGCGAGCTCGTCGAACTGCGCTTCGGCCGGCGAGGGGCCGCCAGGGGCCCCCGGCGTTCCCGCTGCTGCATCCTTCTGCGCTTCCACGCCCGCCGCGAGCCGCTGCTCGGCGGCCTTGGCGGCCTGCTCGCGCAGGTCGAGCGCGCGCTGGCGCTTGGCGGCTTCCTGGTCGCGCGCGCTCAGGTCGCGCTCGATCGAGTTGCCCAGCCGCGTCTTGGTGGCGCCGTCCTGGTCGGCGGTGGCGATGCTTGCCGCATTGGCGACCGCCGCGATCGCCGAGGCCGCTGCCATCAGCAGCAGCAGGGAGGGGCGCGCCATTACGCGGCCTCGCGCGTGGCGGCGGTCTCGTTCGCCGGCGTTTCCGCGTCCTCGCCCTCGGCCGCCGCTTCCTCGCTGGCGACGCGCAGCGCGTTGGCCAGGCTCACCGCCGATACGATGCGTTCGCAAGCGGAGTCGGCGATGCCGATCATGTCGGACAGTTCGTCGCGCAGGTCGCGGGCCTGCTCCACCAGCCGCGCGTGGCGCGCGCAATCCGTGCCCAGCGTCTGCTTCATGTCGGAAAGGACGCTGCGTGCCTGCACCGTGGCATGATCGAGTGCCTTCACCACATCGGTAAGGGCGCCGTCCTTCACGGCGCGCAGGCTGCGCATCATCCGCATGCTCTGCACGAGCACGGCGACGCACAGGATGATCGTCAGCACATTGGCGAAAAGCGCGATACTCATGATACTTTCTTCCTTGTGCGGGAAACGTCGTTGACCAGGCGCACGGCGACGCGGCCGCTGCGCTGGCCGATCTGGGCCTGGGCGAGCTTGATATCGCCGCACGCCATGTCGAGTGCGTCGTCCGGGCTCTTGTCGAAGGCGATGGTCTGGCCGACCTGCAGTTCCTCCAGCTCGGCCAGCGGCACGGCCTTCTCGCCGAGCAGCACGTTGACGGTCACGTTGGTCTTGCGGATCTCGGAGGCCATATGTGCTTCCCAGATGCTGTCGCGGCCGCTCTTTTCGCCCATGAAGCGCTGGAGCAGCTTGTGGCGCACCGGCTCCAGCGTGGCGTAGGGGAACACCATGGTGAAGCAGCCGCCGCGGCCGTCCATGTCCACGCGGAAGGTGGCGATGGCGCAGATGTTCGAGGTGGCGGCGATCGCGGCGAAGCGCGGGTTGGTCTCGATGCGCTCGAGCTTCATGTTGACCTCCTCGATCGGCGCGAACGCGTCGGCGAAGTCCCGCAGCGCGGTTTCCAGCACGCGCGAGACGAGCGAGGTCTCGATCGGCGTGAAGGCGCGGCCGTCGATCATCGTCGGCGAATTGCTACCGCGCCCGCCGAGCAGCGCGTCGACCACCGAATAGATCAGGCCGGATTCCACGGTGATCAGCCCGTAGCTTTCCCATTCGGTGACCTTGAAGACGCCGACCATCGCCGGCAGCAGCACGCGGTTCATGAACTCGCCGAAGCGGGCGGAGGTGACTTCCTCCAGGCTCACGTCGATTGCGTCCGAGGTCATGTTGCGCATCGAGCTGGCGAAGGTCCGGACCACGCGGTCGCACACCACTTCCAGCATCGGCAGCCGTTCATGGCTGATGACCTTCGATTCCAGAACGGCGCGCAGGCCCTTCTTCTTCAGGACCGGCTCGCCGCCGCCGAACAGCGCGTCGATGTCCGCCTGATCGAAATTGCCGATATCGCCGCCGAGCGGTGCGGCGGGGGGATCCGGCAGGTCGAAATCGTCTAGGTCGATCATTGCTGGATCAGGTCCTGAATGAGGACTTCCTTGACCATGCCCGGGCCGAGCACGCGGGTGGCGCGGACCATCAGCTCCTCCTTCAGTCGGAACACTGCCGCGGAGCCGCCGAGATCCTCCGGGCGCAGCTCGCGCAGGAAGGGCTGATAGGCGTCGAGCACCATCGGCAACTTGTCCTTGAGGGCGACATCGGTGGTCTTGGGGCCGGGCACCAGCATCAGGTGCAACTTCAGGAACTTGGCCGATCCGTCGGGCGAGCGCAGATTGACCGACACCGTGGGCACGTCGACGAATTTCCCCTCGCCGCCGCCATGGCCGCCTTCGCCGCCGCCTTCTCCCTCGCTCTTGGCTTCGCCCTCGCCATGCCCTTCCTCGGCAGCGGCGGTCTCTTCGCCGTGCGCCTCGGTCTTGGCGGTGCTCTTGCCGCCCAGGAAGAAGGCCGCGCCGCCGCCGCCCAGCGCCAGGGCAGCGGCGGTGGCGGCGCCGATGATGATCAGCTTCTTCTTCTTGTTGGGCGCCGGGGCGTCCGGCGTACCCTTATCTTCGACGATCTCGGCCGACATAGATTCCCTGGACCTTCCGAAATATCGGCCGCGGCGTCCGCACGTCCGATTTCCGTCTATTATAGAAGCGTCACCCGGCAATTTCTGCCTAGTGACCATTTTTCGAAGGACGGTCCGGTGGACATCTCTTCCTATGTGCTCCTCAGCCAGGAGCAGGCGCTCCGGCGCCGAATGGACGTGGTGGCGAACAACCTCGCCAACATGAACACGGTGGGATTCAAGCGCGAGCAGCCGGTGTTCCGTGAATATGTGGAGAACACCGAAAGCGCGGTGAAGCCCGCCGAGAAGACATCGTTCGTGCTGGACTATGGCGCGGTGCACGATGCCTCGAACGGCGCGTTCCAGCCGACCGGTAATCCGCTCGACGTGATGATCGACGGCCCGGGCTATCTCGCGGTGCAGTCCGGCGACGGCACCACTGCCTATACGCGCGCGGGCTATGTGAAGGTGCTGGAGAGCGGCGAGCTCGCCACCGCCGGCGGCCAGGTGATCCTGGGAGAGGGCGGCAAGCCGATCAAGGTGCCGGCCGAGGAAGCGGGCAAGGTAAGCGTGCACGCCGATGGCACGGTGATGGGCGAGAATGGTCCGCTCGGCCGTATCGCAGTGACCGTGTTCAATGACGAGGCGGTAGTCGATCCGCGCGGCAACGGCATGTTCACCGCCACCGGCGGTCGCGAGCTGCCGGCGGCACAGACCAAGCTGGTCAGCGGCGGTGTCGAGGGATCGAACGTCAACGCGATCACCGAGACGACCGACATGATCCAGATCCTGCGCGCCTACCAGACCAGCCAGAGCCTTTCGAATTCCATGTCCGAAATGCGCAAGAGCGCGATCGACAAGCTCGGCCGCGTCGGCTGAATTTCACGAAGGAAACCCAACCATGCGTACGCTTTCCATCGCCGCGACCGGCATGCTGGCCCAGCAGACCAATGTCGACGTGATCTCGAACAACATCGCCAACATGAACACGACCGCGTACAAGAAGCAGCGCGCCGAGTTCCAGGACCTGCTCTACCAGCAGGTCTCGCGCCCCGGTTCGTCGACCGGCGCCGACACCAAGGTGCCCGCCGGCATCCAGATCGGCTCGGGCGTGAAGACCGGCGGCGTCTATCGCATCAACGAGCAGGGCGCGCTGACCCAGACCGGCAATCCCTATGACATGGCGATCCAGGGCAAGGGCTATTTCCAGGTGACGATGCCGGACGGCAGCACCGCCTACACCCGCGACGGCTCGTTCCAGATCTCCGACCAGGGCGAGCTGGTGACGCAGGACGGCTATCCGGTGCAGCCGGGCGTCACCATTCCGCAGGGCGCGCTGGACGTGACGATCTCGAAGACCGGGCTCGTCGAAGTGACGGTCGCCGGCAACACGCAGCCGCAGCAGCTCGGCCAGCTCCAGCTCGCCACCTTCATGAACGAGAGCGGCCTGGAAGCGAAGGGCGGCAACCTGTTCCTGGAAACCGCCGCGTCGGGCCAGCCGACCGTCGCCTCGCCGGGCGACACCGGCATGGGCACGCTGACCCAGGGCTTCATCGAGGCCTCGAACGTCAATCCCGTCTCGGAAATCACCTCGTTGATCACGGCGCAGCGCGCCTATGAGATGAACAGCCGGGTCGTGAAGACGGCCGACGAGATGCTGGCGACGACCAGCCAGCTGCGCTGATGTCCGCGCTGCTGGCCCTGTTGCTGCGCGTGGCGGTGCCTGCCGAGGACGTGCCGGTGGCGGTGGTCCAGCAGCCGGTCGCGCGCGGCACGCGGATCGAGATGGGCGACCTTTCGATCGAAACCCGCCCCGAGGCGAGCGCGCGCGGCGCGCTCCGCCCGGAAGAGGCCGTGGGGATGGAGGCGTCGCGGGCATTGAGCCCCGGCACGCTGCTTCGCCGCGGCGATGTGACCAAGCCGCAGCTGGTAAAGCGCGGCGAGCCGGTTACCGCGAAGATCGTCTCCGGCCCCATGGTCATCACCGCCGCGGGCCGGGCGCTCGGCGGCGGCGCCCAGGGCGATCCGGTGCGGATCGTCGTCACCGCCACCAACCGCACGCTCGACGGCATCGTCGACGGATCGGGCACGGTGCGGATCTCCACTCCCTGAGGGACAAGGTATATGCGTAAGGTTATTCTTGCCGTGGCGCTTGCCGCCACGCTGTCGGGTTGCGGCGCGGTCGGACGGCTCAAGGCCGTTGGCAAGGCGCCCAAGCTCACCGCGATCGACCCGGTGGAGGCACCCGATGTCGAACCGTCGCTGGCGGCGCCGCTCGATCGCTCGAACCGGACGCGGCCGGCCCAGCCCGTCAATGCGCCCAGCGCATCGCTGTTCCGCACCGGCGCCGGCGCCTTTTTCCGCGACCAGCGCGCGGGCCGGGTGGGCGACATCCTGACGATCAAGATCGCGATCGCGGACAAGGCCGATATCGGCAACAACACCTCGCGCACGCGCGGCGGCAGCGAAAGCGCCGGCGTCGCCGGGCTGCTCGGCTTGCAGACGCCGATCAGAAAGCTGACCAACAGCGATCCGTCGAAGCTGGTCGATACCAGCTCGGGTTCAAAATATACCGGCGGCGGCACCACCAACCGATCGGAGACGATCAACATGACGATGGCCGCGATCGTCACCCAGGTGCTGCCCAACGGCAATCTGATGATCCGCGGCCGCCAGGAAGTGCGGGTCAACTTCGAGATGCGCGAGCTGATCGTCACCGGCATCATCCGGCCGGAAGACATTGCCCGCGACAATTCGATCCAGCACAGCCAGATCGCCGAGGCGCGTGTCATCTATGGCGGCAAGGGCCAGCTCACCGATGCCCAGCAAGCGCGCTGGGGGCAACAGATCTACGACGCGCTCTTCCCGTTCTGAGCGCCGCGGCACGGGACAAAGACTGCAAGGGGCTCGCCGTTCGTCACGGCGGGCCCTTTTCGCATTTACCGGTTATTTATCTTAAGCTTCTGGTAACCATCAAAATTTGCACGGAAAATTTTGGCGGCTCTGATTTTCTTCCCACAATGATCGTGCAGGGCGCAGCAAGCGCCCGGTCGAGGGGCGGCGGTTCCGCCCCGGGTCGCAGAAGCGGCTCTATTCCAAGAAGGAAATCACCATGGCTTTCTCCGTTAACACCAACGTCGGCGCGATGGCGGCTCTGCAGAGCCTGAATGCCACCCAGAAGGATCTGTCGACCACCCAGAGCCGCATCAACACCGGCCTGGCGGTTTCGTCGACGAAGGATGACTCGGCGACCTACACGATCGCCCAGGGCCTGCGCAGCGATCTGGGCGGCCTGAAGTCGGTGTCGTCGTCGCTCAGCCGCGCCAAGAGCGTGACTGACGTCGCCGTCGCCGGTGCCGAGCAGATCTCCGACATCGTCAACCAGATGAAGGCGAAGGCCTATCAGGCTGCGGACGCTGGCCAGACCACGGACAGCCGCACGCAGCTGAACAACGATTTCGTCGCTCTGCGCGATCAGATCACCACGATCGTGAACGCGGCGAACTTCAACGGCACCAACCTGCTGAAGACCGGTGGTGGTTCGGTGACGGCCCTGCAGTCGCTGCAGGACTCGAACACCGCGACCACGGCTTGGAACCCGGACTCGCTCTCGGTTTCGAACCAGGGTCTGGATCTCGGTGGCTCGACCATCACGATCTCGTCCTCCGCGACGATCAGCACCCAGTCGACCGCGCAGTCGATGATCGACACGATCACCACCACGCAGAGCAACCTGACCGCCGTTCTCGGCCGCCTCGGCGCCGCGTCGCGCAAGATCGATGCTCAGCAGGCCTTCACCAGCAAGCTCTCGGACGTGATCGACAGCGGCATCGGCAACCTTGTCGACGCCGATCTGGCGAAGGAATCCGCGAAGCTGCAGGCGCTGCAGGTCAAGCAGCAGCTCGGTGTGCAGGCTCTGTCGATCGCCAACCAGGCGCCGCAGACCATCACCTCGCTGTTCCGTTAAGAGCCCAAGGCCCAACCCTGGGGGCCAAAGGCTTGAAGGGGTCGGGATGGTTCGCCATCCCGGCCCTCTTTTTTTGCCTGCACGGGGGCGGCAGGCTATGGGTACCGTCGCTATAATGGACGGAAAGGGGAGAGCCGGCATTGTTTCCGCGCATTCGTGAAATTACCGATGCCTTTGGCGGGCGCCTTCGCGTCAGCGTCGAGGAGCATCCTGCAGGCGCGCTGGTGGTGCTGGAACGTCCCGATCTGAACGGCCGCCCGCGCATCTTGCTGGACGGATACGGCGTCGACGTGCTGGCCGGCTATATCATGTCGGCGCGCCTCTCGGTGCCGCAGGGCCTGCCGGACGAGCGTGTCGACGGCATGTTCAGCACCCGCTTTCAGCTCGAGCTGGATCCCAGCGCCACGCTGATCCTGAGCCAGGAGAGCATGGCCGATCTGGAGATCGCAGCGCCCTTCTGGGACCGTCTCTACGCCGAGCTCTGCATCGTCGCCGCGCATGCCCGCGAGCTGACCCGCCGCGCCGAGGCACGCGTCCACTAAGACGCAAAACGACCGACATCGCCGATATCACTGCCATTGCGGTGGGTGCCCGCGCGGCCGTGCGCCGCCAATGGGGCGCTGCGGCCTATGCGGCACTGCCTTGGCAGGGATCGGCAAGGGGGAGGGGTGTTGCCCCTGGCGGGATGCGCGGGTGTGTGCGGGCTGCTGCCGGCTTGGTGACGCCTGTCGCCGCGGCCGAGCCTTGCTTGCGAGAGGGGATGCGGGCCAGGGGTGCGTCGCTGCGTTGGTTCGGCCGTTGCGCTATGCCTTGGTCCGGCAGGGCTATGGTGCCGACTGGCGCCCGGAAAGCGCGGGCATCCTGAAATGCGAGCGGCAGGCCAGTTGGGGGGAACTGGCCTGCCGCTGTGCCAGGCGGGGGGGCCCGGCAGATTGGGGAGCATGAGGATCGTGAGGGGATCGGAACGTCCTCGCTGCTCCTGTTTTCGTTATATCGCAAATTCGGTTGGAAGAGAAACAAATCCCGATTCTTGCGACTACAGGATTTGTACCTAAGGGATCCCTCTAGATCGTTAGTAGGATTTAACGGTCTTATTTCGCGATGCGCAAAATCATGCTCGTCGGATATTGGGCGCCGTTGATAGATACCACGGGCGAACCATTGATCATCTGAACATCGTCGACCTTGCCGACCGCCTTGGCGGTGGTGGTGATCTTCGCACCTGCGTCGGTCGTTCCGCTCAGCTGCAGCTGGTAGAGGCCGTCGGTGAGCTTCTTGCCGGTGCTGGTGGTGCCATCCCAGCTGAAATTGCCGGACGTTCCGCTTACCTTCAGATCGAAGCTGTCGACCTTGCTCCCCTTCGCATCGAGGATCGTCGCGGTGAGGCCGGTGATCGCGCTGTTGGCGGTCCAGTCCCATTGCGCCGGCGCGGTCGTGCTGAGGCCTGCCTTGTCGGAATCAAGCTGCACCGCTTGCCCGATCATCGACGAGCTCGACGTCAGCGAGCTCATGTTGAGGCTCGACAGGATCGAGTTCAGCGTGGTGTTCTGCTTGATCGACTGCTCGACCTGCGAATACTGGACCAGCTGCTGTGTGTACTGGCTGCTGTCCATCGGGTTGGTCGGGTCCTGGTTCTGCAACTGCGTGGTCAGCAGCTTCAGGAACATGTTGTAATCGCCCGCCAGGGACGTGCTGGCGGCATCGGTTGCGCTCTGCGTCGTGCTGGTCGACGCGGTGGCGGAAGAAACGAGGGTCATGCGCTACTCCTAGGCGATGAGGTCGACCTGCCCGTCGCTGCGGACGGGGCGATAGGCCGCGGACGGGAGATCGGGTTCGTCCTGAAACTGCTGATTGCCGCCGCGCGACTGCTGCTGCTGGAAGGCGGACTGGCCCCCTGCGTTGCTGCCGGTGCCGCCGTCACGGCTTTCGAAGCGGAAGCTGCTGGTGTCGGCGCGGATGCCTGCCTGGTCGAGGGCGCGGCCGAGATCCGGCGCATCCTGGCGCAGCAGGTCCAGCGTGTGCTGGCTTTCCGCCCGCATCGTCGCCTGCATGTTGCCCTTATCGTCAAAGGCCAGCGTCACCTCGACGCGGCCGAGCTCGGCCGGGTTGAGGCGAACGCGCAGCATGTCCTCCCCGGCATCGACCTTGCGGGCAATCTCGACGCCGAGCGTTCGGCCGAGTTCGCCGGGATGGGCGTTGAGCACCGGTTCGGAAGCCGCGGGCGACGCCTTGGCGGGTGCAGCGGTGGCTGGCGCCGCCGTCGACGGGGCGCTGACGGCGCCGGTCGCGAGCGGCGTCACTGCCGCAGGGCGCGTCTCGGCCGATGCGAGTTGCTGGGCGAAGCCGGGCTGCCCGTCCTCTCCCTTGGCATGGCCTTCGGCACTGCCGCCCCCGGCCTTGCCGGCGACGGCGCGCGCAAGGTCGCCGGTCTTTTCCGTGGTGCCGGCAGCAATGGTGCCGTCGCTACCGACGATAGCGTCGATGCGGGCGCTGCGCGGGGAGACGGAGGTGGCTGCCTTGCTCGTCCTGGCGGGAGTCTCCGGCGCGGGCAGGTCCGACGCGGCCGCCTCGACAGGCGCTTGCGGCACGGCGAGCGGCGGCATGGGTGCGCCTGTCTGGCCCAATGCGGCCGCATCCACGGGCAGCGTGAGATCGGCAGCGGCTGCCGCGACGGCGCGATCCTGCTTGGCGGCGGACCGGGTCGGGCTCGCGCTTCGCGGCAGCGTAGGCTGCTCCAGCGGTGTCTGTACCTCCGGCGTAGCGAGCGCGACGGCAAGGTCGGGCTGGTCCTGCTGGCCCTGCTGGACCTTCGGCTGCGGCGTGCCGCCCGCGGGCGCCTGAACAGCGCGCGCGGGAACGGTTTTCGCGTCCTTGCCGGTCACGGATTTTTGGTCCGTCGGGATCGCGGTTCCACTTGATGCTGCGACCGTCGGATCCGCCTCGACGGCGACTTCCGGTTCCATCCCTGGCGTCGCTACGGGCACGGCCTCCGGTGCCGTGGGCTGCGGCGCCGGAAGGTCGGCGGGGACCGTGTCGGTTCCGGCCTCGCTCGGTACCGGCTTAGCCAGCGCCTTGGCCACCGCATCGGCCAGCGGATTGCCGCCGCCTGCAACCACGGGCGCCGTCCCCGCGACGGGCGCCGCGGTGGCAAGCAACTGTGCCATCGCGACCTGCGGACGATTCCCCGGAAGCGATGCATTGACGCTGCCGCTGTCGATCGTGGCGGGAAGCAGTCCTTCGCCCGTTTGGGCAGCCGCCGGCAGGCTTGGCGATGCGGCGCCGAATGGGGATGGCATCCCGGCCGCGGTCAGCATGCCGCTGCTCGATCCGGCAGCCAGAAGACCGGCAAACCCCGTACCCGCCATGGCATCGGCGGCGCCTCCCTGCGAAGCGGGAGCGGCGAAGGGGAAGCCGATGTTCGTGACGTTCATGCAGTCGCCTCATGCGCAGGGCTGAAATGCAGCCCTTCCAGACCATTATAGAGGGATCGTTCCACCCGCGGGTACGATCAGCCAATTACCCCGAGCGCGCGGATGCGGGCGCGGGCGTGAATCTCGTTCTGCGACAGGACCACCGTCGCCGGGCGTACCCGCTCGATGATCGAGCGCACGAACGGCCGGATCGACGGGCTGGTGAGCAGGCAGGGGATCTCGCCGTCCTGCGCCAGCCGGTCGTAGGTCTCGCGCACCGCGCCGATGAACTGCTGCAGCGCGGACGGGGCCATCGCCAGCTGGCGATCGTCGCCGGTGCCGAGGATGCTGTCAGCGAACGCCTGGTCCCAGTCCGCCGAGAGCGTCACCACCGGAATGGCGTCGCCGCGCGCCTGCGAGGCGCTGATCTGGCGGGCGAGGCGGCTGCGGACATGCTCGGTGATGTAGGTGAGGTTGCTGCTGTGCGGCGCGGATTCGGCGATGCCCTCGAGGATCGTCGGGATGTCGCGGATCGAGATTCCCTCGGCGAGCAGGTTCTGGAGGATCCGCTGCACGCCCGAGATCGAGACCTTGGACGGGATGATGTCCGCCACCAGCTTTTCCGACTCCTTGTGGACCTCGGTCAGCAGCTTCTGCGTCTCGGTGTAGGAAAGCAGGTCGGAGATGTTGTCCTTCACCAGCTCGGTCAGGTGGGTTGCGATGATGGTGCCGCAGTCGACCACGGTCAGCCCGCGGAAACCGGCTTCGTCGCGCAGCTCGCGGTCGATCCACAGGGCAGGAAGGCCGAACACCGGCTCCTTGGTCACTTCGCCCGGCAGGCCGACGGGACCGCCACCCGGATTGATCAGCAGCAGCTTCTCGAGCCGGATGTCGCCGCGCGCCGCCTCGGTCTCCTTGATCGAGATGACATATTCGTTGGGCTTCAGGCCCATATTGTCGATGATCCGCACCGAGGGCAGCACGAAGCCGAACTCGGTCGCCATCTGGCGGCGCAGCGCGCGGACCTGATCGTCGAGCCGCGGTTCGCGGGTGTCGTCGTTGATCATCGGCAGCAGCGCGTAGCCGATCTCGACACGCACCGCGTCGATCGCCAGCGTCTGCGAGATCGGCTGCTCGATCGCCTGGGACTGGGCCACTTCCTGCGCGGCGGCGAGACGCGCCTTGGCCTCCTTCGCACGGGCGCGCTTCGACATCTCCCAGGCCGCATAGCCCGACAGGGCCGAGAAGGCGGCGAAGGGGATGAAGGGCAGGCCCGGCATCAGCGCCAGCGCACCCATCAGGAAGGCGACCATCCCGAAGGCCTTGGGATAGCGGCCGAGCTGGTCGCCGAGCGCCGCGCCGGTCTTGCCCGCCACGCCGCCCTTGGAGACGAGCAGACCGGCGGCGGTCGAGACGATCAGCGCCGGGATCTGGCTGACCAGGCCGTCGCCGGCGGTAAGCACGGTATAGGTGCGGAACGCCTCGGCCACCGGCACGCCGTGCGAGATCACGCCGATGCCCAGGCCGACGACGATGTTGATCGCGGTGATCAGCAGGCCGGCGATCGCATCGCCCTTCACGAACTTCGAGGCACCGTCCATCGCGCCGTAGAAGCCGCTTTCGGCCTCCACTTCGGCGCGGCGGGCCTTGGCCTGTTCCTCGTTGATCATGCCGGCCGAAAGATCGGCGTCGATCGCCATCTGCTTGCCGGGCATGGAATCGAGACTGAAGCGTGCGGCGACTTCGGCGATGCGGCCTGCGCCCTTGGTGATGACGACGAAGTTGATGACGACAAGGATGATGAAGATGGTGAGGCCGATCACGGTCTCGCCGCCCATCAGGAACTCGCCAAAGGCCCCGATCACGCCGCCGGCCGCGTCATGTCCCTCATGGCCGTGGCCGAGGATGAGGCGCGTGGAGGCCAGGTTGAGGCCGAGCCGCAGCATCGTCGCGATCAGCAGGATCGTCGGGAAGGCGCTGAGTTCCAGCGGCTTCTCGATGAACAGCGCCGTCATCAGGATCATCACCGACAGGGTGATGGACAGGGCCAGCCCCATGTCGAGCAGCCAGCCCGGCATCGGCAGGATCAGCATCGCGATGATCGCGATCACGCCACCGGCCAGCGCCATGTCGCGATTGGCGCCGATGCGTTGGAACAGGTTCAGGACAACGGGGGGCATAAGCGGTTACCGGGTCGCTGGAAGGATCAGGGCGCAGGCGAGACGGCGATGCCCGCCTCGATGAAGCTGCGGAGCTTGTTGCGCATCGTCCGCACCGAGATGCCGAGGATGTTGGACGCCGAGGTGCGGTTGCCGTGGCAGCGCTCCAGCGTCTGAAGGATCAGCTCGCGTTCCACTTCCTCCACCGTGCGGCCGACCAGGCTGTTGATGTCGAGCGCGTTGGCATCGGCATTCAGGTCGGCGAGCGGCGTGCCGTCGGCGCGCACCAGATCGCCCGGGGTGATCGCCGCGCCGCGGCCGAGCAGGATGGCGCGGTGGACCGTCTCGTCGAGCTCGCGGATGTTGCCGGGCCAGCTGTAGCGCTGGAGCAGCGCCAGCGCCTCGTCGGTAAAGGCGCGCGCGGGCACGCCGTCGACTTCGGCATGGCGCTTGGCGAAGTAACGTGCGAGGGCGAGGATGTCCTCCCCACGGGCGCGCAGGGGCGGCACTTCGACGCGGACCAGGCCAAGCCGCACCAGCAGGTCGGCGCGGAAGGTGCCGCTGTCGACCAGCGCGTCGAGATTGAGGCTCGACGTGGCGATCAGTCGCGCGTGGAACGGAATGATATCGTTGCCGGCGAGCCGGCGGAATTGCTGCTTCTGCAGCACGTCGTGCAGCTTGGCCTGCAGCGCAGGCGACAGCATGCCCACCTCGCGGAGCAGCACCGTGCCGTGGCCGGCCTTTTCCAGTCGGCCGATGCGGCGGGCGACGGCGCCGGGAAACGCGCCGGCCTCATGGCCGAACAGCTCCGATTCCAGCACGTCGGGCGCGACGCCGGCGCATTCGGCGACCAGCATCGGCTGCGGCCGGCCGGAGGCATCGTGCACCGCGCGCGCCATCATTTCCTTGCCGCTGCCCTTCTCGCCGGTGATCAGCACCGGCGCGCCGCTCGGCGCAACACCGGCGGCGAGCGAGAGCGCGCGGGCAAGCGCGGGGTGGCCGCCGATCCAGGCCGGGGCCTTGCGCTCCACCACCGAAGCGATGGCGGCGGCGATCAACTCGCGCTGCGGGGGGAGGGGCACATAGTCCCGGGCACCGGCGCGGATCGCCGCGACGGCGCGCTCGGCCGGAGCGTCGATGCCGCAGGCAAGCACCGCGATGGTGAAGCGCTCGCTGCGGATGCTCGCCATGAAGCCGGCGATGTCGCCTTCGACGTCGATCATCACCAGATCGGCGCCGCCCTGGCGCAGCTGGATCAGGCCGTCGCCCGGCGTATCGGCCATCGCCACTTCGGCGCCGGCGCTGCGCGCCAGCTCGGCCGCAAGACGGAATTCGCTGCCGGGTGCGCCGATCAGCAGCATGCGGATTGCACTGTTCATCAGCGATCGGGCCGCACGATTTCGGTGAGCGTGACGCCCAGCGCATTGTCGATCAGGACGACTTCGCCGCGGGCGATCAGCCGGTCGTTGACGAAGATATCGACCGGTTCGCCGACCCGGCGATCCAGTTCGAGCACGGTGCCCGAGCTGAGCGCCAGAAGGTCGCCGATCGGCATCCGCGCGCGGCCGAGCACGGCCTGCACCTTTACCGGCACGTCGTGCACCGCTTCCAGGCCCGCCGCGGCGGCATGGGGATCAGGCGTGCTGCCGGGAAGCTCGAAGTCCTCGAAATCGGGGGCGGGGGCCGGCTGGGGCTCGGGGCCGTCCGACGGGATGATGTCGTGGGGATCGATGTTCATCTGCAAAAATCCTATGCGTTCATCCACTGGCGGATCACCGAGGCCGCCTCAGGCGGGCTCGCGGCGATGGCCGAGCCGATCCGCTTGAGCGCGGAGAGCTTGATCCGCCCATCCACCTGGGCGAGGGCGATTTCCTGATCGAGCAGCGGCGTGTCGCCGGCGGTCATCTGCTCGAGCTGCTGAAGGGCTTCGGGATCCCCATCGGCAGCGCGCGCGGTCAGCTGGCGCATCTCTTCCGACTGTTGCTGGGCTTCCAGCATCGTCACCTCGGGCTCGATCGGCAGCGGCTCGGGCTTGGGCTTGAGCATGCGCAGCGCGAGCAGGCCGACACCGGCGATCAGGGCGAGCTGGAGGAAGGTCCAGATCTTGTCCATCGGCAGCTTGGCGAAGATGCTTTCCTTGGTCTCCTCCACCGGCACGGCCGAGAAGGGCATGCTCTCCACCACCACGCTGTCGCCGCGCTGGGTATCGATGCCGGCGGCATTCTCGACCAGGCGCTGCAGGCGCTGGATCTGGTCGGCCGGCAGTCCTTTCGGGCCGCCATCGACCATCACCGCGATGGTGAGGCGGGTGACCTTTCCGGGCGCCCGGACGGTGACGGTGCGGGTCGAGCTGTTCGAGTAGGTCGTGTCCTCGGAGGTCTGGTTGCTGGCCGACTGGCGCGAGCTGCCGGGGGCGGCGGGATTGGCCTTGGCATCGGGCAGCTGGTTGGCGACCGAGGTGGTCTGCGGACCTGCGTCGCTTTCCTTGTTCTGGTCACCGGTCTCGACGCTGACCTGGCGCGCGACGACCTGCTTGTCGGGATCGAACACGTTCGATTCCTCGCGGGTCTGGTCACGGTCGATCTGAGCGGAAACCTCGGCGCGGACCTTGCCTTCGCCGACGATCGGCTGGAGCAGCGCCTCGATCTCGTCGCGCAGCTTGCCCTCGACCGCCTGCTGGCGCTCGTCGGCATCGGCAGCGCCGGCGGTATCTGGGTCGCCCGCGCGGGCGAGCAGCGCGCCGGTCTGGTCGACGACCGAGACGGCGTCAGGCGAAAGCTCGGGCACGGAAGACGAGACGAGGTAGCGGATCGAGGCGATCTGCTCCGATCCCATATGCCCCTTGGTCTTCACCGTCACCGCGGCGGTCGCCTTGCGGCTCTCGGTGGCGAACATCGCGCGCTCCGGCATCACGATGTGCACGCGGGCGGCGCTTACATTCTGGATGGTTTGGATCGACTTGGCGAGTTCGCCTTCAATCGCGCGCGTCTCGTTCATCTTGGCGCGGCTGGCGGAAACGCCGAAGGGCTGCTCCTCGTCCAGCACCTCATAGCCGATCTTGCCGCCGAGCTTCTCGCTGGCCATGCTCATGCGCAGCTGGGCGAGCTTGTCCTCGGGCGCCATGATCGCGGTGCCGTCGGCGGAAAGCGTGTAGGGAACGTTCTGCGCCTTCAGCTTCTCGGTGATCGTCGACGCCGCGGCGGGATCGAGATCGGTGTAGAGATAGCCCATGTTCGACTTGGAGCTGCTCATCGCCACCACGGTCAGCGCCGCGAGCAGCGCGAACGCCACACCGCCCATCATCGCGAGCCGCTTGGTGCCGAGTTGCGTCACCAGATTCTTGATCGCTTCCAAAGCAGCCCCATGCACTAGCTACGGGGCGCGGAATGCCCCTTGTTGTTAGCTTTATAGAAAGGGGGTGGGACGGCAGTTTCTGCCGGGTGGGAATTTTTTGCCTAGCAACGCACGAGAAGCTGGTGCCTTGCGTGCCGGGTGAACCAATCGGGTCGAGGGCCGTTTGCGCGCCAGCGTCGAGCCAGGGGACAGAAAATGGAAACGAACAGGCGAGGATTCGCCACTGGACTGGCAACGCTGTTGCTGATGCCGAAGGCCGCAGCCGCAGCCGCGACCGCGGAGGCCGATGCGGGTGCGGTGAGCCTGACCTATGATGACGGCCTTTCCTCACAGCTCGACACCGCGGTGCCTGCGCTCGAACGGCGCGGGATGCATGGCACGTTCTACGTGACCTGGGACAATATCGTCGACCGTGCCGACGACTGGGCGCGGCTGCCCACGCGCGGGCATGAACTTGGCGCACACACCGTCAGCCACTCCTGCAATCTGGGGACGCTAAGCGCGCGCGCCTATGCGGATCGCGAGTTCAAGCCGCTCGAGGCATGGCTGGATCGCGTGGCCGGGCCGGGCAGGGCGCGCGACTTCGCCTATCCCTGCGACGTCACCGACCTGGGTCCGGGTACCGCCAATGTCGAGCGCGCACGGTACGAGGCGATGCTGCGTCGGCTGCGCATCCAGAGTGCGCGCAACAGCGAAGGTCCGCCCAATCCGGCGGGCTGGGTGCGGCAACATCCGTTCCGCCTGCAGGCGCTGGCGGTGGGCTATGATGCCCAGCCGCTCGACGTGTTCAATTATTTGCAGCGCGCCCGCGCGGCGCGGCACTGGGCGATTCTGGTGTTCCATCAGGTCGGTGACGGGCCCGAGGCGGATGGTGCCGTGTCCGCAGCCGAGCATGAAGCGCTGCTCGACATCGTGGCGGCAAGTGGGCTGTCGGTGCGCACGGTGGGCGATCAGCTCCGCCGCATGCGCTGACCGCGCATCGGCATCCCAACGCTCGGACGGACGTTTGACGGCCGATGAACGGCCGCCCCAGCGCGGGTTCAGCCATAGGGGCGCACAAGCGACGGCAAGGGCGGCTATTGAGGAGGTGTCATGTCGGATCATTGGAAACGCCCGGCCTTGGTCACGGCCAGCGTGATCGCGCTGGCGCTGGCCGGCTGCTCCCCTTCGGGTACGACCGCAGATCCTGCCGCAGGCAATGCCGCGGCGGCGAACATGGGCGCGGCGCTGCCGGCGCTGCCCGCCGCCGTTCCCCTGCAACCCGGCGCAGCGACTGCGCTTCCGGCCGCCCCGCCGGCCGAGGCGCTGCCGGCGACCCGGCGCGTGCGCGTGGCGCACGTTGCCCAGCGGCGCGACGCCTATGCCTATCTGGATCGCGCCGATGGAGTGGCGAACGCGATCGGCGACGCACCGCCCGACTATGCCTATGACGACGGCAACGTATCGCCCTGGGTTTGGCAGACGAGCCTCGGCGACCGTCGCTATGCAGAGCCGATCGATGGCGGCTACCGCTATTATTACTACCAGCCGGGCTCGGACGCGCCGTACCTCGTGCGCGATCCCGACTATAGCTATGCCTATTCGGGCGACAACCTCGTGGCGGTGTATGACGCCGGCGGCGACCTGTTGCCATCGAATGCCTATTACGGCCGGGTCGACACCGCATCCCGCTATTATGACCGGGCGGGATATCTCTATCGCCTGTCGCGTGAACGCGAGCATCGCGGCGTCGTCGCCGCGAACTGGGCGGCGCGCCGGGCCGAGATCGCGGCGGCGAATGCGCAATGGGCGGAAGCACAGGCACGCCAGGCCGACTGGCAGGCGTATCGCCGGGCGCACGCCGCGCAGGAACAGGCTGCGTGGCAGGAGGAACGGCAGCGGCGCGCGATCGTAGCACAGCGTTTTGCCGCGTGGCAGCAGCAAGGCTTTCGTAGCCCCGCGCCCCAGCCGGTCGCCTATGCGCCGCCGGCCCCGCCGCCAGCACCGCGTCGCGGCTGGATCCCCGGCTGGTTGGGCGGTGACGGCACGCGCCAGGCCGAGGCACAGCGGCAGGCCGCCCAGCGCGAGGCGCAGCTCGAGGCACAGCGCCGTGCGCAGGCCGAGCAACGTGCCAAGGCCCAGCAGCAGCAGGCACTGGAACAACAGCGGCAGGCCCAGCAGCGACAGGCCCAGCAACGAGCGGCGCTGCAGCAGGCGCAGCGCCAGCTTGCCGACCAGCAAGCGCGCCAACGGGCTGCCCAGCAGCAGGCACAACGCGTCGCACAGCAGCGCGCCGCGGAGCAGCGCACGCAACAACAGGCCGCCGCGCAGCAACGTGACCGTCAGCAAGCCGTCCAGCGCCAGGTACAGCAGCAACAGCAGGCGCAAGCGGCGCAGCGCGCGCGCGACCTGCAGATCCAGCGCCAGCAGCAAGCAAGGCAGCGTACCGCACAGCAGCAGCAGGCGCAGCAGCGAGCGGTCCAGCAGCAGCAGGCGCGCATGCGTGCGCAGCAGCAACAACAGGCTCAGGCGCGCCAGCGCGCCGTGGCAGAGCAGCGACAGACGCAGGCCCGAGCATCGGCGCAACAAAAGGCGCAGGCAGCGCAACAGCAGCGCGCCCAGGCCGAGGCCAGGGCCCAAGTACAAGCCGCGGCACGTGCAGCGCAGGCGCGTCCGCGTCCGCAGCCGCCGCAGTCACGGTCGGCGCCGCATCCGCGTACTCCGCACGAAGGCTGAAGCCGAACGCATCGGGGCCGCTCCTCAGGGAGCGGCCCGTGTCGCGTCAGGCCTCGATCGTGAGATCGTCGAGCGCGCGAGGTTCGTGCATCGGACAGCCGTTGAACCGGCCGCGATAGTCTGCGGAAAACTGGTATGTCTCCTTCCGCGCGCGGTTGACGCCGCCCAGCGGCTGATGCGCCGCCAGGCCGTGCCAGGGCGCGAAGGAGAGCCGGTCCTCGATCCGGTCGCTTTCGCCCGGCACCCAGCCCCGCTGCGGCGCGACCTCGAGCGTGGCGACGGTGCGGTAGGGGCTGGCGTCCTCGTCCCAGGCAACCGATGCGTCCTCCACCGGCATGGCTTCGAGATCGGTGCAAAGCTGCACGCGAAACTCCCAGGTGCCGCCCTGCTCGACGAGCAGTTCGTTCACCGCCTCGCGGATCGCATCGGGTCGGCCGGTGGCATTGATCGTCTCGTCCGCGAACGCCTTGATCCCGGAGACGGGGACGAGCTGGAATTTGGCGATATGGTCACCGTAGCGATATGGCGTCTGACTGAAATAGGTGGCGCCCAGCGGATGGACCGGGCGCGCGCCGCCGAGCGTGCTGAGCAGTGCAGACTTGCCGCCCACCGCTTCCAGTGCGGCCTCGAAGCTGCGCAGCACCGCCGACAGCAGCTTCTTCGCACCTTCCGCCTTGTCGGTCGTTGCGGCAAGAAGCTTGAGATTGCCCAGGAACTTCTTGGCGTCAGGCGCGGCGAAGGCGGGGGCATTGACCATCACGAAGTCCTGCGTCGTATCGCCTTCGCTGCCGGGGAGACGCTCGCCCTCGACGCCCAGCACCTTCAGCGCGACGCCGCGCGGCAGGCGAATGGAATCGTCCAGGATGTCGCCTGCATTGGTGGAGAAGCGCAAAATCGCCTCGTGGCTGCCGGGCGTCGCAAACAGCCCCTGCGCCAGCTCGGGCGGCAGGCCGTGCGCGACGGTGAAGGTGCCGCGCGCCAGGCCATGGCCCTTGGCATGCACCGAGCGCACCGCATGCTGATAATCTTGCGAGGTCGTGTCGAGGATTTTCTCGAACTGTTCCTTCAGCCCGGCGATCGTCTCCGCCTCGTCGGGCTGAGGCTGTTCGACGGACGGCGAGAAGCGGACGGGCTGCTGCATGTTAAATCCCCTGCGAGGTTGCGAAGGGTATTAACCGACCGTGGCACGGGCTGTTCCGCCGCCATCCTTAGTGGAGCAGCAGGCTCTCCAGCTCGGCAGCCACCGCGTCGCGGCGCTGCTGCGCATTGAGCGCCAGCCCGCCTTCGTCCCAGTTGATCAGCGCATCGCCCATCGCCAGCGTGGCATCCGGCGCGACGGTCAGGCTCAGCTTGCGGCGGTCCTTCGACTGGCGATCGGCGATCTTCGCTTCGATGTCGTCGACCAGATCAGGGTGGACGCGGACCTGCAGTTCGGTGCCGCGCGCGACCTGACCGAGTACGCGGCCGATCGCGGCATCGATCGCCTCGCCCGGCGCCCGCTCGATTGCCCGCGCGGCAATGTGATCGGCTGCGGCGAGCGCGACTTCGGTCGCTTCGCTGGTGACGCGCTCGGCGATCTCGGTGAACTGGGCATCGATCACCTCGATGCCGGCATGCAGCGCATCCACCGCGCTGAGCAGCGCGACTTCGCGTTCGGCGCGCGCCTGGGCCAGCCCGGCTTCGAAGCCCTCGGCACGCGCCTTGTCGATCACGGCCTGCTGATCTGCCTTGAGCAGCGCGACTTCGGCACGCAGCGCGGCGAGCTCGATCAGCGCGTCTTCGTCGACCAGCTTTTTTTCGGACACCGGGGCGGAAAACACGCGGTCGAAGGCGAACCGCTCGACATGGATGCTCATGCTGCCATGCTCCTCAGATAATCATCGCGTCGTCGGACTTCGGGTCGACCAGCAGGATCTCGCCGCGGTCGGCGAGGTCCTTGGCCAGGCGGACGAGGCTCGACTGGGCCTCTTCGCAATCGCGCGCTCGCACCGGCCCCATGCCGGCCATGTCCTCGCGCATCAGCTTGGCGGCGCGCTCGGTCATTGCGTTGAAGAACATCTGCTTCAGCTGGTCCGGAGCCCCCTTCAGCGCCAGTGCCATCTCGCGCTTGTCGGCATTGCGGACGATCGCGGCGATTGCCGGCGGCAGCAGGTTGGCGAGATCCTCGAAGGTGAACATCAGCGCGCGGATGCGCTCGGCGCTTTCCGGCGCCTTGGCATCGAGCGCGGTGAGCATCGCTTCCTCGGTCGAGCGATCGAGCGAGTTGAACAGCTCGGCCATGCTCTCATGGGGATCGCGCTTCTGCGAGCGGGAAAGGTTGGTCATGAACTCGGTCTTGAGCGTCTGCTCGACCTGGTTGATCACTTCCTTCTGCACCGTGTCCATGCGGAGCATGCGCATGATGACGTCCACGGCGAACTCGCGCGGGAGCTCGGCCAGCACGCGCGCGGCGTGATCCGGCCGCAGCTTGGAGAGAATGACCGCGACGGTCTGCGGATATTCCTGCTTGAGCGCACCGGCCAGCACGGTCTCCGAGACGTTGGAGAGCTTGTCCCACATCGTCCGACCCGAAGGACCACGAATGTCCTCCATGATGTCCTTCACCTTGTCGCTCGGCAAGATGCCGGCGAGCAGGCGCTCGGTCGTTTCGTAGCTGCCGTGGAGCGAGGCCATGCTCGCCACTTCGCCGGTAAACTGGACGAGCAGATATTCGACGACGGCACTGGGGATGCGGCCGAGGCTGGCGATCGTCGAGGAAAGCTCCTTGATCTCGTCGGTGGAGAGCTGGTCCCAGATCGGCGCACCATGCTCCTTGCCCAGTGCGAGCATCAGCGCGGCCGCGCGCTGCGGTCCGGAGAATTTCTTCAGTTCGGGCGGTTCACCCACCGTGGCGACAGAAGCCATGCTCATCCCTGCGGAAAATGGTCCGCGCGCACCGCGAGGGCCGCGCTTCCCTCTATTATAGAGTTGTTGGGGGAAGGGACGGATCGGACGATGGTTAATTTATCTTCAAATCTCATCGGGCTGAGCTTGCTCAGCGGGTCGAACGCCTTCACCTCCGCGAACACGACCGCGATTAGCTTCGAAAGCAAGGCGGTCCGCACCGCCAAGGCGCAATACACGCTCGATCCCACGACCCCGCCCTGGAAAGACACGACCTCCACGACGTCCGTCACCTCGCAGCTTGCCTCGATCCTCGCCTCCCGCACGCTGGTGAGCGAAGTCAGCTCCGACAGCGCCGGCAATCTGCTGAGCGGGGACGTGAAGACCACCTTCACTTCGTACAAGGCGCTGGACCAGTTGCGCGTCCTTGCCGAGGCGGCGACCAACACCACCACGTCCGATGCCCAGCGCGCCCAGTATCAAAAGGCCTTTTCCAAGGGCCTTGCCGATCTCCAGAAATATCTGGCGACCGCGCCGTCGGACCTGGTGGACCTGGCGTTCGGCAAGCCTAGCACCAGCGCCACGACCAGCCAGCTCAAATCCGCCAACCAGTATGAGACCCATGGTACGCCGCTTGTCAGCAAGGGCGACGATCCCCTGCCTGGCCTGACCGGCACCGAGCAGTTCAAGATTACCCTCACGCGCCCGGGCCTCACCCAGAACTTCACGGTCGACCTCGCGCAGGGGCCGCAGCCGCCCACGCTCAAGTCCGTATCCGAGGCGCTGAACGCGCAGATCAGCTCGCAGCTGATCTACAATGACGATGGCTCGGTGCGCACCGACAGCAAGGGTGATCCGGTCTCGCGCTGGCTGGCACGGTTCCAGCCGGAATATGCCAACGGCAAGTGGGGCCTAAAGCTTACCACGGCCGATGGTCTGGAGCAGGTGAGCCTCGACCAGGTCGACGCCAAGGACTCGCTGGTCGTCACCACCGGGCAGACCGCGCTCGACGCGCCGACTGCAACGCAGGTGTTCCGCCTGAACGATCCCGCCGGAACCAGCAGCAGCGTGGCGATGGGAACGATCCAGGCACTGGATCGCCAGGCGACCGCGCAGAACGTCGCCGCGAAGAAGACGACGACCGTCACCACCACCACCGTCGACATGGACGGCAAGGTGCAGACCAGCAAGTCGACCACCAGCAACGTCTATGCCAGCACCGATGCCGCCGCGGTTGCCACCGACGGGCAGGGCTTCAGCTATGTCGTCGGCACCACCAAGGGCGATCTCGGCGCCAATCTGTCCGATGGCGACAACAACCTGTTCCTCACCAAGATGGACAGTACCGGCAAGGTCGTGTGGCAGCGCAATCTGGGCGCGGCAGGTGCCGCCACCGGTGCGGCGGTCTCGATTGCCCCGGATGGCGGCGTCGTCGTCGCCGGCACGGTGACGGGCAATTTCAACGGCATCACCGCCGATGGCGACATGGTGGTCGCCAAATACGCCGCCAATGGCGACGAGCAATTCTCGACCGTGGTCAGCGCGATCGGCAGCGATACCGCGCAGGCGATGACGATCGGGGCCGATGGATCGGTGTTCGTCGCGGGCCGCGCCGCCAACAAGGATGGCGGCGATGCGATGGTGACGCGGATCGACGCGAGCGGGAAGGTTGCCGAGCGCCGCAAGATCGACAGCGGCGGCAGCGACACGATCAGCAGCCTGGCAATGGACAGGGACGGCAACCTGCTCGCGCTCGTATCGCAGAACGGCGCGTCGAGTGTGATGAAGATGCAGGCGACGTCGCTGTCGACGGATCTCGGCAGCATCAGCCTGGGGTCGGCCGATGCACGGGCGATCGCAGTCGCGGATGATGGCAGCATCGCCGTGGGCGGCGCGACCGACAGCGCGATCCCCGGGACGCAGGTGAACAGCACGAGCGGCGGCCGCGACGGCTTCGTTACCCGAATCGATGCCGGCTTCACGACGGCCAGCACGACCTATATCGGCACCAGCGCCGACGATCAGGTCGACAGCCTCGCCTTTCTGAACGGCAAGCTCTACGTCGGCGGTCGCACGACGGGCGACCTGGGCGCCACCAAGCGCGGTGCGGTCGACGGCTTTGTCAGCCGTCTCGATCCCGCGACCGGCACGATCGAGAACACCAATCAGTTCGGGCAGGCACTGCTGCGCACCGAGCCCGTGCGGGTCGCCGCGGACAAGGGCGGCGACACCGCCGTGTCCGCGCTGGGCTTCGGCCGGGGCACGATCAATCCGACCGTTTCGGACAAGGTGACAACGCAGACCACGCTGCGGGCCGGCGACTATTTCTCGATCAAGGCCGATGACCTTGCCGTGCGCAAGGTTACGATCGAGAAAGGCGACACGCTGAAGACGATCGCCGACCGCATCCAGGGGATGATCGGCGCATCGAAGGGTACCGTTACCGCGACTACCGTAAACGGCGTGCAGTCGCTGCGCATTACGATGAAGGCGGGCCATGAGCTCCAGCTGCTGTCCGGCCAGGACGGCAGCGATGCGCTGGCCAAGCTTGGGATCGAACCCCAGCGCATCTCCACGGCGGCAACGGTCTCGTCCTCTGCGCCCAAGGTGCGGCCCGGCGGGAATTACGGCATGGATCTCTCGCAGGCGCTCAGCCTGTCCTCGCTCGACAGCGCGAAGGTCGCGCTCGGCAAGATCAAAGATGCCATCTCGATGACCCAGACCGCCTATCGCTCTCTATATTGGGATGACAGCAAGGCGAAGCTGGTCGACGGTACCAAGACCAATACCAAGACCGGGAAATCATCGACGGCCGTCGAGCAGGCGCAGCTGAAAAACTATCAGGCGGCGCTCTCGCGCCTGCAGACGACCAGTTCGTAAAGCGGGGTTTTCAATCCATGTCCGACATGCCGTCGATCCTATCCGCCATCCAGCTGCGCATGCAGAACCTCTCGCAGCGCCAGCAGGTCATTGCGCAGAATCTCGCCAACAGCGAGACGCCCGGCTACAAGTCGCGCGACGTCTCCGAACCCAATTTCGGCGATCTGCTGCAGGGGGCAGGGGGCGTGAGCGTCGCGCGGCCTCGCGTCGAACTTACCGGCGCGATGAAGAATCTCGGTGCGACCCAGCCGGTCGGCAGCGGGCTCGTGCTCGACAAGGATGTCAGCGAGACCAAGCCGGACGGCAACAATGTCACGCTCGAAGACCAGTTGCTTAAAATGGGCAAGGTCCAGGCCGACTTCACGGCGATGACCAACATCTATCGCAAGCAGATGCTGCTGCTGAAGACGGCAGTGGGCAAGGGAAGCAGCGGCTGAGCTGCCGGGCTCCCTGTCGATGGTACAATGAAAAGGGGCCGCGAGTATACTCGCGACCCCCTTTGTCATTCGAAGGTCGGTCGATCAGGCGATCGCGATGCGGGTGCTGCGGCGACGACGCAGCGAACCACCGGCCATGCCGACGCCCGCGATCATCAGACCCCAGGTGGCCGGCTCCGGAACGCCAGCGAAGCTGTAGCTCGTCGAGAAGGCAATCGCCTTGTTCGCGTTGTTCGAGGCCGACACCGCGAAGTCGTACGTACCCGCCTTCGCTACGGCGAAGCTGTAGATGAAACCCTGCGCCGGGTTCGCGATCGTCACGCCGTTGAACACCAGCGACGTGAAGGACAGGCCGGTGCCGCTGGGGCCGTTTCCGCTCGGGGTGACGCTGATCTCGAACGTGCCGGCCGAGGGCAGCACAATGCTGAAGGACGAGGTTGCGGTCGTCGGCTTCGCCTTGGTGCCCTTGGCAAGCGCCGTAGAGGCGCCGCTGCCGGTCTGGGTAGCCGCCGAATAGGAGCAGGTCGCCTTCACGCAGGTGACCAGGGTCGCCGCCTGTGCGACGCTGCCGAAAAACTGTGCGCCGGCGATAACCGCCACGCTGGCCACCAGGGCCTTGAAACGCTTCATGTTGAACACCTCCCTCAAGCCAAATCCAGCCGTGTGGGGGTCGCCCATTGTATGCGGGCGCAGACACATCATTCCCATACGCGCTGTCGATCTTCTTTATACCGTAACGCGCTCAATTTACTAGATATTAGTGATCTTGAAGATGGGGGCAGGATTCAGGAGCAAAAGCAGTCGCTTAGGGTATGTTTCTGGCGAAGTAGAAGATTTGTCATGCCCTGAAATGAGACGAAGCGTGTCGCGGTGCAGCGCGGACCTCCCGCGCTGCCGCGAGTCGAAAAACCTTCACAAACGCGCATTTACCGAGATGGGCGCTGGCGCGTCGACGCCGGCCAAGCCACCGCAGGCGCTGTAGGTGGTGGTGCGGCTGCCGGTGAGCCGCTGTGCTTCCGCAGCAATTGCCGCCATCATCTCGGCAGACAATTCGATCTGCCGCGACAATATTCGCGAGTTGACGATCGATGCGTCGCGCAGCGCGCGGCTGGCCTCCGACAGCGTCTCACGTGCTTGCGGATCCAGGGTTTCCAGCCAGTCGTCCGGACTCTCGCGCTTGAGCCGCGCCACCTCGGCCTCGACCCGGCCGGCCAGGCGCAGCTTGGCATTGGCGATCTCGCCCAGCTCGGGGATGTAGGGCGAGCGCGAAAGGCGTTCGCTTTCCTCTTCCATCAGAGCGGTGAGGGAAACCATCGCGTCGACGAGCTGGGTGATCATTGCTGTCCTTGCTGAAGCTTGAGGATCTGGTCGAGTACATGGGGTGCGAGCCCGATTCCGCCGCGGCGCGCCATTTCGGCACCGAGTTTTTCGGCGAGCACGCCGCGGAAGATTTCTTCGCCGTTGCCGCCGCTGAACTGTTCGTCCTGCTGGACGCTCTGCAGCATCAGCTGGGTCATCTGTCCGAGGAAAACGCTTTCGAATTCCTGCGCGGTCTTGGCGTTCTTCGGATCGACCTTGGGCAGCGGCTTGGCCAGCGTGGTCGCCGATGCGGCGGCGGGGAGGGGGGAGAGGTCGGTCATTACTGCACCTCGATTTCGGCCTGGAGCGCGCCGGCGGTCTTGATCGCCTGCAGGATGGTGATCAGGTCCCGCGGCGACACGCCAAGCGTGTTGAGCCCGCTTACCAGCGCCTTGAGCGAAGGGCCGTTGATTACGGCGAGGCTGGCGCCGTTGCCGTCGTTCACCTGCACCTGGGTGCGCGGCACCACCGTCGTCTGGCCCTGCGAGAAGGGGGCCGGTTGCGAGACCTGCGGCGCTTCGGTGACCGAGATGGTGAGGCCCCCTTGCGCGATCGCCACCGGCGTGATGCGGACGTCGCTGTTCATCACCACCGTGCCCGAGGCTTCGTTGATGACCACCTTGGCCGGCTGATCGACCTTCACTTCGAGGTCGCCCAGCTGCGTCACGAGATCGATGACCGATCCGGCGAACTGGCCGGACGGACGGACCTCCACGGTCGCCGGATCGAGCATCTGCGCGGCACCGGGATAGCGGCCGTTGATCGCGCGGGCGATGCGATCGGCGGTGGTGAAATCGGGGTTCTTGAGCGCGAGCTTCAGGCTGTTCGCCGAGCGCAGCTGATAGGGCACCTCGCGCTCGATGATTGCGCCACCGGCGATGCGCGCGGAAGTCGTGACGCCGCGGCTCACGCTGGCGGCGGCACCCTGACCCTTGAAGCCGGACACCGCGACCGGTCCTTGCGCCACCGCATAGATCTCGCCGTCCAGCGCGCGCAAGGAGGAGGCGATCAGCGTGCCGCCCTGCAGGCTGGTGGCGTCACCGAGCGCAGAGACCTGGACGTCGATCCGCGAGCCGGAGCGCGAGAATGGCGGCATCGTCGCGGTGATCGAGACGGCGGCGACATTCTGCGTGCGCATCTGCGTGCCGCGGATGTTCACGCCCATGCGCTCGAGCATCGACTGCATCGATTCCTCGGTGAAGGGTGCGTTGCGGATGCGATCGCCGGTACCGGCGAGACCGACCACCAGGCCATAGCCTACCAGCTGGTTTTCACGGACATTCTCGACGTCGACGATGTCCTTGATCCGCGTCTGGGCCATCGCCTGGGGTGCGCCGACGAAGGCCAGCGCGAGCGCCAGGAACGATGCGGAGAGACGATACATAAACCTCTCGGGCCAAGTGGAAAATTAACGCTACTCGTCTTATAGGAAGAGGAGAGCCAACATGGCTTGAGAGGGCCTGATTTCGTGCGTATCGACAGCCTGACACCGATGATGGCACGCAACCTGCTGGCGGCGTTGCCCAAGTCCGTGTCCGGCTATGCGAACCCCGCCGAGGAGCCGGTCGCCGCTCCGCACCAGCCGTTGGCCGTGCCGGGTGCAGTTCCTGCGACCAGCGTACAGGCGCTGGTCGCGATTGCCGTCAATAATCCGATTGCCGAGCGACGCCGCAAGCAGGCCCGTGATGCCGAGCGGGGCATCGACGCGCTGGATCGGCTGCACAAGGAACTGGTGGCAGGCACGCCGAATGTCGCGCGGCTGCGCGATATCTCGGCATGGACGCAAACCGTGCCGACGCCCGAAGAGCCGATGCTCGCCGAACTGATGCGGGAAATAGACCTGCGCGTCCGCGTCGAACTGGCCAAGCTCGACATCCAGGTCTGATCCTTCGCCCTCCAGAAGCGCCGAGCGCCGACGGCTCGGCATGCACCCAAATCGCTGCTTTCACCACATCGCCCTTTCAGTTAACATGTTGTTAACAATAGGGGAGATGTCATGAAGATTCTTGCGCGGTGGCTGGCCGTGATTGCGCTGGTCGTTTCGCCATCGGCCTGGGCGGCCGGTGGTTCCTATTCGGGGCTCGTGGTGTTCGGCGACAGTCTTGTCGATTCCGGAAATGCCTATCTGGCGACGGCCGGCGGCGTGGCGAAGCCTGCCGACGGCTATTATGCCGGGCGCTTCTCCAATGGCTTCAACTTCGCCGATTATCTGAGCGACATGATTTCGGGTACGCCCGCGACGGCGCTGTTCGCCGGCGGTCGCAACATGGCGGTCGGCGGCGCGCTCGCGGCGTACAGCCCCTCGGAAACGAGCCCCAGCTTTGTTCGCCAGATCGCCTATTACAACATGATGGTCGGCACGCCGATCGACAGCAACGCGCTGGTGCTGATCACCTTTGGCGGCAACGACGTGCGCGACACGATCACCACCGGCGGTGCGGTCAGCTTTCAGTCGGCGATCGATTCCTTCACCTACGCGCTCGGCCAGCTCTACACGCTGGGCGCGCGCAATGTGGTGATCGTCGGTTCGCCCGATATCGGTGCGCTACCCGCCTCGGCCGCCGTTGCCGCAGCGGTCCCCGGCCGGCTGGCCGAACTGACGGCCCGGTCCCAGCAGATCAATGCCGCGCTGCAGGGGATTTCGGCGGCGTTCGGAACCATGCCTGGCGTGGAGTCCAATTATTTCGACCTGTTCGGCTACGAGCAGGCCCTGCTAGCCAACCCGGCGGCTTTCGGCCTGCCGAGCACGCTCAACACGACGACGCCCTGCCAGATTGCGGGTGGTGGATCGCCGCAGCTCGCCAATTGCAGCAACGCCCTGTATTTCGACGCCATTCACCCGACGACCCAAGTGCACCAGGCAATCGCGACGGCGATCGCCGGGCAGCTGGGCATCAGCGCGGTGCCCGAGGGGCAGGTTTGGGTGATGCTGATCCTGGGCGTGGGCATGGTCGGCGCATCGCAGCGCCGCCGCCGCGCGGTCGCGGCGATCGCATGACGGCCGTGGGCGGCGAGGCTCAGCCTGCCGCCTGTACCTCGCCGAGCCAGGCGGCAAGTTCGGCATAGGGGATCATCTCGAGGAAGGCGACGCCGGCGGTTTCGGCGTCGCTCCAGCGCACGGTGCAGCTGTGCGGCTTGAGCCCCGGGATCACCAGGGTCATCACGCGATCCAGCTCGATATGGCCGGGCAGACGGATCCGCGCGCCGCTCAGGGAGATGTTCTCGAGCCGAACCGCGCTCGACACGCCGTTGCAGACCAGCCGGGCCGGCCCGGTGAGCTCGAACCGTGGCGCGCGGGGAATCGCCCGGCGGAGCCGGGCCGCTGCCGAACTGCCCTTGGCAGTGGCGAGCACGTCCTCCACGTCGATCGGCGTGGTGAAGTGGACGCCGGCCCTGCCGTCGCTGGTCCAGACGATCTTGCCCTTAAGCACGCCCCCGCCGCGCAATTCGACGGCGATCTGGTCGCCCTCGTGCAAGGGATAGGGCGTCTCCAGCATCATGCCGCTGGCGGAGATGTTGCGCACCCGGCAGAGTTGTTCGCCGCCACCAGCGCAGACCAGCTTGCCCACCATCAGCGTCGTTACCGTGCGCGGTGCGCGCTCGGCCCAGGCGTCGCCGCCGGCGCTGGCTGGTTCAAACTGATGCTCGGCTGCGCCCACGGCGTCGGTCTCCCCATCGGGTCACGACGATGCGACCCCTGCACGTATTATAGGATAAACCGGCGGTAGGTCGCGGCTCCGGTAGTGTTACGGGTGGGCTCAGGCCGGATTTGCACCGGTAACGGCAACCTTGCGGACGATCTTGGGGCCGAACGCCTCCGTCGCCGATGCGTCGACCAGCTTCCGGAAGCCTTCCAGATCCGGCAGCATGCCGTCCGGTCCCGCAGCCATCGGCGTGCGATAGGTACGCATGTTGATCGCGTGGAGCAGCAGGGGCATGCGCTGGGTGACGAATTCTGCCTTGGCTTCCTCGACCTCGAGCTGCACGTCCATCGACGCATAGCCGGCCAGCCGGCCATCGGCGAAGACCAGCGGCACCAGCACCTTCCCGGTGGGCACGAATTTGCCGGCTTCTTCCTTCTCTTCCTTCTTGGCTTCCTGCTGGGGGGCGCCGCCGCCAATACCGAGCATCTTCACCATCGCATAGGCGGTGCCACCGCCGGCGCCGAGGCCGGCGATCAGGGCGACGATGAGGAACAGCATCTTCTTCATCGTGCAGTCCTAGAACTTGAAGCTGGCATCGCTCGGCAGCGCCGAGGTCTGGCCCTTCAGCACGATGCTGATGCGGCGGTTTTCCGGGCGGTTGGGCTGGTCGGGATAGACCGGCTGGGTGGCGCCCATCGCCACCACTTCGGCGAAGCGATCCGGCGTCACGCCACCGGCGATCAGCGCCGAACGTGCCGCCAGCGCCCGCTGGCCGGACAGTAGCCAATTGGCGTCGCTCTGCCCGCCGGCGCCATCGGTATGGCCCTCGATCGCGATCTGCGCGCCGACCGTGGCGATCTTCGAGGCGATCTTGCTGAGCAACAGACGGGCATAGGGGTTGAGTTCGGCGGTGTTCGCCTTGAACATCGGCTGCTGGTCGGTGTCCATCAGCGTGATGCGCACGCCGTCGCGATCCTGCTTGACGTCGGTATTCTTCTTGCCCTGGGCCTGCGGCGTCGCTTCCAGCGCCACCATCAGTTCGGACGCCATCACCCGCATCGTCGCGGGCACATCCGCGGTGCCGCCGCGCGCGGACCCCGAGGTGGCGACCTCGAACGTCGGCTGACCCTTGGCAGCGCTGGGATCCGCCTCGGATCGGCGGGTAGGGCCACCGGCGCCGGGCGCGGTATTGCTCACGGGCGTGGCCGGGGCGCTGTCGGCAATCGTCGGCGAGAAATATTTGGCCAGGCCCTTCAGCCGGTCCTTGTCCGGATTGGCGAGCAGCCACAGCAGCATGAAGAAAGCCATCATCGCGGTCACGAAGTCGGCATAGGCCACCTTCCAGGCGCCGCCGTGATGGCCGCCGGCAACCTTCTTGACCTTTTTGACGATGATCGGCCGAACGTCCCCCCCGCGGGCCATGTTACTGGCCCTTCAGCGCGTTGCGCAGGCGTTCCTGCACGGCGCCGAGACGCACATGGCTGATCGCCGAGAGCGAATCCTCGCCGCCCGCGATCCGCTCCAGCAGGTTCACGCATTCGTCGGCGTGCTGGATCAGGTAATCGAACGCCTGGAGCTGTTCGAGATAGTTGGCGGCGAAGTGCTCGTCGCAGACGAGCACTTCGGCCAGCCCCTCCAGCTTCTTGCTGATTTCGCGGATTTCGCCGGCCATCACGCTGTGCAGCACGCCTGCGAACGGATCGTAGCCGGGCAGGGGCTGGGCGTGGGACGGTTCCGACATGGGCAGGCACGACATCAGAAAAGCTCCAATTCTCCGCCGGGTGCGGCAACGGGCAGGGGGGCGACCGGACGTTCCTGGACGCGCTCTGCCACCTTGGTGCAGCGGCTCTTGCCCTCGTGCGGCAGGAACTCGACCTTGCGGGCGAGGGTGCCGCCGAGATCGCAATGCGCGATCGAGATCCCTTCAGTTTCCATGAACCTGCGGGCAAAGGCTGCGTTGGACGAGCCGATGCCCCCAAGGCCCGAGATGATGTTGGCGCCACCATAAAGATGGGCCTGCAGCCGCGAGCGCGAGGCGCCCTTGGCCATCATGCTGTTGATCAGCAGTTCCATCGCATGCACGCCGTAGCGTGCCATGTCCGAGCTCGACACCTTGTGGTCCGCGCCCGGTTCCCCGAGCAGGAAGTGGTTCATTCCTCCCACCTTGGCGACCGGGTCGTAGAGGCATGCGGCGACGCAGCTTCCGAGCAGGGTCGAAATCAGGACATGGGGCTCCGCGATGACCGCGTTCTCGCCCTGGACGATGGAAACTCTGCGCATATCAGGTCAGCTCACCGAAGACGCGTTCGATCTTTTCCTTCAGCGCCGCCGGCGCGAAAGGCTTGACGACATAGTTGTTCACGCCGAGCGCCGCCGCCTTCTGCACGACCTCGCGGTCGGACGAGCCGGTGAGCATGATGAACACGGTCTTGCCGATCACCGGGTCGGCGCGAACCGCCTCCAGGAACTGCAGCCCGTCCATCTCGGGCATGTTGTAATCGGAGATGACGAGGTGGACGCGGTCGCTCTTGATCGCGGACAGCGCTTCGGGCGCCGTCGCCTTGTCGCGAACGTCCTTGAATCCCAGGTCCTGCAGCGCACGACGGATCATCGCCCGCATACTGGTCTGATCATCGACGACCATCACCTTGATCTGTGATGCAGCGGGCATTGTTATGCGCTCCCAACCTTAACCGTTTCTCGACAAGCCTTCAGGATGGCCTCCGGCATGGCCGAAAGGCCGACTTCCTTCTCCACCGCACCCGCTTCCTTGGCGGCGCGGGGCATGCCCCACACCACGCAGGTCTCCTTGGTCTGGCCCAGCGTGCGGGCACCGGCCTGGCGCATTGCGAGCAGGCCATGTGCGCCGTCGCTGCCCATGCCGGTCAGGATCACCCCCACGGCACCGGCACCCAGCTTGGCGACCGACCGGAACAGGACGTCCACCGACGGACGGTGGCCGGTGACGGGGTCGCCGGCGAGCAGCTTGATCCTGCCATTGGCGCCACCTGAAAGCTCCATGTGTCGTTCGCCTCCAGGAGCAATATAGACGGTTCCAGGGGTCACCTGGGCACCATCCGTAGCTTCCACGACGTTCACGCGGCATTCGGCGTTCAGGCGCTGCGCGAAGCTGCGCGTGAAGCTGGCCGGCATGTGCTGGACGATCAGGATCGGCGGCGAATCTTCCGGCAGCGAGGGCAGCAGCGAGAACAGCGCCTCGACCCCGCCGGTCGACGAGCCGATCGCGATCAGCTGCGCCGCCGCGCCGCCTCCGGTGCCAACGCTGGGCTGGGCGGGTAGACGCTGGGGTCCGGCGCGGGCGACAGAGCGCGCGGCGCTTTTCACCTTCTCGCACAGCAGGGTCGCGTCGCGCTCGATGTCCTCGGGTGTGCCGCTCGGCTTGGTGACATAGTCGACCGCGCCGAGGCGCAGTGCCTCGATCGTCACCTCGGCTCCGCGCGCGGTGAGCGTGGAGCACATCACCACCGGCATCGGCCGGAGTCGCATGATGCGCTCGAGGAACGACAGGCCGTCCATCCCCGGCATTTCGACGTCGAGCGTCAGCACGTCGGGGTTGAGTGCCTTGATCATGTCCCGCGCCGCAAACGGCTCGGGCGCCATGCCGACCACTTCAATCTCTGGGTCGGCGGAGAGCATGCGCTTCAGCGTCGCGCGCATCGATGCGCTGTCGTCGACGATAAGCGTTCGAACTGGTTTCATGCCCTGGACTCCGGCTTCTGGTAAATAGTGTGCCCGCACGAGCGCATCTTGCTCGCGGCCGGGCCGATCAGCCGTTCGGAGTGACCGATATACAGGAAGGACCCGGGCGCGAGCTGCTCGACGAAGCGATGCTCGAGCTCTTCCTTGGCGGGATCCCCGAAATAGATCATTACGTTACGGCAGAAGATGACATCATAGGCGGCTTTCAGCGGCCAGGGTTCGAACAGGTTCAAAACCTTGGCCGTGACGAGCTGGCGCGCTTCCTCGGCCATGATGAACCCGCCCTGGGTGGGCTTCATCCAGGTCGAGCGATACGGCTCCGGCACTCCCGCCGCGACGTTTTCGGCGTAGACGCCGCGCTGCACCGACTCCACGACATGCGGCGCGATGTCGGTCGCCAGCAACCGTACATCGGCATTGCGCAGCCACGATGCGGTGCTGCGGCTCGGCCCCAGCAGGCACATCGCGATCGTGTAGACTTCCTCGCCCGACGAGCATCCCGCCGACCAGATGCGGATCGGCCCCTGCTTGCGCTGGAGCACCGGGATCACGGTCTCGCGGAAATGATCGAAATGGTGCGGCTCGCGAAAGAAATGCGTGTGGTTCGTGGTCAATGCCACCACCATCGCATGGCGTTCCTCGGCGTCGCTGTGCACCAGGTCGACATAGTCGCTGAACCGGGCAAGGCCGAACTTGCGCAGCCGCCGCGCGAGGCGGGACTGGACGAGCGTCGTCTTCGCCTCGCTCAGCGAGATGCGCGCATCCTCGTACATGATCGCGGCGATGGCCTGGAAGTCGCGCGGCGTAAGATCCGCGACCTGACCCGGTGCCATCGCGTTCGCGGCGCCGGCGGACGCCGCGGTGGCGCCCCCGGCGGGGCTCATGCGGCGAGATCCAGATGCTTGGTCAGGCTCAGCGCGTTCAGGTCGAGCAGCAGCACCATGCTGCCGTTCTCGTCGCGGGTCCCGTCCTTGGCGCGGGTGGCGATGCGGACGAGGCCGGCGATCACGCTTTCCTCGAGCGCCGTCTCCACCGCCGGTGCCGGCTGGATCTCGTTCACGTTGATGCCCACGATGTCGTTGACCTCGTCGACCAGGAAGCCCGCCTGCTTGCCCATGATGTTGACGACCAGGATGCACGAGCGCGCATGCAGCTGGCTCGGCTCCCAGCCCAGGCGTTCGGCCAGGCCGACCACCGGGATCACGTTGCCGCGCAGGTTGGTCACGCCCTTGATGAAGCTGGGCACGTTGGGAAGCGGCGTCGGCTCGTCCCATTCGCGGATTTCGATGAGCGCGCTCATGTCGATCCCGAAGATCTGCTTGGCCAGCGAGAAGGTTACGATCTTGCGATCATTGGCGGTGTCGGTGGTGCTCATGCTGCCAGTCCTTTGGGCGTGAAACGGGTAGGCGAGGAAACCAGCGCCTCGATGTCGAGGATGAGCGCGATCGAGCCGTCACCCAGAATGGTCGCGCCACCCAGGCCGCGGATCGGATGGAGGTTCTGATCGAGGCTCTTGATCACCACTTCGCGACGGTCGTCGATGGTATCGACCACCAGGCCGACCTTGCCCGAGCTCTCGCTCTCGACGATCACCACCAGCGAGTCCTCGATGGCACGGTCGTCGTTCAGGCCGAAGATCTCGGTCGCACGCTTCACCGGCAGATATTCGCCGCGCATGTCGATCACTTCGTGATCGGGCGCGGTGCGCTTCACCTGGCCGGGCTCGGGCTGGATCGTCTCCAGCACGTGCGTCAGCGGCAGGACGAAGCGCTGGCCGGCGAGCCGCACGATCATGCCGTCCAGAATGGCCAGCGTGAGCGGCAGGATCATCGTGAAGGTCGTGCCTTCGCCGGGCACCGAGTGGATCTCGACGCGGCCGCCCAGGGCTTCCACGTTCGAGCGCACCACGTCCATGCCGACGCCGCGACCCGAGATGTTCGAGATCTTCTCCGCGGTGGAGAAGCCCGGCGCGCAGATCAGCTGGTCGATTTCCTCGTTCGTCAGCACCGCATCGGCGCTGATGATGCCCTTTTCGATCGCCTTGGCGCGGACTCGCTCGCGGTTGATGCCGCGGCCATTGTCCGCCACCCGCACGAAGATCCGTGCACCCTTCTGCTCGGCCGAAAGCTTGATCGTGCCCGCCGGTTCCTTGCCGGCGGCGATCCGCTCCTCGGCGCTTTCCAGGCCATGGTCCGCGGCGTTGCGGATCATGTGCGTCAGCGGATCGCCGATCTTCTCGATCACGCCCTTGTCGACTTCGGTCGTTTCACCGATCGTCTCGAGGTTGATCTGCTTGCCGGTTTCGACGGACAGATCGCGTAGCATGCGCGGCACGCGGCTGAAGGCCTGCCGGATCGGCTGGGCGCGCAGCGACATGACGTTGTCTTGGATCTGCCGGGTGAGGCGAGCCAGTTCGGGCAACTCGACCCGCTGGCGGTCGGCCGGAGAGAGCCGGTCCGCCAGGATCGAGTTCCGGATTACCAGCTCACCGACCAGGTTGAGCAGCAGGTCGAGCTTGACCAGGTCGACGCGGATGGTCTGCGCGGCTTCGTTGACCGGCTTGGCCGGGCCACCGGCGCCACCGGCACCGCCAGCGCCGCCACCACCACCCGGCCCGCCCGTGCCGCCGCCGCCCGCCGGCGGCGTCGCCGCGGCCGCGGCCGGCTCGGGCTCTACCGCGACCGGCGCGGGAGCGGGCGCAGGTGCGGGAGCGGCAACCGGGGCGGGCGCCGCAGGGGCGGGTCCCAGATCCATGAAGTCGTCCACCGTCGCCGTGACGGGCACGAACGGGATTTCGTCCCCGTCCAGCGCGGCTTCCACGGCACCTGCCGGCGGCGTGGCTTCACCGGCCCGCTTGATCTCGATGATCGAGTCCGGCGCGACGAAATCGAAGCAATCGGAGAGATCGCTTTCCGGCAGCTCGGCCGGCGCGTGCATCAACCAGGTGACGTAGCTTTCTTCCGGATCGATCTCGCGCAGCGGCGGGATCGCGCTGGTGTCGACGGACACGACGCGGGCGCCGAGGCCTTCCAGCTCGCGCACGGTCAGCAGCGGCTCGCCGGCATTGGCCAGGGCCGCACGCGACGGCTTGAAGCGAACCTGCCAGCCGGCGCTGTCGTCGTCACCAGGGCCATTCAGATCGTCCAGCGAGACGCCGACCGGCCGGAAGCCGAATTCGTCTTCCTCTTCCATCAACGCCGGCGCGGGCACGGGGGCCGGCGCAGGCGCGGGGCTCGGTACGGGGGCCGCTGCAGCAGGGGCATCGCCGTCCGGCACGCCCTTGTTGGCGAGCACCTGCTCCAGCGCGCTCAGCGCGGCGCCGTCGTTCGGGCGCGAGGCATTGCCCTTCGCCGCCTCGACGTGGTCCGAAAGGATGTCGAACGAGCTCAGCATCACCCGGATCACGCCGGGCGTGGGGACGATTTTCCCGGCACGCACTTCGTCGAGCACGTTCTCGAACTTGTGCGCGAAGGCGGTCAGGTCCGAATGGCCGAAGGCGCCGGCGCCACCCTTGATCGAGTGGATCGCGCGGAACACACCGGCAATGGTTTCGGCGGACAGATCGCCCGCCTGCATCGCCGACAGCCCTTCTTCGGCCGTCGTGAGGCCTTCAGTGCACTCTTCGAAGAAGATTGCCTGGATATCGTCGAATTCGTCGCTCACGGGCAGACGCGGCGGATCGCCGCTCCCAGCTTCGTGGCCTCGAACGGCTTGGTGATCCAGCCGGTGGCGCCGGCGGAGCGGGCGCGCGCCTTCTTCTCGTCCGAGAACTCGGTCGAGAGCACCAGGATCGGCACGCCCTTGAACTCAGGCACCTGGCGCACGGCCTCGATCAGCTCGAACCCGTCCATCTTCGGCATGTTGATGTCGGTGATGAGCAGGTCGGGCTTGACCTCGTGCATGCGCTCCAGGCCATGCTGTCCGTCGTTCGCGCTTTCGATGCGAAAGCCCTGCGCGGTCAGCGACGTCTTGAGCAGCATGCGCATGCTCGCGGAGTCATCGACGGTAAGGATCAGCTTGGTCACAGAAGGTCTCCGGTATCAATGCCGACCGCCGCTGCGAGCTGGCAACGGTTCACACGATCGGTGAAGGCAGTGCTGGGGTTGAGGATGGTGAAGGCCTTGCCGAGCTTTTCGGCTTCCGCCTTGGCTGCGACGAGCAACTGGAGGACCGCCTGGCCGACGCTTTCGACCTGCGAGGCATCCACCTCGACCGGGCCGTCGCCGTCGACCGCCTGGAGGAGGCGGCTCTGAAGATCCGCGGCCGTCACGGTCGAGCCGTGCGCGGGGAGCGCTAGCGCGCCCTCATGCGGTTGCAGGGGAAAGTCCATTCTTGGCCTCGTCGAGAGCGGTTTCGAGTTGCTGAAAGGTCGGCGCGTACGCGGAAGGCGTCATGCGACGGGCGATCTCGATCGCCACCTGCACCGGCTGGTTCTGGGCGTAGGCGACGATCGCGGTCTTGATGATGGTGAAGGGCTTGGAGTCGCCTTCGATGGTCTCGAGCAGCTTGGTGGCAAGCGGCGCGACCACGCAGTAGGAGAGCAGCACGCCCATGAAGGTACCGACGAGCGCGCCGCCGATCATCGCACCCAGGATCTCGGTCGGCTGATCGATCGAGCCCATGGTCTTGATGACGCCGAGCACCGCCGCGACGATGCCGATGGCGGGTAGGCCGTCGGCCATCAGCTGCAGGGCATGCTGCGGATGGGTTTCCTCGTGGTGATGCTTCTCGATATCGGCTTCCATCGCCGCCTCGAGCTGATGCGGGTCCTCGAAGTTCACCGTCATCATCCGCAAATAGTCGCAGAGAAACTCGATGAGGTGATGGTCCTTGAGCAGACGCGGATAGGGTTTGAAGATGTCGCTCTCTTCCGGCTTGTCGAGATGCGGTTCGATGCCGGTCGCGCCGCTCTTCTTGAACAGCGAGAGGAGCGTGAACATCAGCGTCAGCAGATCGGTATAGTCGCTGGCCTTCCAGCGACCGCCCTTGAAGGCGCGCATGATGCCGGCGCCGGCCTTCTTCACCGTCGGCATCGAGTTGCCGACGATGAAGGCGCCGATCGCGGCGCCGCCGATCGCCATGAGCTCGTGCGGCAGGGCGTGCGCGATGATCTCGAACTTGCCGCCCGAGATCATGAAGCTGCCGAAGACGCAACCGAGGATGATGACGAAGCCAACGGCGTTCAGCATGACAGGCCTAAAATCTTTCCCTGGATGTTTCCAGAATTATAGGATGGTTTCCGAGTGGAGTGGGGGTTCTGGGAAACTGCTTAGGCAGAAAGCCGCTCGCGCTCGCGATCCTGCCATTCGATGACGGCGAGGTAGTTGCGCAGGCGGTTCTGCTCGAGCGTGGCGAGCAGCGTATTGTCGTGCCAGGGGAAGACCAGGTTCGCGACCGGCTCCGCCCAGGGCGCGCCTGCATCGAACAGGATGCCGAGCCCGAACACCGCCGGCACATGGGCGTAGGCGAGCTGCTGGCCAGCGGCGCGGCCCTCCGCCAGGAAGTCTTCCACCGCGGTCAGCACGCCGTTGCGGGGGCCGCCCTCGTGCAGCGCAAACGAGAAGAATCCCTCGCCGCGAAAGCCATGGCCCGGCGGCAGCAACTCCGATCGATCGAGCGTGCAGCCGCGATCGGCGCTGTGCGGATGACGATGCTCGGCCGGGATCCGATCGGGCGCATAATACATGTCTCGCCGACCGGTCGGCCAGCTGACGTCGTGCAGGAAGGCGAGCAGCGGCCGGCCGTCGCGCTGCGACAGGCGGCTGGCGATCCGCAGCTCGTTAAGCACGGTGTAGTAATTATGGTCGCCATCGATCACCCAGGCGTCGATCTCGGTCAGCGCGGGCATTGCCTCCAGGCTGGGGAGTGCGACGTGCCGCACCTCCGGGGTCCGGTGCACCCAGTCGAGAAATTCCTGCTTGGGTTCGGGATCGATGCTGGTCAGCGTGCCGCCGGTCGCCCGCGCATAGGCGGCGAGGTGCTGGCTGGTGCCGCCGAACTCGGCGCCGATCTCGGCGAGGTTTCGCGCCTCCGCTGCGTGGAGGGTGCCGAGAATGATGTCCCAGAATTCGGTCATCGAATGGATCAGAAGGTTGGTCATGCGTGGGCAGCCTGTGCGCGCGAGGGGAGGGGGGCGGCCGCGGTCTCTGCCGCCTGGCGATAGGCGATCGGGCGGAACACCAGCGCGAGCATCATCGGGCGGTCGTCCACGCGCGGCGGCGGCGGTACCATCATGAAGGCGTATTCGTTGTCGCACTGGAACAGGTGCGGCGCGACCTGATGCATGCCCTCCAGCGAGGGCGCGGCATCCGACCGATCCTTGCTGGTGCGCTGCATCTCGGCAAGGAAGTCCTCGACCGGCATAAACACCGCGCTCTCCACCTGCACCCAGTCGAACAGCTGACCGAACTGGACGCCGACGGAGAAGCGGCAATCCTCGATCGGGATCGGCGCCAGATAATAGCCGTCATGGGTGGGCGTGGCGGTGACCGCACCGGTCGAGGCATGAACGCCGTCCGCCACGATCAGCGGCAGCGAGATCGTGCTGTCGACGAAATCGGCATATTTGAAGGGCAGGCCGAAGCGCTTCTGGGCAAGCAGCGACAGGCGGATCGGCAGGCCCTCGCCATGCAGCTCCGCCGGCAGATACATGCGCTCCGATCCCTTGAGATAGATCAGCCCGCGCTGCCGCAGCCCGTGTCGTGCCACCGCCGGATCGAAAAGCGGCACCGTGTCGGCGATGCCCTGGTTGACGTCGTGTTCGAATGCGCTGACCACCGCAAGCTCGTGCGCCTGGGGGAGGAACAGCAGCCGGCCGAGCACGGCGGCGGCGGCATTGCGCCACAGCGGCAGTTCGTCGACCGCGGTGCCCCGCAGCCGGGCAGCTGCCTGCTCGCGCTCAAAGCGCAGCGCGCCCTCCTGGATCCGTTCCCGGATGTCGCTTTGGCGGCCCTTGATGCTGTTGTCGGTGCGGATCGGCGCGCCATCGGCGCTATAGTCGATCGTCGAGCCCTGTGCCGCGGTGCAGATCTGTTCGATCACCGCCACGTTGGTGGAGATCGCCTCCAGCGTGTGGCAGTCATAGGCGCTGTCGTCGATCAGGCCCTTCTTGTCGAGGCCGGCGCTGAACTGCTCGCGCAGCATCAGGTAGCGACCCGCGACGTGCACGTCGAACCGTGCGCGCAGCAGCGCATCGACCTCGTTCTGCACCGTGCCGTTATAGCCGAGGTCGATCAGCATCAGCGTGTCGCCGGGCTGGGGATCGACGATGCTGCGCACATGCGCGGTCAGCCGGTCCGCAAGCGCACGGCCCGCGCGGAGGATCTGCTTCATCCGGTGCGGCTTGCGAATCTCGCGCAGGAAGGCCGGCGTTCGTCCGCGCTTTTCCGGCAGACCCTTCAGCACGACCTTCGCCTCGGCGTCGTTCAACAGCTGCTTGGCAAGCTTCTCCACCGGGCTGCCGACTTCATAATGAAGATAGCGCTCGACCGCCGCCTCGGTGGAGAGCGCGGCGCCCACGGCAGTAAAGCGGCTGATTTCGACCGGATGCGCCTTGGCCGCCACGGCTGCGGCCTGATGCATGCGCATCGGCAGCAAGCCGTCGCGCATCAGGAACAGCCAGTGCACCGTGCCGCCGCGCTCCGCCTGCAGCGCCGCGGCCTCCTGCTGGAGCCAGCGCTCAAAGGCGTGGAGCACGGGGCCGACCACCGAGAAGCCCAGCGCTTCGGCAGGATCGCTCACATTGGGCTCGCCCAGTGCCAGCGCTGCGCGGTGCGGCTGTTGCGCGGCGATCGTGCCGGGAGTGCGTGCATGCAGCATCGCGCTGATCGAGGATTCGAGGCGCAGGCGTTGCTCCGTCGAATGGGAGAACTGCTTCAGATGGACTGCGCGCACGCCGAACGGCGCAACGCCTTCCACGTCGGCCACTCGGTTGTCGCCGATATGCAGGATCGTCTCGGGCTTGCACTTGAGCGCCTTGAGCACGTCCTCGTACAGGCCCTCGGCCTTGGACCGGCGATAGTGTGACGAACAGAAAATGCGATCGATCAGCGCGGCGACGTCGGCACCCGCGGCGCGGGCGATGAGCTCGCGCAGCTGATCGGCATCGAGATAGGTGTCGGAGACGATGATCACGCCCAGGCCGCGGCGCTTCGCCTCGCGGATGAGTGCCACGGTCGGCTGGAAGGCGAAGCAGTGCCGTGCTTCGGCATCGAGCTCGTTGGCGATGGCCTCGGCGATCCTTGCCTTGGGCGCGTTCGGGAACATCTCGCGGTAGATTTCCGCGATGGTCACCTCGTTGCGCTTGTGCTGCACCTGCGCCGCCGAGCGCGCCCGCATTTCGGACCATTGCCGCTGCAGCACGGTCACGCCGTCCAGCGCATCGAAGATGTCGCGCGGGGCATGGGTATCGCGCCACAGCAGCGTGTCGAAACAGTCCAGCGAAAGCAGTTGGATGCCTTCGCGTCCGTCGAGCGCGGACGGCAAGGCATGCGGAAGGATGTAGTCGGTCACGGCACTGTCCCTGGAAAGCGCCCGCACCGAGGGGACGCAGGAATCTTATAGGAAGACGGCGGACCTACCCGGCAAAATCTTCCTACAATGGCGTCAGGAGCAAAGGAGCGACAATGACGATCAATGCTTATCAGGCGGCCCGGAGCCGGGCCGAGACGCCGCGCGCTGCCGAACTGCGGCTGATGCGCGAGATCACCGGCGAAATGCTGACGGCACATGAAGCCGGCCTGAAGGGCGCCCTGCTGATGCCATCACTCTATCGCAATCGCGAGATGTGGACGGCGTTCGTCACCGATTGCGGCGCGCGGGGCAACACCCTGCCGGTCGAGCTGCGTGCCAAGATCATCTCGCTCGGCCTGTGGGTCGATCGCTTCACCAGCGACGTGGTCGCCGGTCGGGAGTCGATCATGGAGCTGATCACGGTGAACCGCACGATCATGGAAGGGCTGGCCGGCCAGGGCGGCGGCGACACGATGCCTGCACCGCCGGCGACCGCGGCTGCCGCCTGATCCGACTCCCTTTCGACGGCAATGTTTCAGCCCCGGGGTGCTCCCCCGGGGCTTTTTCGTGGCCGGATGGGCAGGGGAGCGAGGGAATGGCGAACCGCCGCCCGACGATCGATCTGCTCCGATAACGAAACGGGCGCCGCGGCATGGCCGGGCGCCCGTCGTTCGTGGTGGGGAGAGGGCGATCAGAACGATGCCCAGTCGTCTCCCCCCGCCGTTACGGTCGCCTTCGGCATCGCCATCGGCTTGACCGGCGAGACATAGCCGCTGCTCGACGCAGGCGCGCGCCGAGCCGGGGCTGCCTTGCGCACGCCGTTGCCGATGTTGAAGCGCTCGGCTCGGTCGGCCATGGCCGCGACTTCGGAGGTGAGATTGCGCGCCGCGGCCGAGGTCTCCTCCACCATCGCGGCATTCTGCTGCGTCGACTGATCCATCGTCCCGATCGTCTGCGAGATTTCCGAGATTGCTGAGGATTGCGCCTGATTGTCGGTAGCGATCCGGCCGAGCAACTGGTGCACCTCGCCGACGTCGCTCGAGATGTTCGAGAGCGCGCCGTCCACTTTCTCCACCATGCCAACCGCGGTCACGATATCCGCCTGGGTAGCGGTGAGCTGATCGCGCGCGCGGCCGGCCTCTTCCTCGGCGCGCATCGCCAGTGCGGAAACCAGATCGGCAACCACCGCGAAACCGCGGCCCGCCTCACCGGCGCGGCCCGCTTCCACCGCAGCATTCATTGCCAGAACGCGCGTCTGGAAGGCGATCTTGTCGAGGCCCTCGATCACGCTGTCGATGCCCTTGGCACTTTCCGACACGCGGGTCATCGCCTGCATCGCCTCGTCGGCGGTGCTGCGACCGGAGGAAACGACGCTGATCGTCTGATCCGCGCGCTGCACGGTGCTGTTGGCGGCGGTGGCGGTGGCCTTCAGGCGCTGGTCCATCTGCGTGACCGCGGCCGCCGTCTGCTCGAGCGCCGAGGCGTTGGCTTCGGTGCGCCGGGCCAGGTCCTCGCTCGCCTGGGCGATCTCGCTCGATCCGGTGCGGATGTTATGGGTCGATTCCATCACCGAGCCGAGCAACTCGCGCAGCGCGGAAAGGGCTTCGTTGAGGTTCGACTTGAGCTCGCCATAGGCAGGCGGGAAATCAGCGATGATGTCGGCGGTGAGGTCGCCGCCGGCGACGCGGATCAGGCTCTCGCGCACCGTATTGGTCACGATCTGCTGCTCGGCGGCGGCGCGCGCGTCCACCTGCGCGCGGTCGGCGGCGGCCAGACGGAACTGTTCGACGGCGCGGGCAATCTCGCCCAGCTCATCCCCGCGGCCGAGGCTCGGCACCTCGGCGACCCCGCCTTCGGCCAGCGTCTTGGTCGCCCGCGCGAGACGCGCCATCGGCTCGGCCACCGTGCGATTGATCGCCAGCCAGACCACGCCCAAGGCCAGGAACGACAGCAGCGAAAGCCCGATCGTCAGGATCAGGGCGGTCATCGCCGATGCATTGCCGCGCCGATTGGCCTCCTCGGATTCCTTGCGCAGCGTATCGAGCATCTTCTGGGCCTGGTCGAGCGCGTCGTGCGAGCGCTCCTTGCCCTCGCCCTTAATCAGCTTGACCGCAGCGTCCTTGTCGGAAACATTGGCCGCGAAGATCCGCCGGTTGACATCCTCCAGCTGGCCCTTGATCTCCGTCAGCCGCTGGGCCTCGGGCGCCATCGAGGTATCTGCCACGGCGGCGAATCCCTTGATGTCGCGATCCAGTGCATCGGACGCGGTGTCCAGCCGCTTCTGCAATTTGGCCCGCTCCTCGTCGGTCAGCGCATTATAGTGGCTGTAGACGATGATCCGCATCTCCTTGATGTCGCTGATCACGTCGTTCATGTTCGACATGCCCGCGACGCTGACCTCGACGTGGCGGCGGGCGATGCTGGTGAGGTCCCGGTTGGAAACCCAGCCGTTGATCGCCAGTCCGATCAGCAGCACGCCAAGAAAACTGAAGGCTGCCAACATCTTCTTGGTAAGCGGCCAATCATTTAGAAATGCGAACATATATAGTTCTACCCGCAAGCCCCGATCGTCGACCGGGGCGGTTTTCTGCCGCGCTGACGGCGGTCTAAAGGTCATTATAGATGCTTGAGGCGGATCGTAGCGGGCGGCGATTTATGGAATGGTAGCAACGACGTCCGGAAAACCCCTGGTTCACTGCCGCTACCGCCGGGTCATCCCCGTTCCTTCCTATAAGGCCAAGAACTATGCGCCGGAGGAAGCAACAGGTGGACGATCTACGGAACGAGGGCACGATGTTGCGCTGCGCGGGGCTGGCGCTGCTGCTCGTGGCGGCATCGGCACAGGCGCAGACTGCAACCAAGCCCGCCGCTCCGGCGCCATCCGGGCCAACGCTGCATATCGAGGGCAGCTTTCGTGCGCGTCTCGAGGGGATAGACGGCCAGTTTCGTCCGAAGATCGACGACAGCATCGCCTTCACGTCTTTCCGCACGCTCGTGGCGGCGAAGATCGACTGGGACGATCTGACGATCGGTGGCGAGCTGATGGATGCCCGTGGCTATGGCGAAGGCCATAACAGCTCGGTCAAGGCCAGCGAAATCAACACGCTGGAGCCGCTGCAGGCCTATGCAAGCTACAAGCTGCATAATCTGTTCGGCAAGAAGGACAGCCTGGCTGCGACCATCGGCCGCTTCACCATGACCTTCGGTGCCCAGCGACTGGTCGCGCGTGCCGATTTCGGCAACACCTTCCCCTCCTATCTGGGGGGGCGCGCCGAATATCGCACCAGGAACAAGGACGAACTGGTCGTCTTCTGGACGCGGCCGATCGATGCGCTGCCGAACACGGCGGACGCGATCTTCAGCAACGCGGTCCAGCTGGATCACGTCAACACCGGCACGGTATTCTACGGCGCCGATGGCAATCTCGCCGATGTCGGCCACAAGGTGAGCGTGGGTGGCTATGTGCTGCGGCTCGCGGAACAGGACCGGCCGGGATATCAGACGCGCGATCGTCGGCTGGTGACGTTTGGCCTCCGGCTCCGCCGCGTGCCCGCCAAGGGCAAGTTCGACGTCGAGGCGGAAGCGGCGCTGCAGCGGGGAACCGCGCGGCTGACCACCACGGCCGCGGATCGCACCGATTTCGACGTCCGCGCCGGCTTCGTCCATGTCGAGGGCGGCTACACGTTCGCCAAGGGTTGGACGCCGCGCCTTTCGGGCTTCTTCGATTATGCCAGCGGCGACGGCGCCAATCCCGCCTATGGCCGCTTCGATTCGCTCTACGGAGCGCGTCGGGCCGATTACGGTCCCGCCTCGCTGTTCGGCCCGGTCGGGCTGGCCAACCTCGTCTCGCCCGGCATGCGGATCGAGGCCAAGCCGTCCAAGCGTCTGGACTGGATGCTAGCGGTGCGCGGGCTCTGGCTGGCGGATCGGACGGACACCTTTGCCTTCACGAGCGTGCGCGACAAGACCGGCGCATCCGGCCGCCATGCGGGCACCGAAGTGGAGGTCCGCGTGCGTCGCGCATTGATCCCCGATCGGCTGCGCGTGGAACTTGGCGCCGCCTATCTCGCCAAGGGCCGCTTCCTCACCCGCGCCCCCAACGCGCCGCATACCGGCGATGCGCGGTACGGCTATGCCGATCTGGTATGGAAGTTCTGATTGCGACGATCTGAGCGAACCAAAGCGATACCTCTCTGGTAACGTACATCAAACCCGTTATGATCGCAGAACGGTAAGCGAAGCTTGGTCGAAACGATTGCGATGGTACTTAACATGCTCGTCATCCTGATGGTACGCGAGGCAGGCTTGCGCAGTGCGCTGGCCGCGCGCCTCGCGCTGTCCGGGATCGACGTGGTGAGCATGGAGCAGGTCGATGCCGCGCGCATCGGCCGGCTGGGTGGCAGCGCGCCCGTCCTCGTCGCCGATTTCGCCGCGACATGTGCGCACCCGGGCGGGCTGGCAGCGCTGAGCGTCGATCCCCTGTGGCACCGGCTGGTGATCATCGGTGCGGAAGAGCAGGTGGAGGCCCCGCATCTGTACCACATCCCGGCAGAAGACCCGGCAACCGCCATTGCGGCGCTGCTTCGCGAGACCGGACTGACGCATTAACCTATCCGCACATTGCCTCGATCCCGTGGAGCGAGAGACAAGGGCCGGTCCTGCCGCACGTCTTGGGCCCGTCAGGCTCACGGCCCCGAAACGCGCCATCGGGGAGCGCTCCGGGGCTGAGCCGAGATGTCACCCCTTGGGGAACAGGCCTGCGGCGAAGGCGATGCGCAGCGCTTCGGAAAGGCTGCGGACCTCCAGCTTTTCCATCAGATTGGCGCGATAGATTTCCACGGTGCGCGGGCTGATGTCGAGTTCATAGGCGATGATCTTGTTCGACCGCCCCTCGATAAGCCCCTTCAGCACGTCGGTTTCGCGTGGCGAGAGCTTGGCGATCTTCGACTCGGCGGTGGCGGTACGCGCGGCGGCCTCGCTGTCCTCCTCCAGCTTGGAGAAGGCCTGGTCGATCACCTTGAGCAGGAACTCGGCCTCATAGGGCTTTTCGATGAAATCGAGCGCACCCGCCTTCATTGCCTGCACGGCGAGGCCGACATTGCCCTGCCCCGTCAGCACGATCGCAACGAACTTGGGTGCCCGGTCGAGCTGCGTCAGCACGTCCAGACCGCTGGCGCCCGGCATGTGGAAGTCCAGCAGCACCACGCCGGGATCAAGTTCGGCTTCCTGTTCGAGAAATGCGTCGCCCGAACGATAGCCGCGGACGATCAGATCGGGGCGGACGGAAAGCAGGCTGTGCAGCGATGCGCGGACGGCATCGTCATCATCGACGATGTAGATCGTTCGGGTCATTATTCTTCACCTTCTTCGACACCGGGAAGCGTGAAACGGAACGATGCACCACCCCCCGGGGCATTTTCCGCACTCAGAGTACCCCCATGGCCTTCGATAATGCGTTTGCTGATCGAAAGTCCAATCCCCATTCCGCCTGCACCTCCTTTTGTTGTGCTGAACCGCGAAAACAATGTTTCCAAGACCTGCGCGGGCAGGCCGGGGCCACTATCGGTAACGGAAATCGCGATCATCTGGTCGGGTAGCCTCTCCGACGTGATCGTTATCTGCCGGTCATCGGGCTCGACGAGCTTTAGTGCCTGAATGGCATTGCGCAGCAGGTTCACCAGAACTTGTTGTACCTGAATGCGATCGGCCAGAATGAAGCGCGCGCCGGGGTCCAGGTGGAACGACACGCGCAGATTGAAATGGCCGGTGCCGACCAGCACCAGCTCCACTGCATCGCGGATCGTGCGCTCGACCGATTCCACCCGCATTTCCACCTCGCCGCGCGCAACAAAGGCGCGCAGCCGGCGAATGATCTCGCCGGCGCGCTGCGTCTGCTCGGATCCCATGCGGAGCAGGTCGGTGACCCGCGTTCCGCCTTCGCCGCGCTCGATCAGCATCCGGGCGGCGGCGAGGAAATTGGCCGTGGCGCTGAGCGGCTGGTTGAGCTCGTGTGCGAGGTCCGCGGCCATCTCGCTCATCGCGCTCTGGCGGGAGACATGGGCGATCTCGTTGTTCAGCTCGCTGAGCCGCTGGTCGGCGGCGATGCGCTCGGACAGGTCGCGGATGAAGACGGTGATCAGCATGTGATCGTCGCTCTTGGCGGCGCCCGCACGCATTTCCGCAGGGAACCGCCGCCCGTCCGCGGTCAGCGCCACGCCCACCAGCACTTCGCCGACCAGGCCCTCGCCGGTATCGAGGAACCGTTGCAGCACGGCCTCGTCGGGCTCGAGTTCGTCGGTGGGGATCAGCACCGAGAAGTGCCTGCCAACCACTTCCGATGCGCGATAGCCCCAGAGTTCTTCGGCCGCAGCGCTGAACTGCACGATCACGCCGTCGCCGGTCAGGACGATCATCGCGTCGGGCACGGTTTCGAGGACCGTGCGGAGCTGCGCCTCGCGCCGCCGCAGCGCCGCCTCGCGCTCGTCGCGCTCGGTGATGTCCAGCGCCGCGCCGACGACGCGGATGAGGTTGCCCGCCGGATCGTAGAAGCACCGCGCCGAGCCTTCCAGCGTGCGCCCCGCACCCTCGCAATGGATCAGGCGATAGCGGAACGAGAAGCGTTCGGCACGCTCCGCAACCGCGATAGCAACGGTCTGGCGCAGCTGTTCCAGGTCGTTCTGGTCGATCAGCTGGCGCCACTGGTTGAAGCTGGACAGCGACCCCGGCGGCAGGCCGAGGCGTTGCTCGGTACCGGGCGACCAGTTGACGTGGTCGCCGCTCAGGTCCCAGTCGAAAATGCCGAGTTCGTGGGCGGCGGTCGCCTGGGCGAGTCGCTCCTCGCTTGCCCGCAGCGCGCGCAGCGCCGCGACGCGCTCCGAAATGTCGAGGATGCTGTGCACCGTCACCGCCCCGCGGCTGGGGGTGGCGAAGCGCAACTGGCGCTCGATCACATGGACTTCGCTTCCGTCCCTGCGCTGCTCGATCAGTTCCTGCGCGCCATCGGCGTCGGGCAGGGCATAGCTGCTGTTCCAGCTGGGGCATTGGGCGCGCAGCAGCATGTAGATATTCTGTCCGAGCGCCTCGGCCTCGCTGAACCCGTACAGCTGCTTGCAGCCCAGCGACCAGTGGAGAATGGCGCCGCGCGCGTCGGTCATCACCACCGTTGCGCCGTCGAGAGCAAGGCTCAGTTCGGCTCGGGCGCTCTGCTCCACGCCGACCCGGTGCACCGCCCAATAGGCGATCAGCCCGACCGCCAGCACGTTGAACAGCGCGAGCACCAGGTGCCCGGGCGCCGGCGCGCCCTGATGGGTGCGCTCCAGCAGCAGTTCGAAGGTCGCGGGCAAGGTCGGCAGCAGGATCGCGCCCGCTACGATGGTCTGGATCGACAGCGGATCCGATCGCTCGATGCGCCCGAAGCGGCGGACATCTGCGCGGGCGGGCCCGGGGCCGAGCAGGATCGCGCCGGTGAGCGCCATCGCGATGATCGTTCCGGGCACGGAGGCACGCAGCCCGGCGTTGACGATCGAAGCGTGCGACGCAAGCATCATCGCGGTGGCCGACGCGAGCGCCAGCGCCAGCGGCGCCATCGCGATCAGCGGCGCCACGTCGCGCAGCAGGCGCGATCGGCCATGCGCGGCGAAGGCGGCGATCGGCAGCATCAGCAGATAGACAATGGCGTTCACGCCGGGCCGGCCCGCACTTTCCAGCCCGGTTGCGGCGACCTTTCCGGGAAAGAGCAGGGTTCCCAGATCGAGCCAGTCGCCGATCAGTGGCTGGGCGGTGCCCAGAGCGCCGATGGCGAGGGCCACTCCGTAGAAGGGGCGGGCAAGGCTATCGCGCTCGGTCTGGGTCAGCAAGAGCCCGATGGCCAGGCTCGCATAGCCTACCGCATTGATCGGCCACATCGGATAGGTGCGGGGAAGAAACCGTTGCAGCAGCGGCAGGTCGAACGTCCAGCCGCCAAGCACAACGACCGAGCATGCCAATGCGAAGATGGCCAAGATGCGCGCCAAGGTGCCGTTTGGTGACGATGGGGGGCGCCCCATCGCATACGGATCATGTCTTCCAACGCGCAAACCGCCTGCCCCTGCACAGGTCGAAGTCGAACCTCGATTTGCTCAGCATCGGTTAATTTTCTGTGAAAAGCCATAGGGAGATGCACGCATTTCTGCCGATTCCAGCCAGCCCCTTGGTGCAGCCGCTTGCCAAACGCAGCGTGGGCCGCAATCAATCAGCGCCGGGGAACCATCCAATCAACCCGAGGGAGTCACGCTTGATCCGAAGCTTCGCCATGGCGGCCGCCTGCGTCGCCCTAACCGCGTGCGGAGGGAGCGGGGGAAAACCCGCCACCGCATCCAGCACGCCGCCCGCGCAAAAGGGTCCGGGGCTCGGCAAGGGATATAGCCACGACCCCTATCCGTCGACCTATCGCCCCTATCCGGGCGTGCCGACGCTGGTGACCAACGTCACCATCCTCGACGGCGAAGGCGGGCGGATCGACAAGGGTGCGGTGCTGTTCCGCGACGGCAAGATCGTTGCGGTCGGCCAGAACCTCACCGCGGATGCCGGCGTCACGGTCATCGACGGGCAGGGCAAATATGTCACCCCCGGCGTGATCGACATCCACAGCCATCTCGGCGACTATCCTTCGCCGGGCGTCGACGCTCTGTCGGACGGCAACGAGGCAACCGGGCCGGTCACCGCCGATGTCTGGGCCGAGCACAGTGTCTGGCCCCAGGATCCCGGCTTCGGGCGTGCGCTCGTGAACGGGGGCGTCACCACGCTGCAGATCCTGCCCGGATCGGCAAACCTGTTCGGTGGCCGCTCGGTAGTGCTCAAGAACGTCTATGCGCGCACCATGCAGGGGATGAAGTTCCCCGGTGCCGGCTATGGCCTGAAAATGGCGTGCGGCGAGAATCCGAAGCGCGTCTATGGCAGTCGCGGCCGCGAGCCCTCGACCCGCATGGGCAACATCGCGGTCGATCGCCAGACCTGGGCGCGCGCCGCAGAATACAAGCGCCGCTGGGACAAGTACGAGAAGGACGGTGGCGAACCGCCCGCGCGCGACATCGCGATGGACACGCTGCGCGGCGTGCTCGACGGCGAGATCCGCGTCCAGAACCACTGCTACCGCGCCGACGAGATGGCCAATGTCCTCGATATGGCCAAGGAGTTCGGCTACCATGTCGCGGCGTTCCACCACGCGGTGGAGGCCTACAAGATCGCCGATCTCCTGAAGGCCAACAATACCTGCGCTGCCGTCTGGGCCGACTGGTACGGCTTCAAGATGGAATCCTATGATGCGGTGCCGGAAAATCTCGCCATCCTCGAGAAGGAAGGCGCGTGCGGGATGATCCATTCGGACGACGCCAACGGCATTCAGCGCCTGAACCAGGAAGTCGCCAAGGCGCGCGCCTCGGCGGTCCGTGCCGGCTTCGACGTGTCCGAGGCGACCGCCTGGAAGTGGCTGTCGATCAACCCGGCGCTGGCGCTTGGCATCGCCGACAAGACGGGCAGCCTCAAGGCCGGCAAGATGGCGGACGTGGTGCTGTGGAACGGGAATCCGTTCAGCGTCTACACGCGGCCCGAGATGGTGTGGGTCGACGGTGCGCTGCTCTATGACGCAAAGGATCCCAAGCGCCGTCCGGTTTCCGATTTCGAGCTCGGCCAGCCGGGCGAGGGGGATGTGAAGTGAGCAAGACCCTGTTTCTCGCCGCGGCGGCCCTTGCGGCGCTCGCGGCCCCTGCGATGGCGCAGGATGTGGCGATCACCAACGCAAAGCTGGTGATCGGCGACGGGTCGGCCCCCGTCGAGGGCGGCACCGTCGTGGTGCGTGGCGGCAAGGTCGTCGCGGTCGGTCGCGGCGTCGCGGTGCCGGCGGGCGTGCAGGTGGTCGATGCCGCCGGCCGCTATGTGACGCCGGGCATTTTCGCCGGCTTCACCCGACTGGGCATCGTCGAGGTCGACGGCGTCGGCGTGACCAACGACGCCGGCACCGAGAACTCGCCGTTCAATGCCGCGCTGGACGTGACGCCTTCGGTCAACCCGCGCAACACGCCGATTGCGATCAACCGCGCCGACGGCGTCACGCGCGCCGTGGTTGCACCGGAAGTCGGCCGCGGATCGGTATTCGCCGGGCAGGGCGCGGTGATCGATACCCGCAGCGACTTCCATCCTGTCGCCCGTCCGCGTGCTTTCCAGTTCATGGAATATGGCGAGAGCGGTGCGCGGGCCGGGGGCGGCAGCCGCTCGGGCGCGGCTGCGCTGCTGCGCAACACCTTCGCCGAAGTGCGCGCCTATATCCGCAACCCGGCGAGCTTCAGCGATCGGGCCAAGGACGTGCTGCTCACCCGCGCCGATGCCGAGGCGCTGGCGCCGGTGGTGCAGGGCAAGGTGCCGCTGCTCGTCCATGTCGAGCGCGCGTCGGACATTCTGGTGCTGCTCCAGCTCAAGCGCGAGACGCCGGGGCTGAAACTGGTGCTGGTCGGCGCGACCGAGGGCTGGACGGTCGCGAAGGACATTGCGGCCGCCGGCGTGCCGGTGATTGCCTCCGCGCTCAACGACCTGCCGGCCAGCTTCGAGCAGCTGGCCGCCACCCAGTCGAACATCGGCCGGATGCAGGCGGCGGGGGTGCTGGTCGGCGTGGGCACGATCAACGACGACGAGGCGCGCCAGGCGCGGCTGGAGAAGCAGTTCGCCGGCAATCTGGTGGCGCTCACCCGCGTGCCGGGTGCGACCGGGCTCAGCTGGGATGCGGCCTTCGCGGCGATCAGTTCCAAGCCTGCCGAGGCGATGGGGCTGGGCGACGCGTTCGGTTCGCTCCGCCCCGGCCGCGTCGGCGACGTGGTGGTGTGGGACGGCGATCCGCTCGAGATCGGCAGTGCGCCGGTGAAGCTCTATGTCGACGGCATCGAGCAGTCGCTCACCAGCCGTCAGACGCGGCTGCGCGACCGCTACTGGAAGCCCGCCGAAGGTGCGCTGCCCAAGGCGTATCAGCACTGATCGCGCGGGTTCCATCCGGAACCTTCACGATCGCACACGCTTTGGCGAAATGCTGAACCCTGCCCGGCGCGAAATTCTTGCGCCGGGCGATCAGGAGACTGGGACCATGACGACGCGCATCCTTCTTGCCGGCCTCGCCCTGGTGGCGCTGGCGGGCTGCAACAAGGGCAGTGAAGCGACCGGCAATGCGGTTGCGGATACGGCGACCGAAAGCAACGCGGTGGTCGGCAACGACAGCGAGGGCAATAATGTCGCCGCGCAGGTGGTCGCGATGAACGACGCGCAGCGCAACGTCGTGTTCATCCGCGCGATCCTCGATGCGAAGCTGCCCTGCGAGCATGTCGAAAGCTCGCAGCGCCTGCCGGATCAGGATGGGCTGCCGCTGTGGCGCGCGAACTGCAAGGGCGCTGGCAGCCACATGATCACGATCACGCCCGGTGGCGAGGCGAGGATCGTCAGCCGCACCGATCGCTGAGCTCGGCCTCGGCGAGGAGAAAGGGCGACACGGCGCGCAGGGCGCGCGCCACCGTCTCCTCCTTCTCGCCGACGGGCGCGACATAATGGATCGCCTCGCGCGCGGCCTGGGTACCGGCGCCGCGCGCGATCAACCAGGCGGCGAGATACTGGGCGGCGAGGCACCCGCCCGCGGTTGCGACATTGCCATGTGCCACGAACGGTGCGTCCAGCACTTCGACCCCAGCGTCGATCACCCAGGGCTTGGTCGTCAGATCAGTGCAGGCGGGCAGGGTGCCGATCAGCCCGAGCTTCGCCAGCAGAAGCGTTCCCGAACATTGCGCGCCGATCAGCTGGCGCACCGGATCGAGCCGAAGTTGGCCGAGCAGATCCGCGTTCGCGGCGATTTCGCGCGTCTTGATCCCGCTGCCGATCAGCACCGCATCGGCTTCCGCCGCGAAGGCGAGCGGCTTCTGACGCCGGACGGTGACGCCGTTCATCGAGGTCACTTCTTCGGTGGGGGAGGTGATGTAGGCTTCCCAGCCCTGGGCGCGCAGGCGATTGAGGATCGCGGCGGCGATGAACGAATCCAGTTCGTTGAAGCCGTCGAACGTCAGCACCGCGATTTGCATCAATAGCCCTTTCTGGCCGCTGGATGTTCCAGGGGTGTAGGGCGCTGCACGGGTGCGCGGAAGGGGCTGCGATCGACCTGGCGTCAACGGCCTTTTTTGGCGGCGTCACAGAACAGCGCCGATTTAGGCCCTGGGACTGCAGGCAGAACCGGCGGGTGCGGCGGCAGCCGGGTCTGCAAAGCAAGAGGGAGACCTTGCGGCCTCCCTCCGAAGCAGTCACGCCGGACCTCAGAGGCCGACGACGCCGCCGTCATTCTTGGTGATGACCACCACCGCCGAGCGCGGGCGCACGGTCGCGGCGACGGTGCCGCCGGCCTGGCTGTCCGGCCACTTGCTGCTCGGCGCCGCGGGGGTGCCGTTCTCGCCAGGATGCTGGATTCCGACGAACAGCGTGCGGCCGTCCGGCGTCGAGTCCACGCCGGTGATCTCGCACTCGACGGGACCGACGAGGAAGCGGCGCAGATTGGTGCCCGGTGCAGCGCCGATGCGGGTCGCCTGGGTGGCGGTGGCACCGGTGGAACCGGTGTTGGTGATCGTCCGCGCGCCGCCGTCGCCGACGGTGCCCGGCTGGGCGGCCAGCATCATGCAGTTGGTGACGTCGGTATAGGCGCCGTCATCGGTCTGCAGCCACATCAGCGGGTTGACCTGGCCACCCGCATGGGTGGTCCGGGCAAAGGCCATGCCGTCGGGGCTGGAGAAGTCGTTGCTGTCATCGAGCGACGACAGGTTGATGTTGGCCTTGTCGAGATCCGCACCGGCACCGAAGGCATAGATGTCCCAGGTAAAGGTGGTCGCCTCGGTATTGGCTTCCTTCATGCGGATGATGTGGCCGTTCGGGTTGCCGTACTGCGCCGTCTTCGCCGTGCCATAGGGGTCGTTATAGTGGCGCGGGTTGGCGGCGTCCGTGCCGGTGAGCGGGCGGCCGGCGGCGTTGTTGTTGGTGAGGGTGACGTAGATTTCGCCGGTCACCGGGTTCACCGCGGTCCATTCCGGGCGATCCATCGGCGTGGCGCCCAGCACGTCGGCCGCAAGGCGGGCGTTCACCAGCACGTCCGCCTGGTTGGCGAAGGCGTAGGTGGCGTTGTTCGCGTCGATGCCGTTCTGGCCGAACACCAAGGGCAGCCAGCTGCCGGTGCCGTCGGCGTTGAACCGGGCGACGTAGAGCGTGCCGTTGTCCAGATACTTGTCGCCGATCGCGAGGCGATCGGATGCGCTGGCATCGGCGGCGACCCAGGCCGTGGCCGAGACGAACTTGTAGATATATTCGCGACGGGAATCGTCGCCCATGTACCAGGCCGGCTTGCGACCGACCACGAACGCGCCCGGCCAGCAGCCTTCATGGCCAAGGCGGCCGAGTGCGGTGCGCTTGCGCGGTGCCGCGGTCGGCGCATAGGGATCGATTTCCACGATCCAGCCGAACTGGTTGGGCTCGTTGCGGAAATCGTCGGTGGCGGTGCCGGTGCCGGCGCGCGCGTCCCAGCGACGGAACAGCGTGTTCGTCGAATCCGCCGGGGTGACGGTCGACCAACCGTAATTGCCGGTGCTGCTGGTCACGCCGTAGCGGCTGAGCGCAGTGACTTCCTTGGCCGAGCGATTGGCGGTGTCGCCGCTGCGACGGAAATAGCCGGCCCAGTTTTCCTCGCAGGTGATCGCGGTGCCCCACGGCGTGGTGCCGTTGGCGCAGTTGTTGATCGTGCCGCGCCCGGCCACGCCGGTCGGCGAGAACACGGTCTTGAGCAGATCCGAGCCCCGCGCCGGGCCGTTGAACACCATCGGGGTCGCGGGCGTGATGCGGCGGTTATAGGCGGAATCCTGCTTCACGCTCCAGACGCGGCCGGTGCCTTCGCTGGCTTCGGTGACCGACACGCCGTGGCAGTCGATTTCCTTCTGCGCTTCGCCTTCCGGACGCGCGCCGTTCACGGACGTCGCGCCGTTCACGTGCAGATACTGCTGGTTGATGTTCTCGTGGTTCTGCACGAGCAGGCCGCGGGTCGAGCTGGTCGCATCGCGCGCGGTGCCGTCGGCGTTCAGGCCGTACCAGTAGAGCGCGTCGCCATGATCGCCGATGCGCTGGGCGAAATTGGTGTCGGTGCCGTCATTCTTGTAGGCGGGCACGCTGGCGGCGATCGGATCGCCGGTGCGGTTGATCACGCCGACGGTGTAGCCGGTGGGCACGGTCACCACGTCGAGCTTGTTCTTGGCCACGGCGGTAAAGCCGAGGGCAGGCGGGTTGATGGTCACCGTGGTGGTCGAGACCGCAGTCTTGCCGCCATTGTCGGCAGCGGCGAACTGGAAGGTGAGAGTGGTGGCAGTGCTGACCACCGGCGCGAGGAAGGTCGCGGTGTTGGTGTTCGCGCCAGTAAGGGTGACCGAGGGGCCGCTCGTCTGCGTCCACGCGACCGAGCCGACTCCCTTGTCGTCGCTGGCCGTGCCGGCGAGCGTCACGGTGCGGCCCGAGGCGGTGGTGCCGACGGCGCCTGCCGAGACGGTGGGGGCGGCATCGTTATTGAAATCGTTGCTGCTGTCGCACGCCGCGAGCAGCGAGCCGCCCATCGTCGCGGCGACGATCGCGCTCGAGCCGCGCAGCAGCGTGCGACGCGAATAGCGCTGGTCGGCCAGTTCGTTGAGCGTTACCGCACCACTGCGATTGGTGTCCACATCGCCGTCGCTATAGCCGAACGGCGTCTCGATCAGGTCGGTCATCGGGTTCCCCTTTTGCGGCCGGGCGTGATCGGCCCGGGACCCTTGTCCCATGGGGAAGGCGCGTGAAGTGCTGATGGCCTGTGGATTACGCAGGTGAGACGAAATCGCGACGCCTATGTGACACTTGCCAAGCGGCGACTTCGGGCTAAGCGGCGCAGCATGTCCGATGCGTCTCCTCCCGATCCGCAGCCTCCCAGCCTGGCAGGGCGGCTGGTGGCCCTGTTGCGGCGCCCGACGAGCGCGTCGGGCAACAGCGATCAGGCCGGCGACACCCATCCGCGATGGGCCGCCGCGGCGCTGGCGGCGCTGATCGCAGCCGGGCCGCTGGCGACCATCGCGGGCGCCGCGTGGCTGCGCTCCGACGCCGAGAAGGTCGCTACCGGGTTGGAATCGCAGCTGGCGCCCCGCCGCGCGGCCGAGCAGGAGCGGGAGAAGGCCCGCGTGCTGCTCGGCGCGGCAATCACGCAGCCGGGTCCAGCGGCGCTGCTGGACCAAGTGTCCGCTGCCTTGCCGCCGGAGGACACGCTGGCGCGTGCCGAGCGTGCCGAGGACGGCCGCCTCGAGATCGACGTGGCGACGAGCGACCCCGATGCGCTGCGCGGCGCCATGCGGCGCCAGCCCGCGCTCGCGGGCCTGCGCGACGTGCGCCAGCGCGAGGGGGAGGGCCGGACCCTCGTGCTCTTCCGCCAGAGTGCGCGATGAAGGGCCGGGACATGCTGTGGGGCGCACTTGCCGGCCTGCTCTTGGCGGCGCTGCTCGCGCCCTGGACCGGCGCGGCGCTCGGCGCGCTGGCAAAGGCGCGGGCGGCCCGCTCTGCCGCCGAGGCGGCGATGGCGGCCCCGATTTCGCGGGCGGCGGTGCTGCGCCCCGAACTGGCCTTCCCTGCAGCGGGCGCCGGCTCTGCCGTGCGGCAGCGGATCGAGCGCGTTGCGCGCGGCGGTGGTGTGTTGGTGGAGGCGATCGAACCTGCGCCGGCGCCTATGCCGCTGATCGCGGTGTCGCTGCGCGTTTCGGGGCCGGAAAAGGCCGTGATCGCGCTTGCCGATGCGATCGAGCGAGAGCGGCCGCTGCTCCGATTCCAGCGTTGGCGGGTCGAGCCGGCGGAAGGCGGTGGCGTGCGGCTCAGCGGCGTGCTGATCGGGGCGACGCGATGATCCCGCGTTCGCTGAAGCTCGCGCTGGGCGCGGCTGCTTCGCTTGCCCTGCTGCTGCCGGTGTTCCTGCTCGCGCCCGGCAGGTCGAAGCCACCCATGCCCGCCCGCGTGCTGCCGCCGCTCGCTGCGCCGGTGACACCGCCCCTTCGCCACGTTTTCGATCGGTCGTTGTTCGCCGCGCCCGTCGAGGCTGCCCTGCCGGCGGATGCACCGCAGCTCACGGGCATCGTGGGGCGCCTCGGCAGCGACGCGGTGGCGCTGGTTCGCACCGCGCAGGGGAGCAGCCGCAGTCTGGCGGTCGGCGACAGCGTCGACGGTTGGACACTGGAATCACTGTCGATCGACGCCGCGCTGTTCCGGCGCGGCGGCCAGCAGGCGCGGGTGCCGCTGCCCGCCGTCGATCCCGAGCTGCCGGCTCAGTAGATCCCGTCGATCTCTACCTTCAGGCGCGCCGGCGGTGGGGCGAGCAGCAGGCTGTTGCGCTTGCCATTCTCCGCCTCGTCGGCACGGAGGCGGGCATAGCGGTCCTTCGCTGCCGCGCTGGCATCGGCGCCGTCGCGCAGGATCGTCGGCTTGAGGAAAATGAACAGCGTCCGCTTCTGGTGCTGCTCCTTCCGACTCTTGAACAGCTCGCCGATCAACGGGATGTTGCCCAGCACCGGCACCTGCTGGCGCGTATCCTGATAATCGTCGGCGGTCAGGCCGCCCAGCACGATGGTGGAGCCGTTATCGGCCAGCACGGTGGTGTTGATCGCGCGCTTGTTGGTGATGATGTCCGACGCCTGCGACACGGTGGTGCTGGCGATTGCCGAGGCTTCCTGATTCACCTGTAGGCGGATCGTGTCGCCGGCGTTAATCCGCGGCAGGACACGGAGCGTGATGCCCACATCCTTGCGCTCGATCGTGGTGTAGGGGGTCGCCGAGCTGGAGTTGGTGAGGATCGAGCCGGTCACGAACGGCACGTTCTGGCCGGCGATGAACTCCCCGGCGACATTGTCGAGCACGGTGATCTGCGGCGTGGAGAGCAGGTTGGCCCGGCTCGAGGTGCCCAGCGCCTGGAGCAGCACCGAGAAATCGTCGCCGATCTTGAAATTGCCGGTGAAGCCGCTGGCGCCTGTGCCGAGCAGCGATCCGGCGGGCACGCCCAGCGCGGTGAGGACCGCGCCCAGCGAGGTGCCGCCCGCATTGAACGAGGTGGCCGCGCCGGTGACCCGGTTCAGCACCGCGCCGCTGGTACCAAGCTGTACCGCCAGCGCCTCGGCATCGTCGCCGGTGATCTCGGCGATCGCGGCTTCGATCAGCACCTGCGGGCGACGCACGTCCAGATCGCGAACCAAGGGTTCGATCGAAGCGATCGCGCTGGGCGCACCGCGCACGACGATGGCGTTCAGTTCGGGGGCCGGCTGTACCGTCAGATCGGGCGTGGCGAACCCCTTGGGCGTCTTGGGGGTGGTCGACTGCATCATCGGCGTCGTGGTGCCGGTGGCGGACTGGACGCCGGTAGCGCTGGTCCCACTGGCCATGCCGGTAGTGCCCGCGGACAGCGCGGCGGCACCGCTGGCGCTGCCGGAAAGGCTGCTTTGCGAGGACAGTCGGGAGAAGGGATTGCTCGCACCGGACGAGAGGCTGTTCGCCACGGCATTGTCGGTGCTGTCGCCTAGGCCCAGCACGCCGCGCAGCACGTCGGTCACTGTCTCGGCATCGGCATAATTCAGCCGGAACATGCGGGTGATCGGCGTCGAGCCGCCCGGCAGATCGAGCGAGGCGACGATGCGGCGCCCCTCCGCAACCGCCGCCGGGGTGCCGCGCAGGATGACCGTGTTGCTGCGCTCGTCTGCCGCGACGCGGGTGCCCGCACCGGAATCCCCGCCCAACACGTTCTGCACGGCCTGTGCGACGGCGGGTGCGCTGCCGTTCTTCAACGCGATGGCGGCAAAGGTCGCGCCGCCGCCGCCGTCCAGCTGGCGGACGATCGATTCGATCCGGCGCACATTGTCCGCATAATCGGTGATCACGATCGCGTTCGGCGCGGTGAGCGGTTCGACGCTGCCGAACTGCGCGACCAGCGGTCGGGCGATGCGCGCGGCGTCGGCCGAGGGGACGTTGGACAGCCGCACCATTCGCGTCATCAGCTCCTGCCCCGCTGCACCGCGGGCGGGCAGGCCACCGTCACGCACCGCATTGGCGGCGGGTACGATCCGCCACGCACGGCCCGAGCGCACCGCGGCATAGCCATTGGCGCGCAGCACCGACTGGAACAGGTCCCACACGCCGCCGGGGGTCAGCGGGCTGGACGAGGTGACCGTCACGACGCCCTTCACCGCCGGATCCAAGATCAGCGTCCGGCCGGTGATCCGCGAGATCTGGTCTGCGACATCGGCGATTTCCACCCCGCGCATGTTGATCACCACATCGGCGGCGTCCTGCGGCGCGGCGGCGGTCTGGGCGGCGACCAGCACCGGATCCAGGAGCATCGGCGCGAGCGCAAGGCAGGCGAGGGCGGGGCGAATCTTCACGGGGTTCTCTCTTCTAGTGCAGCGGGACGGTCAGCGTGATCCGCCGTCCGTCGCGCAGGATCTGGACCTGGGCCGAGCCGCTCTGCTGGGCGGCGGCGAAGGCGGCATTGGCGGCCTGGGTATCGGTAAGCGCGGTGCCGTTGACCGAGGTGATCACGTCTCCCGCCTGCATGCCCGGCGGACCGTTGCTGCCGATGCGGAATCCTTCCGGCGTCGGCGTCGCGCCGAGCTTCTGGAGCGCGGCGGCGCTGTTGCCCGGCAGCGGGCCGGCGGGCGGCGCCGGCGGGGCTCCCGCGGCGGAGGGCGGCCCCTGCGGCGGGGGCGGGGCCGCGGCCGCGGCCTGGCGTTGCTCGGGCGAAAGGCTGGGATCGGGGAAGGCAAGGAACTCGCGCCGGCCGCCATTGTCGAACAGCACGCGATCGCGCTGGATCGCCGCGATCGTGGCGCCGTTCACCGCCTGGCCGACATGGAAGGCCGTGGCCGGCGCCCCGCTCACCGCGATGAAGGCGGTGGAAAGATCGGCCGGAATCGCGGCGACGATCCCCTTCAGTTCCAGCGGCAGCGTGGTCGGCTGCGGAGCGTCGACGACCACCGGCTTGCCGAACGGGGCGAGCGCGATCGCTGGCGCCATGTCGGGCAGGGCGGCCGGGCCGCTGCGACCGGACGGCACGGTGATCGCGCCGGTGCCGGCATGGCCTGCGATCCGCCAGGTGAGTCCTGCTAGCGCAACGGCGACGGATACGACCATCGCGCCGGTCAGAAGATCGAGCGCGGTGCGCGTCTGGCGCGGGGTGAGAGCGAGGCGGGTCATCCCTTGCGTCCGTCCACGAAGCCGTCGAGCGATGCAAGCGGCGTCTTCTCGGCGGCGGGAAACACGTTGATGCGCACGCGCACGATTTCGGGATCGTCGGTGCTGCGCTTGTCGACGGCGATTCGCCAGCGCTCGCCGAGCATCTCTACCTGCGGTTCGCCGGCGATCCCGGCTTCCAGTTCTGCGAGGTGATTCTCGGCGACCCACATGGCGGCTGCCCGCCGCTCCACGCCGCGCGTCGAATCGATGTGACTCTGCACCGTCCGCATCAGCCCCACCGTCGCGATGGCGAGCACCGCCAACGCCACCAGCGCCTCGATCAGCGAGAAGCCCTGTTCGTCGTCGCGCATCAGGAGGTCGGTGCCGGCGTCGCGGTCGCGGTCAGCCCGTCATAGCGAACCAGCCAGCGCTGGCTGCCATTCTCGATCGTCGCCGCCATCGGCTTGCCCGATCCGTCGACGCCGAGAACAACCGGCGGCCGGGTATCGAGCGTGAGGGTGATACCCGAGGGGAGCGTATGCGGCGCGAACTCGTCATCGACGCGCGGCGCAAGTTTGCCGTTGGCGGCGACGGTCGCAAAGCCATAGCCATGCGCCTGGGCCGTGAAGGCGACCAGCCGATCGCCGAGCATGGCATCGTCGGCGGCCGCCTGCAGCCGCGCGGCGAGGCGGCGCGCCTCGGTTTCCACGCTCGGCTTGCGGGTGGCAGCGCCGATCCCCAGCGTCACCGCACTCGCCGCGACGCCGATGATCACGAGGACGATCAGCATCTCGATCAGCGTCATGCCCGCCTGGGAGGCGGAACGCGCACCGCTGCCGGCCCCCCCGCGCGGCATCAGCCCTTGCCTTCGATGTCGGCGTCCACGCCTTCGCCGCCGGGCTTGCCGTCCTTGCCGAACGAGCGAATCGTGAATCCGCCGCCCTCGGCCTTGTATTCGTAGGGCTTGCCCCATGCATCGAGCGGCGCGGCCGAGAGGTAGCCGCCCTGCGCCCAGTTCGCCGGCACCGGCGGAATGGTGGGCTTTTCGACCAGCGCCTTCAGGCCCTGGTCGGTGCTGGGGTAATCGCCATTGTCGAGGCGATACATCTTCAGCGCACCTTCGATGCTGGAGATGTTGCCCTTGGTGGTGGTCACCCGCGCCTCGTCCGGCCGGTTGATCACGTTGGCGGTGATGAGCCCGGCGACCACGGCGATGATCACCAGCACGATCAGCATCTCGATCAGCGTCAGCCCGGCTTCATGCTCGCCGACCTGGCGGAGCTTGCGCGGGGCGCGCTGCGATGCGATGTCACAAAATGGTTTCAAAACTATGCGCATCCCTGCCTCATGCGTCCTACCCATGAAGCTTCTATGACACGCGGCGTCCGAACGCCGGATCTGCCGCCGCCGCACGCCGGGGGTGTGTGGACGCTGGCGGGCGACCGGCTGATCATAGTCTCCGCCGAGGGACCCGCAACCATCCTCGTGCCGACCGAGCGGGTCCGGCTGCTCGCCGTCGATCTGCCGTTGCCGAATCGCGCCCGGCGACTGGCCGCGCTGCCCTTTGCCATCGAGGATCAGGTGGCCGAGCCGATCGAGTCGCTCCATCTGGCGCTCGGCGCGCGCACCGCACCCGCCGATGCGCCCAGCCGGTATCTGGTCGGCGTCGTGCATGCCGAGACGATGGCCGAGTGGGTCGCGTTGGCCGAGGCCCATGGGCTCGGCGCCGCGCCGATGGTGCCGGACGTGCTGCTGCTCCCCCGCCCGGTGGAAGGCTGGGCGGTCGAGGTGCGCGAGGCGCGCGCGCTGGTATTGGCCGCCGACGGCACCGGCTTCGCAATTCCTGCCGCGCTGCTGGCCGCTGCCTGGGAAGCCGCCGGCCGACCGCGGCTGCATGCGCTGGGTCAGCCGCTGGCCGGCGACCTGGCCGTTCATGCGACCACTGCCGACCTCCGGGATGCGGACGCGCGGGCAGAGGTGGCGATCGCCGAGCTGAATCTCCGCCAAGATGCCTTCGCGTCCCGGCCCGAACGGGTGTCGAGCGGCTGGCGCCGGCTGGGCTGGATCCTCGGCATCGGTGCCGCGGCGCATATCCTGATCGCGGGCGGCGACACGCTGATGCTGCGCGTGATCGCGAATCGCCGTGCGGCCGAGACGCGGGCGCTGGTTTCGGTGGCGGCGCCGGGCACCGATCTCAGCGGCGACCTCAAGGCGACGGTAACCGATCTGCTGCCGACCGGCGGGGGCCGTGCGCCCGATCGGTTCGTGCCCCTGCTTGCCCGGCTTTCCGCCGCGCTCGCGCCGCTCGCAGGCAGCGTGACGGTTCGGGCGATACGCTATGAGGGCAATGTTCTGACGATGGATTGCGACCCCGGCGTTCCGGATCTCGCCGCACGCATCGCCGATGCGCTCAAGGCGGGGCGCATCCGCGGGCAAGCAACGGCCTCGCCAGACGGGGCCATCCGCATTACGGCGAGCGCGGCATGAGAGACTTTATTCGCACCCAGTTGCCGACGCTCGACGCCGGCCTGTCCCGCTCCGACGGCTGGTGGCAGGCACGCACCGCGCGCGAGCGGACGCTGCTGGCCGGGCTGGCGGTGCTGCTCGTCGCGGTGGTGCTGATCTATGGCATCGTGAAGCCGATCCAGGGCGCCCGTGCCGCGGCGCTCGCTGACATCCGCACCTACGAGACGCTGAACGCCCGCATTCGTGCGGCGGGCACGCTCAGCTCGGTAAAGCCGCAACATCGCACCGGTGCACCCGATGCCATCGCCACCCAATCGGCGGCCGCCTTCGGGGTGGTGCCGAGCACTTCCCCGATGCCGGCCGGTACCCGGGTGACCGTCGCCGATGCGAGCTACGACTCGCTGGTGCACTGGCTGGCGGACGTCACCACGACCAGCGACTTGCGTGTCCGGCGCATCACCCTGCAGCGACTGGCGGTGCCGGGCCATGTCTCCGCTCAGGTGGAACTGGGCCAGTGATTATCGATCTGCCGACCCTGCCGTACAGTTTCGCCCGCCGCCACGGCGTGCTGCTGCGCACGAACGGCGAGGGCATTGAGTGTGTCCACCGTGCCGATGCGCCGCTGGAAGGGCTGCTGGAAGTGCAGCGGCTGGCGCCCGGCGCGCGCTTTGTAAGGCTGGAAGGGCCTGCCTTCGATACCGCGCTGGGCCAGGCCTATGGCGGGGCCGGGGGCGCGGCGGCCGATATCGATCTCGGCGACATGGACCTCGCCGCGTTGGCCGACAGCGCCGCGAGCGTCGACGATCTGCTCGACACCCGTGACGATGCGCCGGTCATCCGCCTGATCAACGCGCTGCTGATGGAGGCGGTGAAGGAAGGCGCGTCGGATGTGCATGTCGAGACGCAGGAGAAGCGGCTCGTCGTCCGTTTTCGTATCGACGGCGTGCTGCGCGACATGATCGAGCCGCCGCGCGCACTGGCGCCGCTGCTGGTCAGCCGCATCAAGGTGATGGCCAAGCTCGACATTGCGGAGCGGCGCGTGCCGCAGGATGGCCGCGTGACGCTGCGCATCGGCGGGCACGACGTCGATGCCCGCGTCTCCACCATTCCGACCCAGCATGGCGAGCGGGTGGTGCTGCGTTTGCTGGAGAAGGGCTCGCTCAAGCTTGATCTGTCCGGCTTGGGCATGAGCGAGCGCGATCAGGCAGTGTTCGGCCGGCTGCTCGAGCGGCCGCACGGCATCCTGCTCGTCACCGGGCCGACGGGCTCGGGCAAGACGACGACGCTGTACACCGCGCTCACCCGGCTCAACGATCGCAAGCGCAACGTGATGACGGTCGAGGATCCGATCGAATATGAGCTGCCGGGCGTCGCGCAGACTCAGGTCAATCCGCGCACCGACATGACCTTTGCGCGCGGCCTGCGCGCGATCCTGCGCCAGGATCCGGACGTGATCATGGTCGGCGAGATCCGCGACCAGGAAACCGCGCAGGTGGCGGTGCGCTCGGCGATGACCGGGCATTTCGTCCTCTCGACACTGCACACCAACAGTGCGGTGGGCTCGGTGACCCGGCTGATCGACATGGGGGTGGAACGCTATCTGCTCGCGCCCATGGTCGTCGGGCTGTGCGCGCAGCGGCTGGTGCGGCGGCTGTGCCCCAACTGTCGCCGCGAGGACGTGGCGAGCGAAGCGGATTCGCTGTTGCTCGGCGGGGCGCTGGCAGCAGGCGCGCCGGTATGGCGCGCGGTCGGCTGCGACCAGTGCCATGACGAGGGCTATCGCGGACGGGCAGGGCTCTACGAGGTCGTCGCGGTGGACGATGCGTTCCAGAAGTTGATCCATGACGGCGCCAGCGAGGCGGACATCGAACGCCATGCGCGGGCCGACAATCCGAGCTTGCTCGACGACGGCGTCGCCAAGCTCCAGGCCGGGGTGACGACGGTGGAAGAAGTCGCTCGCGTCGTGAGGGACGAGGCGTGAGGTCAGCCTTATATCCTCCCCGGCAAGGGGAGGTGGCGCGGACCAGCGCGCTGCAGGCGTGTCTCCCTCAGGGAAGGCGACCCTTCACGGCAGCCGGGACACCCCTCTACCACCCCTTCGGCGCGGTACCCCTCCCCTTGCAGGGGAGGATCTGATGCCCGCCTTCGCCTATCGCGCCGCGGATCGCACCGGTGCCGCCAAGCGCGGCGTGATCGAGGCCTCCAGCGCCGCCGCCGCCCGCGCGCTGCTGCGGGAGCAGGCGCTGCTGCCGCTTTCGGTCGAACCCGCCGCCGATCGCGGCCGCTCGATCGGATCGATCACGCTGCCGCGCTTCGGACGCAGCGGCGTGAGTGCCCGCGCGCTCGCCACCGTCACCCGACAGATCTCGACGCTTGTCGGCTCGGACATCGCGATCGAGGAGGCCCTGCGCCTCGTCGCCACCCAGTCCGAGCAGCCTTCGGTAAGCTCGCTGCTGCTCGACGTGCGCGGCGCGATCCTCGACGGTCGCAGCTTCGCCGCCGCGCTCGCGCAGCATCCCAAGGCATTTCCCGAATTCTACCGCGCCTCGGTCTCGGCCGGTGAGGCCTCGGGGCGCTTGCCGGACGTGCTCAACCACCTCGCCGAGTTCGTCGAGAATCGGCAGGCAAACGGCCAGAAGCTGCAACTGGCGCTGCTCTATCCGGCGCTGCTGGCGCTCGTATCGGTCGGCATGATGGTGCTGCTGATGGTCTATGTCGTGCCGGACATCGTGAAGGTATTCGTCTCGCGCGGGGCGGACCTGCCGCTGCTGACGCGCGCGCTGATCGCCATCAGTGCGTTCCTGCAGGCTTTCGGCCTGTACCTGCTGGTGGCGATCGGCATCGGCATCGTGGCGTTCGGCCGGTGGCTGCGAGTGCCGTCCAACCGGCTGCGCGTCCACCGCTTTTTCGCCGAGCGCCGCCCATTTCGTCGCTTCAGCCGGCAGATGAACGCCGCGCGCTTCGCGGGCAGCCTGGCGACCCTGGTGGGCAGCGCGGTGCCCCTGGTCGAGGCGCTGCACGCCGCGGCCGCGGTTACGCCCAATCATTTTGTGCGCGAAAGGGCCCTGGGGGTGGCGATGCGCGTACGCGAGGGCATCAGCCTGCGCGCGGCGATGCAGGAAGCGGACATCTTCCCCTCGATGCTGGTGGCGATCGTCGCCTCGGGCGAGAGCTCCGGCAAGCTCGCGCCCGCGCTCGGCCGCGCCTCGGGCGAGTTGGAGCGCGAACTGGATGCGCTGGTTTCCACGCTGGTCGCACTGGTCGAGCCGCTGGTGCTGCTGGTGATGGGCGGGCTCGTGCTGCTGATGGTGCTGGCGATCCTGCTGCCGATCATCAACCTCAACAACCTGGTGGGGGTTTGAACAAGAGCCTCCGCCCATAACGCGGGCGGAGACTTTGTTTCACATCTTGCCCTGGATCCTCGCGCCGCCTGGCAGGCCGACGAAGGGCAGGGCCGCCGCTCCGTCCTTGCTCACGCCCAGATCGAGCGTGCCGTCTTCGCCCAGCACCGCATCCAGCAGGACCTGCCGCCGCTGCGTGGCGGGGGTCAGCCGAATCGTCGTGCGCGGGCCGATATGCTCGGCCGTCAGCAGGAACGCCGGCACGGCGGTCGCTGCGCCGCCGGCGCTTTTCGGCCGGCATGCGCCCGGATCGGTCGTCACCTTGCCGTCCAGCATCTGCGCGCCGCCGCGCACCGCGATCTTCGCCATCTCGACCTGCATCACGAGCTGGCAGGTGAACGGCAGATCGGGCTGAACCGCCTGCAGCAGGCTGGCGTCTGCCGCCCCGCTGACATGGTCCAGCACCGTGCGTCCCCCGAGATGCACCAGCGCGCGGCCGCCGAGATCGGTGTCCGGCCCGCTCGCCTTCCAGTCCGCGGCGAAACCCAGGCTGGTCAGCGACCGTAGCGGCGCCATCTGCCATTCGAGCTTGCTGCCGCCCGCCACGCCGACTTCGCCGTTCCAGATCGTCCCCGCCACGCCGCTGCGCCACGGCACGTTTCGGACGAGCAGGCTCGCCGGTGCGGTGGCCAGCATGGCAAGCGCATAGGCCCCTATGCCCAGCCCGGCGAAGAGGATAAGACGCCGCCGTGCCTCACTCGCTGAATCCGGAGTTCGCAATGGACCGTCGGTCCCTGCTGCGGCTGTTGCCCTCGGGCCTCGTCCTGTCCGCGGCATCGCTTTCCTCCAATGCATGGGCGGGCGAGAAGAAGGACAAGCGCCCCATCGCCCTGTTGGTCCCGCTCACGGGCGCGCGAGCGGAGTTGGGCCGTAGCATGCGGCAGGCCGCGTTGCTCGCGGAAAACGCCAATTTCGTGCTGGCGTTCGATACCGGCGGGTCGGCGGAGGGCGCTGCCCGCGCCGCTGCCGATGCCCTGCGCCAGCATCCCGCGCTGATCCTGGGGCCGCTTACCGCCGCCGAGATCCCTGCCGTCGGCAGCACGGTGGCGAGCCGGGTGCCGGTGATCGCGTTCAGCAATGATTCGGTGCTGCGCCAGCCCGGCGTGTGGATCTTCGGCATCACCGCCGCGCAGGTGACCAGCGCAATCCTGCGCTATGCGCGCACCCGCGGCGTGCGATCGGTGGTGATGATCGACGACGGCTCGCCCTGGTGCGCTGCGGCCAGCCTTGCTGCCGGCCGCATGGAAAGCGAGATCGGCCTGCAGCTACGCGTGCTGCAGGTGAAGCCGGACCAGCCGCTTCCCCAGGCAGGCGATGCACCCGACGCCGTTTTGTTGCCGGGCAGCGGAGAGGGCGTGCTCGCCGCCGCACGGGCGCTGAAGGGCAGCGGCGTGCAACTGCTTGGCACGCTCCAGGGGCTGGATAACCGTCCCGAATCGCTGGTGGCGCTGGAGGGCGCGTGGCTGGCCTGCCCGGACCCCGGCGCCTTCGCCTCCTTCGCCCAGGCCTTCGCGGCGAAGAATGGCGGCGATCCCGGAACGATCACGGCGCTGGCCTATGATGCCGCCGGCGTTGCCAACAAGCTGCGCGAAGCCAATGCGCTGAATATGGACGGGCTGGTCGATGCGAAGGGCTTCCATGGCGTCACGGGGCCGGTGCGCTTCCGCACCGATGGATCGGTGGCGCGGGACTTCGCGATCGTCGTCGCCTCGCGCGACGGCTATGCGAGCGTGGCGGTGAGTTCCGGGTCGTGAACCACCGCCCCGAAGCCGGCGAGGCCGGCTTCACGCTGATCGAACTGATGATCTCGCTGGGGCTGTTCGCGCTGATCGCGGTGGCGGGGTTGGCGCTGGTGGACGGCATCCTGCGGGTGAACGGCCGCACCGAGGCGCGGCTCGACCGGCTTGCTGCGCTCCAGCGGACGATGTTCGTGCTCACCAGCGATCTGGACCAGGTGGCGAGCGGCGTGATCGCCGGGCGGGGCGATCGGCTGTCGTTTACGCGCAGCGCGCCCGGTACCGGGGGTGTCGCGACGCCCGTACGCTATGCAGTTGCGGGCGGGGTACTGGTGCGCGCCGCACCGGCACCGCAGGTGCTGCTGCCGGGCGTCGTCACCGCGCGGTGGCGCTTCTGGGACGGGGGCTGGATCGATCACTGGCCGGTGAACGACAGTAACGAGGCCAAGGCGCGCTGGCCGCGCGCGATCGCGCTGGACGTCCAGGCGGCCGGCCCCGGCGGCAGCCCGGTGAGCCTGCACCGTGTGGTGACGCTGCCGGCGAAGGCGCAGGAGCCGCCCCCGCAATGAGCAGCTCCTTTGCACCGCGCGACGAGGAGCGCGGCATGATCCTGGTCAACGTGCTGATGTTCGTTGCGATCGCCAGCGGCCTGGTGCTGCTGATGATCGACCGGGAGGAACTGGCGCTCGATCGCGGCCTGCGCATGCGCGAGGCGGCCCGGGCGCAGGCGATTGTGCGCGGCGGCGATCTCTCCGCACTGGTCGCGCTTCGCCGCGACGGCGAGACCGCCGGCGATGTCGATCATGCGCGTGAGGCCTGGGCGAAGATCGCGGTGGACTCCGCGCCGATAGAGGGCGGCACCTTCGATCTTGCGATCGGCGATGCGGAAGGGCGGTTCAACATCAACTCCGTGCGCAGCGGCGAGGCCGGCGCGGTGGTGCTGCTCCAGGAAATCGCCAACCAGATCGAGATGCCCCCGGAGCAGGTGGTGGCGGCAATTCAGTATGTCCGGCTCCAGGGGCCGGTGACCGACCTGCGGCCGCTTCGCCTGGCGGGGCTGGAGCCGAAGGTCGCCGATCGGCTCGAAAAGGTGGTGACGGCGCTGCCCGGCATCACCTCGATCAACCTCAACGCCGCCGAACCCGAGCTGATGGCGATCCTCTTCAAGGATCCGCTTGTCGCCAGCCGGCTCGTGCAGGTTCGCGCGCGGCAGGGCTTTCTGACGCTGAAGGATCTCGACGACCAGCATGTCAGCCTGCCCTGGGGCTGTTCGTTCCGCTCCGGTACCTTCTGGGTCCGCACCCGCGCGCGGATCGGAGGGACAATCCAGCAGGAGGCGACGCTGATCCAGCGCCGTCGGACCAAGGAGGGCCGGCTCGAGACGCTTCCGGTCGAGCGCTGGCGCAACGCGGCGGTGCCGCCCGGCGCGCCGCCCTTCAGCACCCGCTGAGCGGTTGAGCTTCGGCGCAGTTTCTGGTCTGGTCGATCGATGATCGTGGAGCTTTACCCTTGGTCCTGATGCGCCTGTTCGGTCGTGGCGAGATCCGCCGCTGGCGGGACGTCCATGTCGCGATGGCGCGCGCGGTATTGCAGCAGGCTGCCGCCGACCTGGTCGAGAGCTTCGATTCCGATCTGTCGCAGGCCGACTGGCAGGGCGGGCTGATCGAGCAAACCCGCTTCGTCGGCGCCCGCATCGCGCCGGTGGTAAGGCAGGTCGCCGAACCGCTGGCACGCAGGGTGGTCGAGGAGGCAGATCGCGCGCTCCAGCCGATCGCCTTCCACCACCTTCAGTGGCAGCCACTGCCGATCGACACCAACTTGATGCGCGACATGATGGAGGAGCTGGGGGACTGGGCCGCAGCGGGCGGCGCGGCACTTACCGGGTTGGTGCGCGGCGCAGCGAACGGATTGCCGATCACCGGCGGCCTCGGCCGTAGCGCGGCACCCGGCGACTGGATGCGGCTGCGCGCCGAAGCTCGGCTGCGCGCAAAGGTGCATGCCTATGTCTATGCAACCGTGGTGCAGGGCCCCAAGAACCGGCCGTCGCTGCTCGAACATGTGATCGAGCTGTTGCGCGATGCAGCCCGGCACGCACAGCCGCTCTGAGCGGTCAGGCGAGAATATCGGTTATCTTCGCCTGCAGAAGTCGCGCCGCATCTGCCGGTGCCAGCCGCAACTGGAGTCCACGCTGGCCGCCGTTGAGGAATATGAAAGGTTCGGCCATCGCGCGTTCCTCGATCGCCGCCGGCAGTACCCGCATCTGGCCGAAGGGGCTGATGCCGCCGACCTTGTAGCCCGACAATCGTTCTGCGTCGGCCGGCTTCATCATTTCGGCGGACTTGCCGCCGAATGCCGCCGCCAGCTTCTTCATCGCGACCTGGCGATCGGAAGGCAGGATGGCGATGACAGGCTTGCCGTCGATCCTGGCCATCAGGGTCTTCAGAACACGCGCCGGTGGCTCGCCCAGTGCCGCTGCTGCTTGCAGGCCGATCGCGTCGGCATCCGGATCATAGGCATAGCTATGAACGGTGAACACGATCCTGGCGGTTTCGAGCGTCCGCGTTGCGCGGGTCGCCTTGGACATGATGGTTCCCTCCGACTGATAGGCCGTCGTTGGCGAAGGTTCCCGATCCGCACAACCACTGACCGCGCATCAACACCTTGTTAACGCACTTTTCCTAGCATAGCCTTGGACTTATCGGGTGGCGGAGATGGGGCATGCTGCTGGGAATGGCGCTGTTTGCGGCGGTTGCGGCCAGTTCGCCGGCGGCCACCCCGCGGGTTGCGATCATCGACAGCGGGGTGGCGGAAACGCCCGAATTGCGCGGCAAGCTGATCGCCGAATATGACCTCGGCGGCGAGGGGCGAGCAGCCTTCCATCCCCGCTATGACCACGGCACCATGGTCGCGACCATCCTCAGCCGCGCTGCTGCGGGGCGAGTGGCGATCGTCTCGCTGCGGATCGACGATCCTGCCGGCTGCCGCCCCGGCGCCAATCCGCCTTGCCAGCCGCGTGGCGCGCCGATCGTCGCCGCGATCCGCAAGGCCATCGCGCTTCAGGTGGACGCGATCAACATCTCGCTGGCGCTTGCAGACGACCCCGCGATCACCGCAGCGGTGCAGGATGCCGCCCGCGCCGGGATCGTGGTGGTGCTGGCGGCCGGCAACAACGGCCTGTCGCATCCCGGCAACCTTGCAATGGCGCGGCAGGGCTATCCCAATGCGGTCCTGGTGGGGGCGTTGGATGCGGCCGGAAATGTCTGGACCGGCACCAACCGGCCCGACCCCGACGCGCAAGGCTATGTGTATGTCTGGCAACGCGGCGTCGATGTCCCGACGGCCCTTGCCGATGGCCGCGCGGTGACCGGCACCGGGACGTCCTTTGCCGCCCCGATCGAGACGGCGCGACGCATCGCCCACCGTCGCAGAACTGCCTGAAATTTTCGGAAACATACCTGCCATTGCGGAACTTTGAGGTTTCGGTATGGTTCCCGCCCAGGAGAGGCTGGAGCGCAAATATGCGCCATGTCTGTCCTCGTAGTGGTGAATCCGCTGCGGGAACATGAGACAATGGAAAAACAAGTATGTGGATGAGTTTGCTTGTCGCGATGCTGGTATCGGCACCGCAAGGCGGAGAGGGTGTCGAAGGCCGCTGGAAAACGCAGACGCGCAACGCGATCGTCGAGATCCAGCGCTGCGGTCCGTCAATCTGTGGGCGGATTCTGACTTCGGACGCGCTGCGCACCAACCCCGATCTGCGCGATACCAAGAATTCGAATGCGCAATTGCGCAATCGCCCGCTCAAGGGGATGCAGATCCTGGGCGGCTTCTCGGCCGATGGCTCCAACTGGAGCGGCGGCAAGATCTACAACGCCGAGGATGGCAAGACCTATAGCGCGGACATTACCCTGGCCGGCGCCGACCAGCTGAAGCTGCGCGGCTGCGTCTTCAAACCCTTCTGCCGTACCCAGACCTGGACCCGGGTTCGCTGATCGAAGCGCGCATGCGCTTCCCGAACCCCAGTAGCGTGAGAAAACCCATGAAAAAGATGCACTTCCTCCTCGCTGCCGGCACCACGCTGGCGGCCAGTGCCGGCTTTGCGAGCGCGGCACATGCCCAGGCTTTCTATCTTCAGGAGCAGTCCGCGCGTGGCGCAGGCCGCGCCTTTTCGGGCGAAGTCGCCGATACCGGCGCGGCATCGCTGTGGTGGAACCCCGCCGCGATCGCCGATGCGGACCGTATCGAGGCGAACCTGAACGTAGCCGGCATCCTGCCGCGCGGCGAAGTGGTGGATACCGGCACGCTGATCCGGCGCCCGGGCGGCCAGCCCGCCACCGCGATCGGCGGCGAGACGACCAGCCGGAATCCTATCAACAACGGTGCGCTCCCCTCCGGCGCGATCGCCGTGCCGCTGGGGCACCGCGTGGCAATCGGCCTGGCGGTGACCTCGCCGTACAGCTTCACCACCGATTACTCCTCGTCCAGCTGGGCGCGCTACAGCGCCGACAAGACCCGCCTACGGACCATCGACATCCAGCCCTCGATCGCGGTGTCTGTCACGGACTGGTTGCGTATCGGCGCGGCGGCGAACGTCGAATATACCGATGCCAGCCTCAGCAACGCGCTTCCCAACGTGCTCGCCAGCCTGCCCGACGGCCGGCAGGAACTGAAGGGCGATGGCTGGGATGTGGGCTGGAGCGCCGGTTTCCAGATGCACAGCGACCGGGTGACGGCCGGGTTCAGCTACAAGTCGGCGATCCGCCACAAGCTGAAGGGCAATCTGACGGTAAGCGGACTGGTCGGGCCGCTGGCGACGGGCAACATGTCGCTGTCGAACGTCGAGGCGGACTTCTACACGCCCGCGCAGCAGATCGCCGGCATCCGCTGGAAGGCGACCGATCGTCTGACGCTCAACGGGCAGATCGTCCACTACAACTGGGACAAGTTCGATGCGATCCGCCTCGGTGCGCCGCTCAACACCGCGCTGCCCGAAAACTATCGCGAGAGCTGGAGCTATGCCGGCGGCGTAGACTATATGGTCTCGCCCGCGCTGACGCTGCGCGCCGGCGTGCAGCGTGCCACCACGCCGACGCAGAACGGCGAGCGTGACGCCCGCGTGCCGGATTCGAACCGCTGGAACTTCGGTGCCGGCGGGTCCTATGCGGTTACCAAGAACATCGTGCTCGATGCCGCGGCCAATTACGTCGATTTCGCCAATGCGCCGATCGATCGCGCCACGGTTGCCGCCGGCTCGACGATCCTGACCCAGGGCCAGCTTCGTAACGCGCGCGCGTTCGTCTTCTCGCTGGGCGGTCGCGTCCAGTTCTGATCGATCCCTTCGACATGACGCCGCCGTTCCCCTGGAGCGGCGGCGTTCGTGTTTCTGGAGGTTGCGGTCTATTGCGGGCCGCGATGATTGGCCTATCGGGGAGGTTCGATACCAAATCTTAAGGACGACGCGCTTGACCGAGCTGGAGACCCCCGACCGTCTTTCCGAGGCGCGTGCTGCGCTTGCCGAGGCGCTCTCGCTGCATGATCGCGGGGATCTCGAAGCTGCAGAGGCCGCCTACCGGCAGGTACTGGCGCAGAACTATCGGCCTGCCGACGTGCTGCCGCTGCTTGCCGGGCTCCTCGGCCGGTTGTCGCGCCCGGAGGATGCCCTGGTTGCCTGGGATCATCTTCTGGCGATCGAGCCGGATCATCAGGTCGCATTGCATGAAAAGGGCCTGACGCTCCACTGGCTCGGGCGTACCGAAGACGCAATCGTTGCGCTCGAGCGTGTCGTCGCCCTGGAGCCGGACAATGCCACCGCGATCGGCAACCTCGCCGTGGTGCTTGCCGATGCAAAGCGCAATCTGGAGGCGCTGCGCCTGTTTCGCCGCGCGCTGGCGCTGCAGCCTGACAATCTGCATCTTCGCCATCAGGTCCGTCGTCTGGGGGCGGGGGCCGTGCCTTTCTGGCATATCCCGATGATGAACGACGTGCCGCGCAACGATGCGTTCGAGGCCGCGATCAGGGCTGCGATCGGCCAGCGGGGGGGCGAGGCGCGGGTGCTCGACATCGGCGCGGGGAGTGGCCTGCTGTCGCTGATGGCGGCGCGGGGAGGGGCGCGCAGGGTCGTTGCCTGCGAGATGGAACCGATGATCGCCGAAATGGCCCAGCATATTGTCGCCGCCAATGGCTATGCGGATCGGGTGACGGTGCACGCCAAACCTTCCACCGAGCTGACGGTAGGTGCCGAGCTGGAGGGCCCGGCGGACATTCTGGTCTCCGAAATTCTGTCGAGCGATCTGTTGACGGAAAAGGTGCTCGATACCTTCGAGGACGCGCATCGCCGTCTGCTGTCGCCTGATGCGATCGTGATCCCGCGCGTAGCCAGCGCGATGGGCTGTCTGGTCGCGAGCGAGAATCTCGCCGACTATGCCTTTGTCGGCGACGTCTCCGGCTTCGATCTGTCGGCCTTTGGAGCTTTCGCGCCGCAGCGCCTGCCGATCCACGGTACCATGACCGGGTGGCAGCGCCTGTCGGACGATCTGGAACTGGTGCGGCTGGACCTGCGCCAGAAGAAGCATGACGCGACGCTTGCACGGCTGCGCATCCCGGTCACCGCGGCGGGGCGTGCGATCGGCATCGTCCAGTGGATGCATATCGATCTGTGGGACGGCGTAACGTTCGACAATCACCCGAACGGCTATCATGACGGCGGATGGCTGCAGGTGCTGCACAGCTTCCCCGAAGCGATCGACGTGACCGCAGGCGAGACGCTGGACATTGCTGTCGGGCATGACCGGATCACGCTGATCCTCTGGCCGCTTCCGCCCGAACCCGCCTGACTGGTGCGGCGCCAGCGAACATTGGTGTAGATCGGAAGAAGAGGGGAGGCTGGCGACCAGGGTCGCCAGCCATTTCCCAATTGCAAGTAGTGGTCGGGGAGAGAGGATTCGAACCTCCGGCCCCTGCCTCCCGAAGACAGTGCTCTACCAGGCTGAGCTACTCCCCGACGGAGTCCGGTCTACAATGCTTTCGGGAGCAGACCGGCTTGAGCTTGGAGGCGCGCCTATAAGGGTGGGTTGGCCGGGCCGTCAAGCGCTTCGTTGCAGCAAAAAGACGATAGCGCGCTTTTTTTCTGCGCGCCCCCCGCCGCCCGCTCTCGACCCTCGCCGGCGCGCTCGATAGAGCCGCATCTCGTGTCGCCGATTGAAGCCGTCGCAACCCTGCTGGGTCTCGCCAATGTTGCGCTCGTCGTGCGCCGCAGCCTGTGGAACTATCCGTTCGCGATGGCGATGGTCACGCTATATACGTGGATCTTCCTGCAGACGCGGCTGTACAGCGATGCCCTGCTCCAGGGCTTCTATCTGGCGGTCAATGGCTATGGATGGTGGAATTGGCGACGCGCGCGCGATGTCGACGGCGGCGTTCCCGTGGTGTTGCTCGCGCCTCGCGCGCGGATGCTCTGGGCGATCGGCGCAGCCGCGGCAGCGCTTGGCTGGGGCGCGCTGATGCACCGCGCGACGGATGCAGCTTATCCCTGGTGGGATGGTACGATCGCGGTGCTGAGCATCGTCGCGCAGACTCTGCAATCGCGGCGTGCGTGGGACTGCTGGCCCGTCTGGATCGTGGTCGACCTGCTCGCCATTCCCCTGTTCCTGATCAAGGGACTTTGGCTCACCGCCGGTCTATATTGCATTTTCCTCGCGCTTTCGGTGTGGGGTGCGATCGACTGGAACAAGGCACGCGCATGATTCCCCGCACCATCTGCCTGCACGGCCCCGAAAGCACGGGCAAGACGACTGTCGCGCCGCGGCTGGCGGCGGCGCTGGGCGGGACGGTGCTTGACGAATATGGTCGCGAATATGCCGAAGCGCGGGGCACCGAGTTTACCATGCGCGATCTGGTGGAGATCGCCAGGACGCACGATGCCGGCACGCGGATGATGGCTGCCACCACGCCGCCGCCGCTGATCCTCGATACCGACCCGCTGATGACGGCGGTATGGGCGGACATGCTGTTCGGCACGCGCGATCCCTGGTTCGAAGCGTGGGACAACACCGCGGATTTGTATCTGCTGTTCGATATCGATCTGCCCTGGGTGGCCGACGGCACCCGCCTGTTCGGCACGGCGGAAGCGAGGCGCAAGTTCTTCGATCTTTCCCGCGCCGAGCTGGAACGCCGCGGCGTGCGCTGGGCCTGGGTACGCGGGGAAGGGGAAGCGCGCTGCGCGGCCGCCTTGTCGGCGATTGCGGCATTTGGTGCCGAGGCCTGATCGCACGCCGGTGCGGTGACGTGCCGGTACTTCGTCACAGGAAGTTCACAATCCCGGCCTAGCGCCGCGTCGACGGCATCCGGGGGATCACCAGCCACGTCGCTGCGCAGCGGGACCTTGGTCGCGCTGCTTCGTCGCGTGCCGTCGATACAAAAAATGATCAGAACTTCATTCGGGGAAACCACCATGCTGAACCTCATGCGCGACAAGCGCAGCCTGATGATCGGCGCCGCCATGGGCGCGCTGTTCGCCTGCCCGTCGGCCTTTGCGCAGGACGGCGCTGCCGCTGCCGACAAGGAAGGCCTTGCCGAGATCGTCGTCACGGCCGAGCGCCGTCCGGAAAACCAGCAGGACGTGCCGCTGTCTGTGGCGGTGCTGCCGGCCGCGCAGGCGCGCGACTATACCGCCAGCGGCGATGACACGCTGCTCGCCCTTTCGGGCAAGGTGCCAGGCCTGTATGTCGAATCCTCGACCGGCCGCATCTTCCCGCGCTTCTACATTCGCGGCCTCGGCAACGTCGATTTCTACCTCGGTGCGTCGCAGCCGGTCTCGATCATCCAGGACGACATCGTCCTCGAGCATGTCGTGATGAAGTCGAATCCCGTGTTCGACGTCAGCCAGATCGAAGTGCTGCGTGGTCCGCAGGGTTCGCTGTTCGGCCGCAACACCACCGCGGGCATCATCAAGTTCGATTCGATCCGCCCCAGCCAGCAGTTCGAGGGTCGCGGCACCGTCAGCTATGGCAGCTATAACAGCGTGAACGTGGATGCCGGCGTCGGCGGTCCGCTCATCCAGGACAAGCTCTCCTTCCGCATCTCGGGCCTCTATCAGCACCGCGACGACTATATCGACAACACCTATAACGGCGCGACGGCCGACGGCACCCGCGTTGGTCGCAAGGATGCGACGGGCGGCTTCAACGAGCGCGACGTGCGCCTGCAACTGCTCGCCACGCCGAGCGAGAACCTGTCGATCCTCGCCTCGGGCCACGCCCGCTGGTATGACGGCACCGCCACCGTGTTCCGCCGCGGTGCGCTGAACCTCGGCTCGAACACGATCAACAACGTGCAGTTCACCAGCGCGCGCTGGGACGAAGGCGCCGACAATCCGCAGAAGTACAATACCGCGGGCGGTTCGCTCCACCTTAACTGGACGCTGGGCGGGGTCACGCTCACCTCGATCACCGGGTACGAGACGCTGTCGGGCCGCAGCCGCGGCGATACCGATGGCGGCGCGGCGGCCGATTTCGGCAATGCCGGGTTCGGTGAGTCGATGGGGCGGGTAAAGGGCCTCGATCAGTGGACGCAGGAAGTCCGCCTCGCCAGCAACGGCGCGGGGCCGCTCAAGTGGCAGTTCGGCGGGCTCTACTTCGATGCGCGCGACATCACCGAATTCTACCAGCGCGCCTATTTCCTGACGCCGCCGGCCAACAACCCGAATAACTGGGTGCGGCTGCACAACATGAACACCAGCTGGGCGGTGTTCGGCCAGGCGAGCTACGAGATCGCGCCGAAGCTGACCCTCACCGCCGGTGCGCGTGTGACGCAGGACACCAAGACGACCGACCTGCTGAAGACCGCCGACACCGTGGCTGGCGTCGTCACCTATACCGGACGTCGTCACGTTCGCCTGTCCGACACCCAGCCCAGCTGGGACGTGAGCGCGCGCTACGAATTCAACCCGGACGTCAGTGTCTACGCCCGTGTCGCCAAGGGCTTCCGTGGCCCGACCATCCAGGGCCGATCGGCGGTGTTCAACTCGGACTTCACCACCGCGAATTCCGAAAAGATCCTGTCGTGGGAAGCGGGCATCAAGACCCAGCTGGATCGCACCGTGCGCTTCAACCTGTCGGGCTTCTACTACACGCTCGACGACATTCAGCTGAACGGCAACGACGCCAATGGCAACGGCGTGTTGCTCAACGCAAAGAAGGCCAAGGCCTATGGCGCCGAGGCCGAGCTGGACTGGCGCCCGTCGCGCAACTTCTCGATGCAGATGGGCCTGAGCCTGCTGCACAGCGAGATCAAGGACAGCAACGTCGAGGCGCAGGTCTGCGCCTTCGCCGGCGCGGTGACCTGCACCGTGCTCGATCCGCTGCGCAAGCAGGGCTCGGTGTTCCTTGCCAAGATCGACGGCAATCCGCTGCCGAACGCGCCGGAATATAACTTCAACGTCAATGCGCGCTACGATATCCCGTTCTCGAACGACGGGCGGGTGTTCATCTCGACTGACTGGAACGTGCAGGGCTACACCAACTTCGTGCTCTACGAGACGAAGGAGTTCGCTTCGAACGGCAACTTCGAAGGTGGCCTGAAGATCGGCTACACCGCGCCGGACAATGCGTGGGAGATCGCCGGCTTCGTGCGCAACATCACAGGCGAGAAGAACCTGAAGGGCGTGATCGAGAACTACCGCGCCGCCGTGCTCAACGAGCCGCGGGTGTTTGGCGTCTCGCTGAGCGGCAAGTTCAAGTAAGATCGAGCGATCGCACCTTCCCACCGGGGAGGTGCGACTGCCGAAAAGAAAAGGGCCGCCGCGGTTCGTCCCCGCGGCGGCCCTTTCTCGTTCAACACGCTTTGTCAGTTGGACGGCGCGAGCTTGGTGTTCAGCACCCAGCCGACATTGTCGTTCTCGTCGGCGACTTCCCACCACAGGCCGTTCTTGTTGCCGGTAGGATAGACGATTGCGCCCACGGGGAGCGTGCGGATCACCTTGCCGGCCGCGGCGGGCGTCGTGCGCATCGCCACAGGCGCCTGCGCGGTGAAGGTCTTGGTCGGTGCGGCCTGCGCTGTGCCTTCATCGCCGGGGCGGACGAGGCCCAGTTCGGTCACCATCTTCGAATAGGCGTCGACAAAGGCGAGCGTCACGACTCGACCGATATCGGTATTGTCATAGCCGCCGCCGACTGCACCTACCGCGCCACCGAGGAAGCCGACGCCGCCGCCCGCGCCCCAGGAGACGCTGTTCTTGGAGGCATAGCCGTCCTGCGTCGCGATCGTCTCGGTGGTGCGGACGTTGGTGAGCGAGAGGACGGTGTTCGCCTCCATCTTGCGCGACTTGATGCCGCCGATCAGGCCGCCGATCGGCCCGCCGATGATGCCTCCGGCTGCACCCGCCACGCCGCTGCCGCTGGCATTGCGATTGGACGCTTGGACCTCGGCGACCAAGACATAGTCCGCCGCCTTGATCTGGCCCTGGCCGACGTTCGAGCCCCGCTGCAGCCCGAGATTGCCGCCAATATTGCGTTCGCGCTCGGCGGCCTGCAGGCCGGAGCCGCGGTCAACCAGGTTGAAGCAGCCCGAACGCTGCACCAGCACCTTCAGCAGCTTCTGTGGCGGCGCCAGCGAATATTGCGTCCAGCCGCGGGGATCGTCGCCGTCGACGATCGAGAGGGTTCCGAGCTTGCGCGCGCAATGCGGCACGTCCTGCACCGCCTGTTCCTGGGTGCGCTGCGTCTTGGTCGGCTTGCTCTGGGCAAGCGCGGGGGCTGCGCCCACGCACAGCGCCATCGCTCCGGCGGCGCCGAGCAACTGCTTGATCATCGTACTGAAACCTCCCTGTACAAATCGCGGCCCCGTAGCGAAATGGGGCCGCACCCCGGCCGCGTGCGTACCAGAAGGAGGCGCCGCGGCCTAGCGACCTTGCAGCAGCGTACAATCGGGTACTTTGGCTTTTGCGCGCCACCTGCTAACGCGCGCGGAATCATGGCCACCGAACTCAACAAGATCCGCAATTTCTCGATCATCGCGCACATCGATCACGGCAAGTCGACGCTTGCCGACCGGTTGATCCAGCGCACCGGCGGTCTCGCCGATCGCGAGATGTCCGAGCAAGTCCTTGATAATATGGACATCGAGAAGGAGCGCGGGATCACTATCAAGGCGCAGACCGTGCGTCTGGAATGGAAGGGCCATGTCCTCAACCTGATGGACACGCCCGGCCACGTCGACTTCGCCTATGAGGTGAGCCGCAGCCTCGCCGCCTGCGAGGGCGCGCTCCTCGTCGTTGACGCGGCGCAAGGCGTGGAAGCGCAGACGCTCGCCAACGTCTATCAGTCGATCGAGCACGACCACGAGATCATTCCCGTGATCAACAAGATCGACCTGCCCTCGGCCGAGCCCGAAAAGGTCCGCGCCGAAATCGAGGACGTGATCGGCCTCGACGCCTCCAATGCCGTGCTCGCCAGCGCGAAGAGCGGCATCGGCATCGACGAGATCCTCGACGCGATCGTCGAACGCATCCCGTCCCCCAAGGGCGACCCCGCCGCGCCGCTCAAGGCGATGCTGGTCGACAGCTGGTACGATCCCTATCTCGGCGTCGTCATCCTCGTCCGCGTGATCGACGGCTCGATTCGCAAGGGCCAGCAGGTCAAGTTCATGCAGACCGGCACGACCCATCTGGTCGACCGCGTCGGCGCCTTCCGCCCCAAGATCGAGCAGCTGCCCGATCTCGGCCCCGGCGAGATCGGCTTCATCACCGCGCAGATCAAGGAAGTCGCGCAGGCCCGCGTCGGCGACACGCTGACCGACGCCAAGAAGCCCGCCGCCGAGGCACTGCCGGGCTTCAAGGAAGTCCAGCCGGTCGTCTTCTGCGGCCTGTTCCCGGTCGACGCGGCGGACTTCGAGAAGCTGCGCGAGAGCATCTCCAAGCTGCGCCTCAACGACGCGTCGTTCAGCTTCGAGATGGAAACCTCGGCCGCGCTCGGCTTCGGCTTCCGCTGCGGCTTCCTGGGGCTGCTCCACCTGGAGATCATCCAGGAGCGGCTGATGCGCGAGTATGACCTCGACCTCATCACCACCGCGCCGAGCGTGGTCTACAAGATGCAGCTCACCAAGTCCGCCGGCGAGGCCGAGGGCAAGGAGATCGAGCTCCACAACCCCGCCGACATGCCCGATCCCAACCGGATCGAGGAGATCCAGGAGCCGTGGATCCAGGCGGTGATCTACATGCCCGACGAATATCTGGGCCCGATCCTCAAGCTCTGCCAGGACCGCCGCGGCATCCAGAAGAACCTCACCTATGTCGGCGGCCGCGCCCAGCTGACCTACGAGCTGCCGCTCAACGAAGTGGTGTTCGACTTCTACGATCGCCTCAAGTCGATCAGCCGCGGCTATGCCAGCTTCGACTATGAGCAGATCGGCTACCGCGCCGGCGACCTCGTCAAGATGGGCATCCTGGTCAACAACGAGCCGGTCGACGCGCTGAGCATGATTGTCCACCGCTCGACGGCCGAGAGCCGCGGCCGCGGCATGTGCGAGCGCCTCAAGGACCTGATCCCGCGCCACCTGTTCAAGATCCCGATCCAGGCGGCGATCGGCGGCAAGGTGATCGCGCGCGAGACGATCGCCGCGATGCGCAAGGACGTGACCGCGAAATGCTATGGCGGCGACGCCAGCCGCAAGCGCAAGCTGCTGGACAAGCAGAAGGAAGGCAAGAAGCGGATGCGCGAGTACGGCAGCGTGCAGATCCCGCAGGAAGCCTTCATCGCCGCGCTCCGGATGGGCGAGGAATAAGCGAGACCCGAGGCCTCCCCGTGCCGGGGAGGATTTGGGTTCGCCGCATCACCGCGCCTGCGCCGCCTTCCACTCCGCCCAGCTGTCCGGTCGCGCCGCGGCTTCCCATTCGGCCTGTGCCGCGGCCATGCGGCGTTCGGCGTCGCGGCGGGCGGCATCGCGTTCGTCGCGGTCGGCGCCGCTGACCAGTGCGGTGCCGGGCGCGCGGGCAGGGAAGGGCAGCGGCGGCCGCGCCGGCTCGCCGCTTTCGGCCCAGGCCTGGCGGCGCAGCGCATCGAGCTTGGCGCTCATCGGATGCGCGAATTCATCGTATTTTCCCTGGTCGTCCTGCGCCCGGGTGAGCAGGTCGAGCAGCGCGTCCGACATGCCGGCATTGGCGAGGACCAGCTCGATATGGGTGAGCTGGCGCAGCGTGAAGTCCGCCGCGACGATCCGCCCGTCCAGCCGCAGCTGACGCTCGCTGCGCACCTTGGCGACATAGCGGGTGAACAGCGTGTCGAGTAGCGCGCGCATCTCCGCCGGCATCGGCGCATCGGGATCGTTCAGCGCGGCATATTCGGCCCGCCGCGCGGCGCAGACCGGGCAGGCGGTGGCTGCGTCCGCGCGCGCGACCGTGTCGGGGTGGCGGGTGCCGGTCGGCAGCGGCGCGAGCCCGCCATATTTCTCCGGCGCGCGGTGGCGCAGGATGAACATCAGCAGGCGATCATTGTACCAGCGTTTCTCGCCGCATTGCTCGCCCTTGTAGAAGACCGGCACCGGCACCCCGTCGATCGCGCGTTCGAACGCGATGTCGCGCAGCCGATCGAGCCCGATCGTGAGCGCCGCCTCCCAGGCGGCACGAAAGCCGGCGCCTTGCGGGTGGAGGCGCAGCAGATAGGCGCCCTCCTTGGCCATGTTGATCGCCTTTGCCGCGGCGGTGACCGAGCCGGTGGCGGCAAGCGCGGCGATGAACGCCCGCTGCCGCTCGGGCGTCCAGCCGTCGACGCGATGTTTGCGGGGTACCGGCGTGAAGTCCGGCACGACGAAGTCGGGGTTCGGGCGGTTCTTCATGCCCGCGCATATAACCAAATGGGTTTGTGTAGGACAGCGCCTTATCGTCGTGTGTCGCGGGCTGCCAGGATGATGACCGCCGATCCCAACAGGGCGCCCCCGACAATGGTCGCCACGGCGAGCAGGCCCGGGGTCGTTATCGTGGCTTCCAGCACCACGGAATCGCCGACGCGGATGGTGGCATGTGCGCCGGCGGACGCCGGGCGTGTATGGGGCGGGGCCGCGGGACTTATCATCTGCCCGCTTTACGACGTGCGCGCCGTGACTGCCACAAAAGGCTGATTGCCCACCGCCTCGAACAGCAGGTGCGGCGCGGCGACGACCGACAGCAGCTGGAAGGCGAGTCCCGGGTCGATCCCGCGCGCCAGATCGACGAAGCCGGGGCTGAGCGCAGCCCAGCCGATACAGGCGAGGCCGGCAAGCAGTGCAGCGAGCAGGGCGGGCCTGCCGTGCCCGATGGCGTCTGCGCCAAACTCGTCTAGGATCGCGACGATGTGGCGGCGGGAGTGGAGCAGCGCGAAATAGAGCGGGAAGGCGATCGTCGGCGGCGCTGCGGCGAGCAATGCCAGCGCGGTCGCCTGCGCGGCGGCCCAGCGACGCGAGCCGCCCTGCCAAGCGATGGCGATCGCCACCGATGCCACCAGTAGCGCGACGGGTGCGACCAGGGTCACCAGCGCGAGCGCTACTCGGGCGGTTGCCGGATCGGTCATCGCGGCGAACAGGGTGGACGCCGCGTGCGGCTGGCCGAGCACCGCCGCGGCGATCGGGGCGAAGCCTGCGGCGCTGCGCAGCAGCCGATCGCGCGGCGCGTCCCAGTCTTCGGAAAAATGCCAGGCGGCGAGGCCGAGAAAGGCGAGCAGCGCCACCAGGGGAGCGACCCACCAGGCCAGTGCCATCGCGGCGGCGACGGCGATGTAGAAGGCGACGAACAGCGCCAGGGCATTGCCCTGCATCCGCCAGCGTTTCCGTGCGACGAGCAGGTCATGGCCGCCATGCGGCAGGCCACCGGCGAGCATCAGCGTCATGCCCGCCTGCGTGGCCAGCGCCGCGCTCAAATCGAGCCGCGCTGTCACCGCGGTTCCGAGTAGCAGCGCGGCAAGCCAGAACAGGCGGGGCACCGCCCGGTCCTGCGCGAGCGCGCGGGTCCGAACGGTGCCGTGGATGGCCGGGGCCAGGGCAGGGGTGCCGGCGGACATCAGGGATCAGGCCGTATGCGGCGTGCCGTGCCCTTCGACTTCGGACTTGCGCTGGGCGATTGCGAAGATCAGCAGGCCCACGCCTGCCTTGGCGACGAGATCGGCGATGGTGTAGCCGATCTGGATCACGGTCTGCGCATCCGGCCCGGTGATCTGCGCATACGGCGCCATGTAGACGATCGGGTAGAAGCCCCACGAGGCGAAGGTCAGCAGGCGCGCCTGCTTCACCAGGCCGCGCACCGCTTCTGGCTGGCGGTCGATCGACTTGCCCAGGCCGCTGAACAGTTCCCAGACGATATAGACGAACGGAATGGCCGAAAGCGTGCCCCACAAAGCGCGGGTGGGAATATCGGCAGCGATCTCGCCCGGATAGCCCAGAATGATCATCAGTGCTGCGGCGAGACCGAGGCGCCAGCCCTTGGACACCGTCTCTTCGCGCGACAGGCGCATCACCAGAACCAGCTCGATCAGCAGCAGCGGCACGGTGAGCAACCAGTCGACATAGCGATAGGCATCGTTGAAGGCGATGCCGGTGACCGTGACGGTGCCATTCACATAGTGATAGGCGGATTCCCAGCTCTCGAAGATACGGAAATAATGATAGGCCGCGATCGCTGTGACCAGGCCGGAGATCGTCACCGCATTCTTATACGCCGAGGAAACCTGGGATCTACCAAACCAAAGATATATGGTGGCGGCTGCCATGGTGGCGAAGGTGAAAGAGAATGCGTTGTAGATCAACGAATACTGAAATGGTGAAACGATCGCGTTTTCCATCGGTGACTCTCCATCGTATTGCCTGAGCGCCATTGGTGCGACGCCCGAATATACGGGGTCGTAATGGCGAAGGGCTAGTTATTAGCGCGGATAAGGCGCGAGAAGCACAAGTCCGTGGTCGACGTTTTGAGGGCGCCGTGTAGAACGTACTATACGATAACTGGGCACGTTTTCCAAAACTACCTCTACGTCACTACAGTGTTTTAGAATGCGATCGATATGTCCATTGGGGCGGTCAACGATGCGACTTTGGTAGACCGTAGCGCGCTCGCTTCGTGTACTCGGCCAGCGTCTTGCGCATCGTTGGGGGAGTGCCGCAGCGGCGGCTCGTGAACCATTCCGGCAGCCGAACGTTATCGGGCCGTTATCTACAATGGTCGCGAGCGTGCAGAGATCAGCCTTGCCTTTCCTGTCAGCCGCGCCGGCGCGCTTCCGCTGCCGCAGCGTGGCGAGTGCCGCGGCGGCGCTGCTGGTCGCCGCGCCGGCCTTGGCGCAGGACTATCCGGCCCGCCAGCTCGGCGACTGGACGGTCGCGCCGAGCAAGGACGGGTCGGGCTGCTTCATCAGCCGCGACTATGATCGCCCGGGGCATACCAGCGTGCTGCTCGGGGTGAGCCGGGACGGCAGCAACCATCTCTCGGTGCTCAACGAGAACTGGTCGATCCGCCCGCAGGACCGGCTGAAGCTCACCTACAAGCTGAGCCAGGGCGGCTACCCCGATCATGCCGCCGTCGGGATCGTCGCGGACGGCAAGCAGGGCTTCGTCGCGGCGTTCGATGCCGATTTCCCCGCCGCCTTTGCCGGATCGAAGGCACTCTATATCGACCGCGGCGAGACGCCGGTCGCGCGTCTGCCGCTCGACGGCAGCGGCGCGGCGGTGGCGGAGCTGCAGCGCTGCGTCGCGGCGCAGCACGGGCCGGCCAAGGTCGAGGCAAGCGACGACGGGATCCCCCGCGATCCCTTCGCGCCGATCGGCAAACGGAAGGGAAAGCGGCGATGACCGGCCGTTTCGGCTCCGTCCACCGGACAAGACGCACGGCCGGACAGAATCGGGATTGTTGCGGTCCTGTTGCTCGGCTTGGTGACCAGGCCTTTGTTTTCGTTAACCAGTGAAAGGTGTGTACATGCGTAACGGTATGAAGTTTGCCCCCCTCGCCATGCTCATGATCGGTGCCGTCGGCCTCAGCGGCTGCGCCACCAAGAGCTTCGTGCGCGAACAGATCGCGCCGGTGAGCCAGCGCGTCGACGCGCTCGAGACGCGGCTCCAGGAAACCGACGGCACCGCCAAGCAGGCGCTGTCGCAGGCGCAGGCCGCTTCGGGTCAGGCGCAGCAGAACGGCCAGCGACTCGACCAGCTGAACGGCCGCGTCGACACGCTCGACCAGCAGCAGCAGGCGCTGTCGCAGAAGGTCGAGCAGCAGAACGCCAAGCCGCGCAAGCGTCCGCGCAACTAAGCCCAGGCCTTCGCGCCGGCCGTCCGGCCGGCCCTGTCGGGTGGTCGCGCGATTGCGCGGCCACCCCCTTTCCCATGAGCAACCGAACCGATGATCCAGGGCTTTCTCGCGCTTGCCGCACTGGCGCTGCTCGCGCCGCCGACCGTCACTGCCGCGCAGGACGCCAGGCCGGCCGCCGTCAAAACCAAGGCGAAGGCGGCCAAGGCCAAGCCCCGGAAGGCGAAACCCGCAGCGGCGTTGGCGGCGGCGCCCGACCTGCTTCCCTCCGCCGATACGCTGCGCGTGCACGACTGGGTGTCCAGCGCGGGCGACAATCACGGCCTGCCCTATCTCATCGTCGACAAGCCGCACGCGGCGCTGTTCCTGTTCGATCCCGCCGGCAAGCGGCTGGCCGCGGTGCCGGTGCTGATCGGGATCGCGCCGGGCGACGAGGCGAGCCCGGGCATCGGTGCCAAGGAACTCTCCGAGATCGGCCCCGCCGAGAAGACCACGCCCGCCGGCCGCTACCTCGCCAGGTTCGGCCTCGCGGTCGGCAAGGAGCGGGTGCTGTGGGTGGATTACTACACCTCGGTCGCGCTCCATCCGGTGCCGACCGGTGCGGCGGCGCGCAAGGAGAAGCGGCGCGAGCGACTCGCCTCGCCGACGCCGGACGACAATCGCATCACCTTCGGCTGCATCAACGTGCCGAGCACCTTCTACACCAGGCTGCTCAGCCCGCTGTACCGGGGCAAGGGCGGCTATGTGTATGTTCTGCCGGACAGCAAGCCGATCGAGGAGGTCTTCCCCGCGTTGCACGCCCAGTCCGTCGCCGCGCGCTGAGACGCGCCTGGTGGTTACAGGTGTGACATTTTACGCACGGAAAACATTCATTTCATTTTTGCTCGTTACAGTCCTTGACGTCGTTCGGTAACAAATTGTTAACTTTGCCCCAGGCGCGAGGGAACGCGCCGCTCATGGGGGAAACCAATGCAGATCCGAAAGAACGTTAAGACGTGGGTTGCCTGCGGGGTTGCGGCAATTGGTCTGATGGGCGTGGCCGCGCCGGCCCAGGCGCAGCTGAAGATCAACCTGGTCGATAACGGCGGGGTCACGGGAAGCGCGGCCGAACTCGGCTTCAAGATCGCCGCCGGCTATTGGGAAAGCGTGATCAGCACCAACGTCACGATCAATCTTGGCGTCGGCTACAGCGCGCTGGGCACCGGCATCATCGGCTCCACGGGCAGCGCGCGGTACAGCGTGGCGACCGAAGACGTGATCGACGCGCTCAAGGCGGTCGGCAACTCCGCGCTCGATGCCTCGGCAGTGCTCCCGACGCTGTCGACGACGACGTTCAACGATCCGACGTTCGGCGCCGTGCACGGCATCAGCATGGTGCGCAACGCGGCGCGCACGGGCAATCTCGGGATCAACGTCAACGCGTCGCAATACGACACGTCGATCACCACCAACAATGTCCGCCTGACGGTGACCGAGGCGAACCTGAAGGCGCTCGGCTATACCGGGTTCGCTGCGGGGAACGACGCCAACGTCACCTTCAGCTCGGCCTTCAGCTTCGATTTCGATCCCACCAACGGCATCACGGCAGGCCAGATGGACTTCATCGGGGTTGCCATCCACGAAATCGGGCACGCGCTGGGCTTCACCAGCGGCGTCGATCTGTACGACCAGTATTCGGGAGTCGGCCCGAACGCATCCATCGGCAACGGCGTGAACTGGAACAACCAGTCGGCCGGTTCGGTGCTGGACCTGTTCCGCTACAGCAGCGATCCGCGCAACGTGGCGCCGGGCACTACCCCGGTACTCGACTGGTCGGTGGGTACCGCCTCCTATTTCTCGCTGGACGGCGGCAATACCCAGTTCGACGACGGCTCGCTGATGTCGACCGGTGCCTATAATGGCGACGGCCGCCAGGCGTCGCACTTCAAGGATACCGCCAGCTCGGCCGGTGGCTGCAACGGCTATAACCAAATCGGCGTGATGGACCCGACCTTCTGCTACGGCGAAATGGGCGTGATCACCGCAACCGATCTCGCCGCGTTCGATGCCATCGGCTGGAACATCAACTTGGACGTGCTCGCCAACAAGGGCTACACGATCAACACCGCGCAGATCTACACCGCGCTGACCGCGGTGCCGGAGCCGCTCAGCTGGGCGACGATGCTGTTCGGCTTTGCCCTTGCCGGTGGTGCGATGCGCCGCCGCCGCGCCGAGGCCGGGGTGGCGATCGCCGCCTGATCCGCACATTATCGGATAGAATGCGGGGCCGGACCGGGCGACCGGGCCGGCCCTTCGCACATTTTACGTTTTTCTAAGCCGTGTCTGCCATGGTCCCCGCTCTTCCGCCCTTCCTTGCGGAGGGCATCTGGGGAGATGAGCATGCAGCGGCTGCCGCTGATCGCACCGCGACCGCCGCGGCTGAGTGCCATGATCGACGAACTGCGCGCGATCGAGGCGCGCGGCGTCTATTCGAACGGCGGCCCGGTGGTGCGCGCGTTCGAGGCCGCCGCCCGGGATCGGCTGTTCGGCGGGCAGGGCGCCTGCCTTGCGGTGAACAATGCGACGATCGGCCTGATGCTCGCGATCCGCCATGCCGCAGGTCCCCGCGCGGGTAGCGGCGCATTGGCGCTGGTCCCCGCCTTCACCTTTGCCGCCACGGCGCAGGCGGTGCAATGGGCGGGCCTCACGCCCGTGCTGTGCGACAGCGATCCCGGCGACTGGGCAATGGCAGCAGCCGCGGAGGCGGCGGCGTTCGACCGCTATGGCGATCGCATCGCCGCGGTGGTGCCCTATGCCACCTTCGGGGCGGGCATCGATCTGGCGCGATACCGGGACTATCATGCCCGCGGCATCGGCGTGGTGCTGGATGCCGCCGCGTCGCTTGGCACGCTCGATGCGGAAGGGCGCAGCTTCGGCGCGGGACTGCCGTTCCCGGTCGTCTATTCGATGCACGCGACCAAGGTGTTCGCCACCGCCGAGGGCGGGCTGATCCACTGTGGTGACGCCGAGTTGATCGAGACGCTGCGCAGCCTTGCCAATTTCGGCTTTGTCGGCGGGCGATCGGCCGAAGGGCCAGGGCTCAACGCGAAGCTCCCCGAAGTGCTCGGCGCACTGGCCATGGCCAAGCTGGCCGAGCTGGAGGAGGTCGCCGCGCATCGCGCGGGGCTCGACCAGATCTACCGTGCGCTGCTCGGCGGCTTCGCGGACGCGCATGGCTTCGAATTCCAGGCGCTGAACGGCTCGCGGCCCGCGCTGCAGTTCCAGTCGCTGCTGCTGCCGCGTGCTTTTGCCGGGCACCGCGCGGCCATCATCGCGCGGCTGGCCGAGCAGGGGATCGGGGCAGGGCAGTATTTCAGCCCGCACCTCGGCGAGCAGCCCTGGTTCCGCGCCAGCTGCGTGATCGACGGGGCATTGCCGGTGGCGTACGATATTGCCGGCCGCATCCTGTCGCTGCCGGTCACCGACGGCATGACCGCCGACGATGTCGACACGATATGCACCGCGCTGATCGACGCCTGCCGGTCGGTGGGCCTGGACGGGCTGCGCGTCGAACGGCGCGGGCGCGCGGTGCATTCGGCGCTGATCGTGGGCGGCGGACCGGCGGGCACGGCGCTGCTGACCGCTTCGACCAAGGGGGACCAGCTGATCGGCCTCGCGCGCAGCGGGCTCGCCATCGTCGAGCGCGATGCCGTGCTGGGGCGCGGCGAGCTCGGCAGCTATGCGATCACCTCGGACAGCACCGCCGAGACGTTCCTCACCGCGGTGAAGGACAATGTGCACGACGACATCGCCGCGCTGACCGATCATCCCGCGGGACGCGAGGTGGCGCTGCATGCCGGCCGTCTCGGCGTGCCGCTGGCGCGGACGACGCCCTTCCTGGAAGCGACCGGCGCCCGTCTCGGCACGATCGTCGCCCAGCATGGCGGCGTGGTCGCCACGCGGTCCGAAGTGATCGAGGCGCGGCGCACCCGGCAGGGCGAATGGGCGGCAACGGTGCGCAACCTGCTGACCGGGGAGGAGCGGGTGATGCGGGCGGCCAATCTGGTGATCGCCACCGGCGGCCATCAGGATCCCGCGCATGTCGCGGCCGAGCCGGTCGCCGGAATGCCGATCGGCGCGCTCGCGGGCGACCGGCTGGTGCTGGGCGATGCGTTCCTGCGGCTGGGCGGGCTCGACCGGCTGCGCACGCGGCTGGCGGGCACGCGTGCGCCGCGTATCGCCATCGTCGGCGGATCGACCAGCGCGATGGCGGCCGCCGTGTTGCTGCTCAAGGCGAGCCCGGCCTTGCCGCTGGGGCCGGGGGCGCTGCGGCTCTATCACCGCCGGCCGCTGCGGCCCTTCTATCGCTCGGCGGAGGAGGCGCGGGCCGACGGCTTCACCGATTTCGGGCCGGACGACATCTGCCCGCTGAGCGGGTTCGTCTATCGCCTCGCCGGGTTTCGGCTGGAGGCGCGCGAGCTGGTGCTGCGCATGCTGGGCGTCGGCGGTCGCGCGCCGGATCCGCGCATGGCGCTGTGCCGCCTGACCGGGGACAATGACGCGGCGATGCAGGCGGAGCTGCGGCAGGCCGATGTGGTTATCGGCGCGCTCGGCTATCGTCCGCGCGCGCTGCCGCTCTTCGATGCGGACGGGCGGCGCATCGCGCTGATGGCGGATCATCCCGGTCGCCCGCGGCTGGTCGACCAGCAGTGCCGGGTGCTGGACGCGGAGGGGCGCCCGCTGCCCGGTGTCTACGGGCTGGGGCTGGCCTCCGGCCATGTGCCGGATGGCCCGCTGGGCGGCGAGGCGAGCTTCAGCGGCAAGGCCAACGGGCTGTGGCTCTGGCAGAACGACATCGGCCGGATGATCGTCGACCAGATCCTTGCCGATCGGGCGCGCGTGGCGGCATGAGCGCGGTGCCCACCGTCTCGGTGGTGATGGCGACCTATAACGGCGCCGCGCTGCTGCCCGAGACGCTGGCGAGCCTGCAGGCGCAGCGCTTCGCCGACTGGGAGCTGGTCGCGGTCGACGACGGCTCGCAGGATGGCACCGTGGCGGTGCTGCGCGGCCTGCGGGATCCGCGCATCCGCGTGCTCGAGAGCGCGGTGAACGGCGGGCCGGTGGTCGCGCGCAACCGTGCCTTTGCCGAGGCGCGCGGGCGCTATATCGCCGGGCTGGACCAGGACGATATCAGCCTGCCCGATCGCTTTGCCCGGCAGGTGGCGTGGCTGGAGGCGAACCCCGCTACCGTGCTGGTGAGCACCGCGACCGACTGCCTGACGGGCGAGCGGGTGCGCCCCGGCCAGTGGCCGCGCCCGCTCACCCCCGGGCTGATCGACTGGCTGATGCTCGTGCAGAATCCGCTGGTCTGGTCGTCGGTGCTGTTCCGCGCCGACGCCGCGCGCCGGCTGGTGCCGTTCGAGCGGCCCGAATGCCGCTATGTCGAGGATTTCGACCTGTATCACCGCCTGCGCGCGTTCGGCCGGATCGACCAGATCGATGCGGTGCTGACGCATTACCGCGTGCATGCCGGTGGCGCGTCGCAGGTGTTCAACGGTACGATGACCGCGCATGCCGAGACGCTGCTGCGCGACCGGCATGCCGCGCTTCTGGGCAGCGCAGCCCCCGATATCGCCCCGCTGCTCGTCCGCTACGTCATGGCCAAGGCACCGATCGGAAACCGGGCGCTGCTGCGCCGGCTGTTCGACGGGATCGGGGTGCTGCGCGACCATTTCGCGCGCCAGGGGCAGGATGCGGAGACGCTGGCGCTGGTCGATCGCGAGATCTCGCGGCTGTGGTGGCGGCTATGCCGGGCGGGGGTGCGCTCCGGGCGGCTGCCGCTGCGGCATGCCTTGCGGGCTCGGCCGGCCGAAGCCGCACTGGCCGATGCGTCGACGGCCGATCTCGTCACCAGCAGCGTCATCGGTGCGATGCGCGCGCTGCGCCGCTGAGCGGGCCTCAGTGCGGGCGGCGAGCGCGGACGAAATAGCCGAGATACCAGAGCAGCGCCGGCACTTCCCGGGCGAACGACCAGAGGCGCCGCACCAGACGCGTCTCGTGCCCGAGCGGCGGACAGCGCATCTGCGCATGCAGTCCATAGGCGCGGAAGGCAAGCCAGGTGCGGGGCGCGTGGTAGCGATCGGTGACCACGATCATCCCCTGCTGCCGGTCGATCGCGGAGCGGGCCACGAAGGCCGCCGTCTCGATCGTCGTCCGCGCGGCGGTGTCGAGCAGCAGCGCCCCTGCGGGAATGCCCATGGCGGTCGCGATCTCCGCCATCACCTCGGCCTCTGCCGGCGGATGGCGCCCGATCCCCCCGCTCAGCACCAGACGTGCGTGCCCGCCCTCCAGGAACAGGGTGCAGGCGAAGCCGGTGCGGCGGCGGAGCGTGGGGCTGGGCACGCCGCCGGGCCATACCGCGGCGCCCAGCACGATGATCGGCGCCGCCGTCACCGCGCCGTTTTCTCGGCCTCGCTGATCCCCTGGATGTTGGCCTTTTCCACCGCGCTCAGCGTCACCAGCCGGTTGTCCGCGACCGGGCGGTACCAGCTTCGCGCGTTGAAATAGGCCTGCAGCTCGGGCGCGCTGAACCGCCAGCCATGACGCGCATAGATTTCGTTGCGGGCGACACGGAGCTGCGCCGCGGAGAGCAGCCCCAGCGCATTCGGCGACATGCGCACCGTCGACGAGGCCGGCAGGATATAGTCGTCTGCGCCCGTAGCGGGCGTTGGCAGTGCATCCTGGCGCGGTCTTGCCGGCGCGGCGGGACCGGATGCAGCGGGTTGAGGGTCCGCGCCCGCGGTCGCCGCGCTCGGCGAAGCCGCGTGGGCAGGTGCGATCGTCGCACCGCCCGATAGCTGCAACGCCGGCACGAATTGCCGGACCGCCGCCGTGAGTCCCGATACGGCGAGTACCAAGGCGGTGACGCTCGCCACCAGCTTCGCCATCCGTTCCAGCGTGCTGCTCTTCTCCTCTGTCGGCATCATCATCCCCCGGCCGTGTTGACGGGAGCATAGCGCAACTTGACCGCTGTTGCACCAATCTTGTGGAGGCCGGCAGATCGACTGACCAAGGTCTTGTATCAACTGTGGTTCCTCTTGCCTGCGAAGGACGTGCCGTGGTTGCGGCGGCGCTTGACACCCCTTGCGCAAGCGGCGAACCGGGACGCTCTGCCCTCGGACCGGAGGTGTCCCACCATGCCGACCCTTCAGATGCGTGCCCGGCGCACCTTGATTCTCGTCCTCGCGGTCCTTTGCGTGCTGCCGGCGCATGCTGCCCCCCGGCCGCCGCTCGTGCTCGCCGCCGCCAGCCTCCAGGAATCGATGAACGCCGCGGCCGATGCCTGGGCGCGGCTTGGGCATCCGCGTCCGATTTTGTCCTTCGCAGCCTCCTCGGCGCTGGCGCGGCAGATCCAGTCGGGCGCGCCGGCGGACCTGTTCGTCTCGGCCGACGAACCATGGATGGCGGCGGTCGACAAGGCGGGCAGGCTGGCGCCCGGCAGCCGCACGGTGTTCCTCGGCAACCGGCTGGTGCTGGCCGCCGCCGCCGGGGACCGCCGCGCCGTTGCGCTCGATCGCGCCGGCCCGTTGCTCGCAGCGCTCGGCCCGGCACGGCTGGCAATGGCGGATCCCGATGCGGTGCCGGCGGGGCTCTACGGCAAGGCGGCGCTGCAGAAGATCGGCGCCTGGGACCGGCTCGCGCCCCGAATCGTGCGCGCCGAGAATGTCCGTGCGGCGCTGGCGCTGGTCGAACGCGGCGCGGCGCCGTTCGGCATCGTCTATGCCACCGACGTGCGCGCCTCCCCGCGGGTGCGCATCGCCGGCGTCTTCCCCGCCGCCAGCCACCCGCCGATCCGCTACCCTGTGGCGCGGCTCAAGGCCTCCACCAGCGCGGAGGCAGAGCCGTTCCGCCGTTTCCTGATCAGCGCCCGTGGCAAGGCGATCTTCGCCCGCTACGGCTTCACCCCGCTGTGAGCGCATGCTGGTGCTGAGCGCCGAGGAATGGGGGATCGTGTTCCTGTCGATCAAGGTCGGCGGGATCGCGGTGCTGGCGGTGCTGCCGCTCGCCTTTGCGCTCGCCTGGCTGCTTGCCCGTGGCCGCTTTCCGGGCAAGCTGCTGCTCGACGCGCTGGTGCATCTGCCGCTGGTGGTGCCGCCGGTGGTGACCGGGTGGATGCTGCTGCTCGCCTTCGCCCCCGCCGGGCCGGTCGGCGGCCTGCTCGAGCGCTGGTTCGGCACCACCGTGCTGTTCCGCTGGAGCGGCGCGGCCATCGCCTCCGCGGTGATGGCGCTGCCGCTGATGGTGCGCGCGATCCGGCTCTCGCTCGAGACGGTCGATCGCAGGCTGGAACAGGCGGCGCGCAGCTTGGGCGCAGGACCGTGGCGCAGCTTCGCCACCGTCACGCTGCCGCTGGCGCTGCCGGGCGTGCTGGCGGGGCTGGTGCTCGGCTTCGCCCGCGCGCTCGGCGAGTTCGGCGCGACAATCACCTTTGTCTCCAACGTGCCGGGGGAGACGCAGACGCTGCCGCTCGCCATCTATTCGGCGTTGCAGATACCGGGCGGGGAAGGGCAGGTGCTGCGGCTCTCGGCGCTGTCGATCGCGATCGCCTTCGCGGCATTGCTGGGGTCGGAGCTGGTCGCGCGGCGGGCCGGGCGGGGCAGCCATGTCCTTTGACATCGACGTGACCCGCACGCTGGGCGATACCGAGATCGCCTGCCGGATCGAACCCGGCGCGGGCGTGACGGTGCTGTTCGGCCCCTCGGGCGCGGGCAAGAGCAGCGTGTTGAACATGGTGGCCGGGCTGCTGCGGCCGGACAGCGGCCATATCCGCGTGGGCGGCCGGACGCTGTTCGACGCCGCCGTGGCCATCGACCTGCCGCCCGAGGCGCGCCGCGCCGGCTATGTCTTTCAGGAACCCCGGCTGTTCCCCCATCTGCGGGTGCGCGCGAACCTGCTCTACGGCCGCCGCAAGCAGGGGACGGCGGATGTCGACGGCGTGATCGGCCTGCTCGGCATCGCGCATCTGCTCGAACGCTGGCCGCGCACGCTGTCGGGCGGCGAAGCCAAGCGCGTGGCCATCGGACGTGCGCTGCTGGCCGACCCTGCATTCCTGCTGCTCGACGAGCCGCTCGCCTCGCTGGATCGCGCGCGCCGCGAAGAAATTCTCGGTCTGCTCGAGCGCTTGCGCGACGGCGTGGGTTTGCCGATCCTGCTCGTCACCCATGATCGCGCCGAGGCGGAGCGGCTGGGCGATCGGATTGTCGCCTTTGGTTGAGAGGAAGCCTGCATGCTGCCCACAGTGCGTCGCCGTTCGGTACTGGCGGGTTCGGTCGCGCTAGCCGGCACAGCGCTCGTCCCGGTGGCCCGGGCGGCACAGGCGCCGCGCGCGCGGCTGATCCTGGACAATGATTATTCGGGCGATCCGGACGGGCTGTTCCAGCTCGCGCACCATCTCCTGTCCCCCTCGGTCACCATATCGCTGATCCTGGGGTCGCACATCCACCCGAACGATTTCATGGACCGATCGACTCGGCAGGCCGATCATGCCGCCACGATCGCCGGCGAGCTTGCCGCGCTTCTGGGGGTGACGCCGCCGCCCATTCTTGCCGGGCGCAACAGCGCTCCGCCGCCCGGCACACCGCCCGAGCCGACGCCCGCCGTCACGCGCATCATTGCCGAGGCGCGGCGCAGCGATAGCCGGCTGCCGCTCTATTACTGCGCCGGGGCGGGTCTGACCGATCTGGCGGAGGCGCTGCGCCTCGCACCCGATATCGGGCGGCGCATCACGCTGGTGTGGATCGGCGGGATGGAATGGCCGGATTTGCTCCTCGGCGTGCCGCCGCGGACGGATGCCGAATATAACCTGACGATCGACAGCGCTGCGGTGGAGACGCTGTTCAACGCGAGCGACGTGACGATCTGGCAGGTGCCGCGCAACGTCTATCGCCAGCTCACCATCGGCATGGCGGAGCTGGAGAATGCGCTGGCGCAGGCCGGGCGGGCGGGAGCGTTCCTGCTCGACGCGCTGCAGCAGGTGCGGGCGCGCTTCCCCGACCGTCTGGGCGAAACCTATATCCTGGGCGACAGCCCGCTGGTGACGCTCACCGCGCTGCAGACGCCCTACGAGCCCGACAGCGCCTCCAGCGACTATGTCGTCCGCCCGACGCCGAAGCTGGGGCCGGATGGGCGCTACCTGCCCGATCCGACAGGCCGCCCGATGCGGGTCTATCGCACCATCGACACGCGCCTGACCTTCACCGATCTGTTCGCCAAGCTGCGCGCCGCGGCCCACACCTAGACCCAGGCGCCTTCCATGTCGGCGGTCTCGCTGGCGGCGGGCATCGCCCGGGCGGCGGGCGCGCGGCGCGCCGCCGGAATGGGCACGGGCGCTGCGCGCATGCCTTCGGCCTCCAGGCGGAACTGGCTCGCGCGCTCGGCCAGATCGGCGACTTCGCTCATCAGGTTGCGGGCGGCGGCCGAGGTCTGCTCCACCATGGCGGCGTTTTGCTGCGTCGTCTGGTCCATCGTGCGGATGGTTTCGTTGAGCCGCGAAATCGCCGCGGACTGGACCCGGTTATCCTCGGCCACCTGTGCCAGCAGCTGGTGCACCGACTGGGCGTTGTCCGAAATGGAGTCGAAGGCGCCGTCGACATCCTCGACCGCCGACACCGCCGATCCGATTTCGACCTGGGTGACGGTCAGCTGATCGCGCGCGCGTCCGGCTTCCTCTTCCGCGCGCATCGCCAGCGCCGAGACCAGGTCGGCGACCACCGCGAAGCCGCGGCCCGCCTCGCCCGCACGGCCGGCCTCGACCGCGGCGTTCATCGCGAGCACCCGGGTCTGGAAGGCGATCTTGTCGAGACCCTCGATCACGGCGTCGATGCCCTTGGCGCTTTCGGAAACGCGGCTCATTGCGCCCACCGCGTTGCTGACGCGACCGCGGCCGGCGGTGACGGCTTCCATCGTCTGGTTGGCGCGGGCCACCGTGCCCGCAGCGGCCTCGACCGAGGTTTTCAGCCGGCCGTCGATCTCGCCGACGACATGCGCGGTGGTCTCGAGGCTGGCGGCATTGGCCTCCGTGCGGCGCGCCAGATCCTCGGATGCGTCGGCGATCTCGCTGGATCCCTGGCGCAGGTTGGTCGCGCCGTTGCGCACCGAACCGATCAGCCCGCGCAGGCTGCCCATGGCGGCATTGAAGTCGCGCTTCAGCCGCTCGAACGGTCCGGAAAGGTCCGCGTCGATCGTGGCGCTGAGGTCGCCCTCCGCCAGCCGCTGCAACCCGCTGCCCACGGTCTGGACGATGATCTCGGTGGTCGCGTTCTTTTCGGCTTCGGCATGGGCGACATGCTCGTTGAACTTGTCGATCGCCCGCGCGAGCTCGCCCAGCTCGTCGGCGCGCTGGATTTCGGGAATGGCCGCGCCGGCGCCGGGCTGCAGTGCCTTCACCGTATCGGCCAGGCCGGCGAGCGGCGCGACCAGCGTGCTGCGAACCTTGCGCGCCAGGAACAGCGCCCCGCCGATGGCCAGGGCGAGCGTCGCCGTCAACAGGCCGATGGCGATCAGGCCCAGCGTGGCGCCGCTGCGAGCGGTGCTTTCCGAAAGATGCTCGATGGCGTCGGACGCCTTGCTCATCGAATCTTCGAGCGCGGAAAACTGCGTCATGAAGTCGGGGAGCTGCCGCTTGGCAGCGGTCGGGTTGGATCCGGCGAGGTCGACGATCTTGCGCGCGGCGTCGGCATAGGCGGTCATCGGCGCGGCGATGGTCGCCGCGGCAGCCTCTACCTCGGCATCGCCCTTGAAGGCGGAATCCTCCGCGATCGCCTTGCGCAGCGTGTCGAGATGCTCGGTCAGGTCCTTCTGCGCGTCGTCCAGGCGAAGCTGCATCGCCGGATCGGCGGACGCGAGCGCGCCCAGCACGTCGCTGCGCACGGCATCGTGCATCATGTCCGCTTCCATATGGTTGCGCAGCAGCGCCGCCGATTGCGCCTGGCGGTCCAGCGCCCCGGACAGCTGCCATGCCGAGACGATGCCGGTGCCGCCGCAAACGGCGAAAAGACCGATGATGACGTTGGTTAGCGTACGACTTGCTTGGGAAATGGACGACAAGACGGCTCTCCTAGCCTTCAGTTTCCCCCAGGGTTCACGCAGCCGATCCATAGAATTTATAGCAAAGAATCCGTTTGGCGCGCGCGTTGACCTAAAAATATGGTCGAGGGGTAGAAGGATGCTTTGCTATGCAGCGAGTTCTACTTGCCCTGACATTTGCGCTTGCAGTCGTGCGCCCGGCCTTTGCGCAGGCGCCCGTCAGCGTGCACGTCGTGGAAAAGATCGACATCGTGTCGGCGGTGCGCGGCGGCGAGGATCGCCGGGCACGCGTGCTCGACAATCTCGACATTCTGGGTGACGCCGATCTGGAGCGGCTGGTCGGCTGGCAGGGCGCCAGCGCGCATGTGCATGTGCTGAACAATCTCGGCGCGTCGCCCAACAACCAGATCGGCACGCTGCAGGGCATCGACAATATCGAGGTGGCGGGCCACCGGCTGCACGTGTTCGAGGCCTGGGTGCAGCAGCAGTTCGGCGAGCGCACCAGCGTGCGGGCCGGGCTGTACGATCTCAACAGCGAATTCTATGTGAACGGCGCCGCCGGCGAGCTGATCGCGCCGGCATTCGGCGTCGGGTCGGAACTATCGGCGACCGGCGTGAACGGCCCGTCGATCTTTCCCTCCACCGCGCTGAGCATCCGCGTCGAACAGCGACTGGGCAAGGCGGGCTATGTACGCGCGGCACTGCTCAACGCGACCGCGGGCTGCCCGGGCGAACCGAACGGCGTCGATTTCCGCTTCGACAACGGGCTGCTCGGGATCGGGGAGATCGGCATCGAGCGTTCGGGACTGAAGCTGGCCGCAGGCTATTGGCGCTATACCAAGCCGCAGGAGGACTTCACCGAAACCGATGCGGATGGCGTTCCGCTGCGCCGGCATGCGCAGGGCGCCTATGTGGTGGCGGAACTGCGGGTGGCCGGCAGCGACGATCTGCGGTCGCTCACCCTGTTCGCACGCGCCGGTGTTTCCGAAGGCAAGACCACACCCTATACCGGCGGCTGGCAGGCCGGGGCGTTCGTCGAGCGGCTGATCCCCGGCCGACCGGATTCGACGCTGTCGCTGGGCCTGAACCAGGGCCTCACGACCAAGGGCTACCGCGCCGCGCTGATGGCGGACGGCCTGCCGCCGGCGCGGGCCGAGACCGCGCTGGAACTCGCCTATTCGGACAAGCTGGCGCCGTGGCTGTCGATCAAGCCCGATCTGCAGCTGATCTTCGATAGCGGCAGCGTGGACAGGACGCCGACGGTGGTGGTCGCCGCGCTGCGGACGACACTGTCCTTCTGAGCCCCGGGGCGCGGCGCGGGCTATCCCGCCAGCGCCTCGGAGGTTTCGTAGAAGCGCCAGCTTTCGCTGTCCGATGCCTTCGCCGTGCCCAGTGCGCGTTCGGCGCGGTCCAGCAGGGTCTCGGCCGCCATGTCCTCCCCTTGCTGCAGGGCAAGGCCCATTCGCGCTCGCAACCAGTGCCGCTGGCCCAGGGCTTCGACCGGTGCCTCGATCGCGACGCAGATGCGGCGGGCGATCGCCTCGGCCGCGATCGCGCCGTCCACTTCCGGGAGCAGCACCAGGAAGCGTTCGCCCGCGACGCGTGCGACCAGATCGGTGACGCGCACCGACGCCTCCAGCCGCCGGGCGACGCATCTGAGCAGCGCGTCCGCGCCGGCACGTCCCAGCCGCGCGGTGAGGCACGGAAAGTCGTCGATCTCCAGCATCAGCACCGCGATCTGGGTGCCCGCCGCCAGCGGCTCGCCGAGCAGCAGCGCGAGATGTGCCTCGGCGGCGCGGCGATGCCCGAGGCCGGTGAGCGGATCGTGCTGGCCCAGCAGTTCGGCCCGTGCCTCGGCCGCGCGCAGGCGGACGCGCGCATTGTGGCGATGCAACAGCGCCCAGCCGGCCGCGAGCGGCAGGGCGGCGCCCCAGAGCAGCCATTCGCCGCTCTCGATGCGCTGGGGATGGGCGGTGCCGCCATGCAGCAGGTCGAGCGCGTGCGCGCCATAGAGACCGCCCGCGGCAAGCAACGCCGGGAGGGCGAGCGCGGGCATGTCGAACCGATAGGGCCGTAGCGTCATGTCTGTCTTATAGACTGGCGCCGAAACGACCGGGGTGGGGGGCCGGGCGCGCCCACGAAAAAGCCGCCGCCCGGCAGTCCGGACGGCGGCTCTGTTCGTGTCACGCTCGGTCAGGCGGCAAGCCCCCGAACGGGGCGGATCACTCCGCCTCGTTCAGATACTCGCCGGCATCCGCGTCGGTGCCGTGGCCCGAGGGCGCCACCTGCGCCAGGGGATCATCCCCGGTGCCGGCCGCATCGCGCGGGCTGCGGGCCAGTTCCGCCGCATGCTCTTCCTTCGCGCTCGCCGGAGCGATGAGCGAGGCTTCCTGCATCTTGCGCTGGGCGACGCGGAGCGCCGCATCGCGCGAGGTGGCAGCGACCCGCAGGCGACCCATGCCCGCACCGGTACCGGCGGGGATCAGGCGGCCGACGATCACATTCTCCTTCAGGCCGAGCAGCGTGTCCTTCTTGCCCTGCACCGCGGCTTCGGTGAGCACGCGGGTGGTCTCCTGGAACGACGCGGCCGAGATGAAGCTGCGGGTCTGCAGCGACGCCTTGGTGATGCCGAGCAGGATCGGCTTGCCCATCGCGGGCTGCTGGCCCGGCTGGAGCTTCTCGTTATGCTCGTCCATCTCGTCGCGATCGACCTGTTCGCCCGCCAGCAGCGTGGTGTCGCCGCCGTCGGTGATCTCGACCTTCTGCAGCATCTGGCGAACGATCACCTCGATGTGCTTGTCGTTGATCTTCACGCCCTGCAGTCGATAGACTTCCTGGATTTCGCTGACCAGATATTCGGCCAGAGGCTCGATGCCGAGCACTTCCAGAATGTCGTGCGGATCCGGCGAACCGCCGATCAGGTTGTCGCCACGCTTGACGTAGTCGCCTTCCTGAACGTCGATCACCTTCGACTTCGGGACCAGATACTCCACGACCTCGCCGCCGTCCTCCGGCTGGATGCCGATCTTGCGCTTGGCCTTATAGTCCTTGCCGAACACCACGCGGCCCGAGACCTTCGCGATGATGGCATTTTCCTTGGGCTTGCGCGCTTCGAACAGCTCGGCGACGCGCGGCAGACCGCCGGTGATGTCGCGGGTCTTGGCGGACTCGCGCGCCACACGAGCGAGAACGTCACCGCCCTGCACCGTGGCACCATCCTCGACCGAGATCACCGCGCCCGGCGCCAGCATGTAGCGGGCGGCTTCGGCGGCATTCTCGCCGGTGAGGGTCATGCGAGGACGCAGGTCCTCCTTCTTGCCCGCACCGCGGAATTCGGTGACGACGCGCTGGGCGATACCCGTCGCTTCGTCGACCTGCTCCGTCATGGTCTTGCCTTCGATGATGTCCTGATACTTCACGACACCACCGGTTTCGGTGATCACCGGCATGGTGAACGGATCCCACTCGGCCATGCGATCGCCGGCGCTGACCAGATGGCCGTCGTCGAACATCACATAGGCGCCGTACGGGATCTTGTGCACGGCCAGCTCGCGGCCATCCATGTCCATGATCGCGATCTCGCCCGAGCGGCTGAGCACCACGCGACGGCCGCGCTGATCCTCGATCAGGCGCAGGTCGCGGAACTCGGCCTTGCCGTCCACCGGGGCTTCCAGGTTCGACTGCTCGTTGAGCTGTGCCGCACCGCCGATGTGGAAGGTACGCATGGTCAGCTGCGTGCCCGGCTCGCCGATCGACTGCGCCGCGATGACGCCCACCGCTTCGCCGATGTTCACCGGGGTACCGCGGGCGAGGTCACGCCCGTAGCACTTGGCGCACACGCCGAGCTTGGCCTCGCAGACCAGCGGCGAACGGATCTTCACCGCCGGCGTGCTGAGCGCCTCGATCTGCGCGATCATCGGCTCGTCGAGCAGGGTGCCGATCGGGATCACGACCTGGTTGGTCTTCGGATCGACGATGTCCTCGGCCGTGGTGCGGCCCAGGATGCGCTCGCCGAGCGAGGCGATCACCGAACCGCCCTGCACGATCGCCTTCATCTCCAGCGCGCGCTCGGTGCCGCAATCGTCCTCGAGGACGACGCAGTCCTGCGACACGTCGACCAGACGACGGGTGAGGTAGCCCGAGTTCGCGGTCTTGAGCGCGGTGTCCGCGAGGCCCTTACGAGCACCGTGGGTCGAGTTGAAGTATTCAAGGACGGTCAGACCTTCCTTGAAGTTCGAGATGATCGGCGTTTCGATGATCTCGCCCGACGGCTTGGCCATCAGGCCGCGCATGCCGGCGAGCTGCTTGATCTGCGCCGCCGAACCACGGGCGCCCGAGTGCGCCATGATGTAGATGGCGTTGTCGGGCTTCTGGCGGCCGGTCTCGGGGTCCTTCTTAACCGCCTTGATCTCGTCCATCATCGCTGCGGCCACCTGGTCACCGCAACGGCTCCAGGCGTCGATCACCTTGTTGTACTTCTCCTGCTGCGTGATCAGGCCGTCCTGATACTGCTGCTCGAAGTCCTTCACCAGCGCCTTGGTCTCGTCGACCAGACCCACCTTGGCGTCCGGAATGATCATGTCGTCCTTGCCGAACGAGATGCCGGCCTTGAACGCGTGGCGGAAGCCCAGCGACATGATCGCGTCGGCGAACAGCACGGTCTCCTTCTGGCCGGTGTGACGATAGACCTCGTCGATCACGTCGCCCACGTCCTTCTTGGTGAGCAGGCGGTTGACGACGTCGAACGGCACCTTGTGGCTGTGCGGCAGGCACTCGCCGAGCAGCATGCGGCCCGGGGTGGTCTGGTAGCGCTTGAGGTACTGCTTGCCGTTCTCGTCGGTCTGCGGAACGCGGCTGGTGATCTTCGAGTGCAGCGTCACCGCGCCGGCGTTGAGGGCCTGGTGGACCTCCGCCATGTCGGCCAGCAGCATGCCTTCGCCCGGCTCGCCTTCCTTCTCCATGGTGATGTAATAGAGACCCAGCACCATGTCCTGCGACGGCACGATGATCGGCTTGCCGTTGGCGGGGCTCAGGATGTTGTTGGTCGACATCATCAGGACGCGCGCTTCCAGCTGGGCCTCGAGGCTCAGGGGAACGTGGACGGCCATCTGGTCACCGTCGAAGTCGGCGTTGAACGCCGAGCAGACCAGCGGGTGGAGCTGGATCGCCTTGCCTTCGATCAGCACCGGCTCGAACGCCTGGATGCCCAGACGGTGGAGCGTCGGCGCGCGGTTGAGGAGAACCGGGTGCTCGCGGATCACTTCGTCCAGGATGTCCCAGACTTCCTTGCGCTCCTTCTCGACCCACTTCTTCGCCTGCTTCAGGGTCATGGACAGACCCTTGGCGTCGAGACGGGCGTAGATGAACGGCTTGAACAGCTCGAGCGCCATCTTCTTCGGCAGGCCGCACTGGTGCAGCTTGAGTTCCGGACCGGTCACGATGACCGAACGGCCCGAATAGTCGACGCGCTTGCCGAGCAGGTTCTGACGGAAGCGGCCCTGCTTGCCCTTGAGCATGTCGGACAGCGACTTGAGCGGACGCTTGTTCGCACCGGTGATGGTGCGGCCGCGGCGGCCGTTGTCGAACAGCGCGTCGACGGCTTCCTGCAGCATGCGCTTTTCGTTGCGGACGATGATGTCCGGCGCGCGCAGCTCCATCAGGCGCTTGAGGCGGTTGTTACGGTTGATCACGCGGCGATACAGATCGTTCAGATCCGAGGTCGCGAAGCGGCCGCCGTCCAGCGGCACCAGCGGGCGCAGTTCGGGCGGGATCACCGGCACGACGTCCAGGATCATCCATTCCGGGCGGTTGCCGGAATCGATGAAGCTCTCGACGACCTTGAGGCGCTTGATGATCTTCTTGGGCTTCAGCTCCGACTTGGTCGTCGCCAGCTCTTCCAGAAGCTCCTTGCGCTCGCCCTCGAGGTCGAGATCCATGAGCATGATCTTGACCGCTTCCGCGCCGATGCCGGCGGAGAAGGCGTCCTCGCCATACTCATCCTGCGCGTCGAGCAGCTCGTCCTCGGTGAGGAGCTGAAACTTCTCGAGCGGGGTGAGGCCCGGCTCGGTGACGATGTAGCTCTCGAAGTAGAGCACGCGCTCGAGCTGCTTGAGCTGCATGTCGAGCAGCAGGCCGATGCGGCTCGGCAGCGACTTCAGGAACCAGATGTGGGCAACCGGGGCAGCCAGCTCGATATGGCCCATGCGCTCGCGGCGGACCTTCGAGACGGTCACTTCCACGCCGCACTTTTCGCAGACGATGCCCTTGTACTTCATGCGCTTGTACTTGCCGCACAGGCATTCGTAATCCTTGATCGGACCGAAGATGCGCGCGCAGAACAGGCCGTCACGCTCGGGCTTGAACGTGCGATAGTTGATCGTCTCGGGCTTCTTGATCTCGCCGAACGACCAGCTGCGGATACGGTCCGGCGAGGCGATCCCGATCTGGATCTGGTCGAAGGTTTCCGGCTTGGCGAGCGGGTTCGCGAAGTTGGTAAGTTCGTTCATTTTTCAATCCCTCTAGGGGTGAATTTCTCAAGCGGTGCGAGCGAATAGGCGAGAGAGCAGCTTGCCAAGGAGGATGCCGGCGAAGGTCAATACGCCGAACTTCAAACCTACCTCGACGGAGCTCGCCGGACTCCACATCAGCAACACTGCTACCGTGGCAGCAGTCGTGATCGCGATGGGGCTTAACCGGCGAACTCCAAGCACAGCTCTCTCCCTTTTACTCCGCTGCCTCGGCCAGACCGTCGTCTTCTTCCTGGCTCTTCAGCTCGACGTTGAGGCCCAGCGAGCGCATTTCCTTGACGAGCACGTTGAAGCTCTCCGGAATGCCGGCCTCGAAGGTGTCGTCGCCCTTGACGATCGCTTCGTAGACCTTGGTGCGGCCGACCACGTCGTCCGACTTCACCGTCAGCATTTCCTGGAGCGTATACGCCGCGCCGTACGCCTGGAGCGCCCACACTTCCATTTCACCGAAGCGCTGGCCGCCGAACTGCGCCTTACCGCCCAGCGGCTGCTGGGTGACGAGGCTGTACGGCCCGATCGAACGCGCGTGGATCTTGTCGTCGACCAGGTGGTGCAGCTTGAGCACATACTTGTACCCCACCGTCACCTTGCGATCGAACGCCTCGCCCGTGCGGCCGTCGAACAGCGTCACCTGGCCGGATTCGTCCAGGCCCGCCATCCGCAGCATCGCCGAAACGTCGGCTTCCACCGCGCCGTCGAAGACCGGGGTGGCCATCGGCACGCCCGAGCGGACGTTCTGCGCCAGGTCGACCAGCTGCTCGGTCGAGCGCTGGTTCAGCTCGGCCTTGTAGTTATCGCCATAGACGGTGCCGAGCAGCTCCTTCACCGCTTCCGGCGCTTCGCCGGCCTGCGGGTTGGGGTTGGCTGCACGCCATGCATCGAGCGCATCGCCGATCTTCCGGCCCAGGCCGCGCGCGGCCCAGCCCAGATGGGTCTCGAAGATCTGCCCGACGTTCATGCGGCTCGGCACGCCCAGCGGGTTGAGCACGAAGTCGACCGGCGTACCGTCCTCGAGGAACGGCATGTCTTCCTGCGGCAGGATGCGGGAGATGATGCCCTTGTTGCCGTGGCGGCCGGCCATCTTGTCGCCCGGCTGCAGCTTGCGCTTCACCGCGACGAACACCTTGACCATCTTCAGCACGCCCGGCGGCAGCTCGTCGCCCCGCTCCAGCTTCTCGCGGCGGTCTTCGAACTTGTCCTTGATGCGCTTCACGGCCTCGTCATACTGGCCCTTCACCGCCTCCAGGTTGCCCTGCATGGCATCGTCCTGCACCGCGAACTTCCACCACTCGTGGCGGTCGACGCTGTCGAGCAGGTCCTCGTCGATCGTGACGCCCTTCTTCAGGCCCTTCGGCGCTGCGGTGGCGACCTGACCCAGCAGCATCTCGCGCAGACGCGACCAGGTCGCGCGGTTGAGGATGTTGCGTTCGTCATCGGCGTCCTTGCGCAGACGCTCGATTTCCTCGCGCTCGATCGCCAGGGCACGCTCGTCCTTGTCGATGCCGTGACGGTTGAACACGCGGACGTCGACGATCGTGCCCGACACGCCCGGCGGCAGACGCAGCGAGGTGTCGCGCACGTCGCTGGCCTTTTCGCCGAAGATGGCGCGGAGGAGCTTTTCTTCCGGCGTCATCGGGCTTTCGCCCTTGGGCGTGATCTTGCCGACCAGGATGTCGCCCGGCTCCACTTCGGCGCCAACGTACACGATGCCCGCCTCGTCGAGGTTGCGCAGCGCTTCCTCGCCGACGTTCGGGATGTCGCGGGTGATGTCCTCGGGCCCGAGCTTGGTGTCGCGGGCCGCGACCTCGAACTCATCGATGTGGATCGACGTGAACACGTCGTCCTTCACGATGCGCTCGTTGATCAGGATCGAGTCCTCGTAGTTGTAGCCGTTCCAGGGCATGAACGCGACGAGCACGTTGCGGCCCAGCGCCAGCTCGCCGAACTCGGTCGAGGGGCCGTCGGCGATCACGTCGCCGGCGTTGACCGTGTCGCCCACCTTCACCAGCGGACGCTGGTTGATGCAGGTCGACTGGTTCGAGCGCTGGAACTTCATCAGCGTGTAGATGTCGACGCCGCTCTCGCTGGCATCGACGTCACCCGTTGCGCGCACCACGATGCGGGTCGCGTCGACCTGGTCGACCACGCCCGAGCGCTTGGCGGCGATCGCGGCGCCGGAATCGCGGGCCACGGTCGCTTCCATGCCGGTGCCGACGAAGGGCGCTTCCGCCTTCACCAGCGGCACGGCCTGACGCTGCATGTTCGAGCCCATCAGTGCGCGGTTCGCGTCGTCCTTCTCGAGGAAGGGGATCAGCGAGGCCGCGACCGAGACGAGCTGCTTCGGCGACACGTCCATCAGCGTCACCTGATCGCGCAGCGCCATCAGGAATTCGCCGGCCTGGCGGGCCGAGACGAGGTCGTCGACAAAGCCGCCGCTCGCGTCGAGCTCGGCCGATGCCTGCGCGATCGTGTGCTTCTGCTCTTCCATCGCCGACAGATAGACGACCTCGTTGGTCACCTTGCCGTCGATGATCTTGCGGTACGGCGTCTCGATGAAGCCGTACTTGTTGACGCGGCTGAAGGTCGCGAGCGAGTTGATCAGACCGATGTTCGGGCCTTCCGGCGTTTCGATCGGGCAGATACGGCCATAGTGGGTCGGGTGAACGTCGCGGACTTCGAAGCCTGCGCGCTCACGGGTGAGACCGCCCGGCCCGAGCGCCGAGACGCGACGCTTGTGCGTCACTTCGGAGAGCGGGTTGGTCTGGTCCATGAACTGCGACAGCTGCGACGAACCGAAGAACTCGCGCACCGCGGCGACCGCGGGCTTGGCGTTGATCAGGTCGTTCGGCATCACCGTCGACACGTCGACCGACGACATGCGCTCCTTCACAGCGCGCTCCATGCGGAGCAGGCCGACGCGGTACTGGTTCTCGAGCAGCTCGCCCACCGAACGCACGCGGCGGTTGCCGAGATTGTCGATGTCGTCGACTTCGCCCTTGCCGTCCTTGAGGTTCACGAGCGTCTTGACGACCTCGAGGATGTCCTCGGTGCGCAGCGTGGTCACGGTGTCGGGCGTGTCGAGGCCCAGGCGCATGTTGAGCTTCACGCGGCCCACGGCCGAGAGGTCGTAGCGCTCCGGATCGAAGAACAGGCCGGCGAACAGCGATTCCGCGGTCTCGAGCGTCGGCGGTTCGCCGGGGCGCATGACGCGGTAGATGTCGGACAGGGCCTGCTGGCGCTCCTCGGCCTTGTCGACCTTGAGCGTGTTGCGGATCCACGGACCGGTGGCGATGTGATCGATGTCGAGCAGCTCGATCCGGTCGATGCCGGCCTTGTCGAGCTTTTCGAGATTCTCCGCCGAGACTTCGTCGCCGGCTTCGATGTAGATCTCGCCGGTCGCCTCGTTGATCAGGTCATAGGCGCTGTAGCGGCCGAAGATTTCCTCGGTGGGGATCAGCAGCGTCTCGAGACCGTCCTTCGCCGCCTTGTTGGCTGCGCGCGGGCTGATCTTCTGGCCGGCCGGGAACACGACCTCGCCCGACTTGGCGTCGACGATGTCGAACATCGGCTTCGAACCGCGCCAGTTTTCCACCTGGAAGGGGATCTGCCAGCCGTTCGGACCGCGCAGGAAGGTGACGCGGTTGTAGAAATAGTTGAGGATCTCTTCCGAGCTCAGCCCCAGCGCGTACAGCAGGCTGGTGACCGGCAGCTTGCGCTTGCGGTCGATACGGACGTTGACGATGTCCTTGGCGTCGAACTCGAAGTCCAGCCACGAACCGCGATACGGGATCACGCGCGCGGCGAAGAGATACTTGCCCGAAGCGTGCGTCTTGCCGCGGTCATGGTCGAACAGCACGCCCGGCGAACGGTGCATCTGGCTGACGATGACGCGCTCGGTGCCGTTGATGAAGAACGTGCCGTTCTCGGTCATGAGCGGCATGTCGCCCATGTACACGTCCTGCTCCTTGATATCGAGCACCGACCGGGCTTCCGTATCGGGATCGACCTCGAACACGATGAGGCGCAGCGTGACGCGCATCGGCGCCGCATAGGTGATGCCGCGCTGGCGGCACTCGTCCACGTCGAACTTCGGATCCTCGAGCTCGTAGGTCACGAAGTCGAGCTCGGCGGTGCCGGCGAAGTCGCGGATCGGGAACACGCTGCGGAGCGTCTTCTCGAGGCCGGAGACATAGCCGATCGAGGGGTCCGACCGCAGGAACTGTTCGTAGGATTCGCGCTGAACCTCGATCAGGTTCGGCATCTGCACCACTTCGTGGATGTCGCCGAACACCTTGCGGATGCGGCGCTTCAGCGTGCCGCCCTCGATTGCCTTGGTAGCCATAGGTGTGTGTTGCCTCGTCAGCCGTAAACTCGGTGCCCCTGTCCGGGAGCCAGGACGTGCAAATCGACGCCGAAAGGCCGCGCGACCCCCGATGCTCGGGATTCGGCAGCTCTACGGGCGTCTGACAAGCCGTTCCGTTCCATTCGTACGATGCACTGCGCGACGGCGCATCATGTCCCGAACGGAGGGCCAGAGCGGGGATATAGGGGGTAGAGCAGCGGATGTCAAAGGCAGCTGCCACGAACGGCGCGGCGAACGCGCGGTTGCGCTTCCCCTTGGTACAGGCCCAATTTGCACCAGCGAAACAAATTTGTCGCTTTCCCGCCGTGAAGCCTTAACAATTTCCTCCCAACGCGCCCTCCACACCAGGGAGGGAAACCATGAACAAGAAATCGGGTCTTTTCGTCGCGTTGCTCGCCACCGTTTCGGCGACCGCGGTGCATGCGCAGGATACGCAGCAGCAGGAAGCGCCGGGCGGCGACATCATCGTCACCGCGCAGAAGTTCGAGCAGAAGCTGCGTGACGTGCCGATCACCATCACCGCCGTCACCCAGGAAACGATGAAGCGCCTTGGCGTCGATGATCTCGACGAGGTCGCCGCCTATGTCCCCGGCCTCAACATCCAGGAGCAGAGTGCCAACAATCCCGGCATCGTGATCCGCGGCATCACGTCGGACAGCGGCTCGGCGCAACAGGCGGCGCGCGTCACGCTCTACTATAACGGCATCGACATCTCGCGGTCGCGGGGCGCCTATCAGGCGGTGTATGACGTCGACCGGATCGAAGTGGTGAAGGGGCCGCAGGCGACGCTGTTCGGCACCGCCTCCACCGTGGGTGCGGTCAGCATCGTCTCGGCCAAGCCCAAGCCGGGCGTCGAAGGCGAAGTGACCGCGGGCTACGGCAACTACAACGCCTATCTCGCGGGCGGCCATCTCAATGTCGGCAACGACGTGATCGCGGCGCGCATCGCCGGCGAGTGGAAGAAGCGCGACGGCTATGTGAAGAACCTGTCGACCACCCAGGGCGACCTCTATGCGCAGAACCAGCTCGGTCTGCGCGCGTCGGTGCGCTACACCCCGACCAGCGCGCTGACCGTCGACCTGGTCGGCACCTATGACCGCCAGCGCAACAGCGGCACGCCGTTCATCTCGAAGCGGTTCGCCACGTCGCAGGGGGCGGGCGATCCGTTCGGCGCTGCCAACCTGTCCGGCTCGCCGCTGTCGAAGCAGGTGCTGGGCAAGGACAAGCTCGGCCTGACCCGCGACGTGTATGACGTGAACCTCACCGCCCATTACGACCTTGGCGATGGCTGGAGCTTCACCACGGTCAACGGCTATCGCGCGTTCAATTCGCTGGAAGTGTTCGACGCGGACGGCTCGGCGGCGTGGTGGCTGGAATTCGCCGAGGGCGCCTATGGCTCGCAGATCAGCCATGAATCGCGCTTCGCCTATGTCGGCGATCATGTCCGCACCAGCTTCGGCTGGAACGTGTTCCACGAGAACAGCCGCCAGGAAGTGCCCTTCTCGACCGAGGAAGGCATCTACGTGCAGTGCGCCGCGAACGTGATCCCGGGCCTGGGCTGCGTCTCGTCGACCGGCGTGGTGACCGCGGCGCAGGCCACTTCGATCCTCACCCGCGGCGCGGCGACGCAGATCCCCTACAGCTCGATCTTCACCAACAAGGGTATCAACGACCAGTATTCGATGTTCGGCGAGGCGACCTGGATGCCCAGCCACAAGCTGGAGCTGACCGCCGGCATCCGTGCGCTGATCGAGCAGCGCAAGTCGGGCTATGTGTCGGTGGCGCCCAAGTCGGTGCTCACCGGTGCCGCGCTGATCCCGGGCCAGACCACCACCAAGGGCACGCTGTGGAGCCAGGACAGCTTCCAGGCCTTCCTGCCGCGCTTCAATGCGCTCTACCGGGTGAACGACGCGCTCAACCTGTACGCGACGATCTCCAAGGGCCGCCGCTCGCCGACGGTGAACCAGAGCGCGACCGCGTTCTCGGTGATCCCGGAAGAAACCGTGTGGAACTATGAAGGCGGCGCGAAGCTCGCGCGCGGCATGTTCAGCGGGTCGGTCGGCGTCTATTATCAGAAGTACCGCAACTTCCAGATCAGCCGCACCGTCACCGACGCGAACGATCCCTCGGGCCGGCCGGTCGGCTCCAGCATCACCGAGAGCGCCGGCACCGCCAGCAACCTCGGCTTCGAGGCCGAAGGGCAGCTGCGCCCGACCGACTGGCTGACGGTGTTCGGCAATGTCGGCTTCATCGACGGCGGCATCGACAACACCAAGGCCAACGGCATCTACGCCAACAACCGCTTCCGCCTGCAGCCGCGCACCCAGTGGGCCGCGGGCTTCACCGTGGATGCGCCCGTCGGCAACGGGGTGCGCGTCTTCGCCACGCCGAGCGTGACCTATCGCAGCAAGATCTTCTTCGAGATCCCCAACCGGGAAGCGATCTCGCAGACCAAGTACACGCTGGTCAATCTGAAGGCCGGTCTCAGCTTCGCCGAGGGCAAGTACGAGATCGCCGGCTATGTGCGGAATGCCTTCAACGAGCGCTATCTGCTCGATGCCGGCAACACCGGCGGCGGCTTCAACGACCCGACCTACATTCCGGGCGAGCCGCGCTTCTACGGGGTGCAGCTGACCGGCCGCTTCTGATCCTTTCGGAAGGGCGGGGCATGGCCTCGCCCTTCCTTCTGGTTCGCCCGTCGAAATGCACGGTCGGGCGCTTCCCATCACGGCAATGTGACACTATCACCCCAGACTTCGGTTCTCTGGGGAGACATCATGCAGTTTCGTACCCTGTTTCTGGCCGCGCTCGCGACGACGGCGCTGATCCCGGCCGGCCATGCGCAGCAGGCGCAGCCGTTCAACGACATCCCGGCCAAGTTCGTGCTGCCCGAAGGCGCGAAGGACTATGTCCGCCGCGAGGTGATGGTGCCGATGCGCGACGGCACCAAGCTGTTCACCACCATCGTGATCCCCAAGGGTGCGAAGAACGCGCCCATCCTGCTCACCCGCACGCCCTACAACGCCGCCAGCCGGGTGCGCCGGACGGACAGCAACAAGATGCTGTCGGTGCTCGCCCAGGGGGACGAGGTGTTCGTCGAGGCCGGCTATATCCGCGTGTTCCAGGACATCCGCGGCAAATATGGCTCGGAAGGCGATTTCGTGGTCACCCGCCCGCCGGTCGGCCCGCTCAACCCGACCAAGATCGACGACACCACCGATGCCTACGACACGATCGACTGGCTGGTGAAGAACCTGCCGGAATCGAACGGCAAGGTCGGCATGCTCGGCTCGTCCTATGAGGGCTGGACGGTGGTGATGGCGCTGCTGCACCCGCATCCCGCGCTCAAGGTGGCGGCGCCCGAAAGCCCGATGATCGACGGCTGGATGGGCGACGACTGGTTCCACCACGGCGCCTTCCGCCTGCCCAATATCGGCTGGATCTCCGGCATCACCGGCTACAAGGCCGGCGGCCCGACGCCCCCCAATGGCGGCTGGGACGATTACGATACCTTCCGCAAGATCGGCTCGGCGGGCGACTGGGCCAAGCAATATGGCTATGACCAGCTGCCCTTCTGGCAGAAGCTGAGCCAGCACGTCGCCTATGACGCCTTCTGGCAGGGCCAGGCGCTCGACAAGATCCTCGCGGCCAATCCCTCGAACGTGCCGACGCTCTGGGAACAGGGCCTGTGGGATCACGAGGACATGTACGGCGCGATCCACGCCTGGGAGGAACTGCAGAAGACCCCGCAGGCGACCAACAACTTCCTGCTGATGGGGCCGTGGCGCCATTCGGGGTTCAACTATAACGGCTCGAAGCTGGGCGAGCTGAACTTCGAGGGCGATACCGCGCTGCAGGCGCGCCGCGACATCCTGCTGCCGTTCTTCAACGCGCATCTGAAGGACGGCGCGCCGGCCTATACCCCGCCGGTTGCGAGCATCTACAATACCGGCGAGAATCGCTGGGATTTCCTGAACAAGTGGCCGCTCGCCGGCGCGCTGACGCCGCTCTATCTCGGCACGGGCGAGACCGCCGGGTTCGCGCAGCCCGGGGCAGGGGAGGACAGCTACGTCTCCGATCCGGCCAAGCCGGTGCCGTACCTGCCGCGCCCGATCAACTTCGATGACGGACGCTGGAGCACCTATCTCGTCACCGACCAGCGCTTTGTCGACGGGCGGCAGGACGTGCTGACCTATGCCACCCCGGTGCTGAAGGAGGCGGTGCGCGTCTCGGGTGCGCCGCTGGCGGACATCTTCGCCAAGACCACCGGCACCGACGGCGACTTCGTGGTGAAGGTGATCGACGTCTATCCGGAGGAGATCGCCTCGGCCAAGACGATGGGGGGCTTCCAGCTGCCGATCGCGATGGACATCTTCCGTGGCCGCTACCGCAACTCGTTCGAGCATCCCTCGCCGATCCCGGCGGGCAAGGTGCAGGAGTACAAGTTCCGGCTGCCGACGGTGAACCACACCTTCCTGCCGGGCCACCGGATCATGGTGCAGGTCCAGTCGACCCTGTTCCCGGTCTATGATCGCAACCCGCAGAAATATGTGGAGAACATCTTCTTCGCCAAGCCGGGCGACTATCAGAAGGCGACCGTCTCGATCCTGTATGGCGGGAAGCAGTCGAGCGCCGTTCTGCTGCCGGTGGTCCCGGCCGACCAGCGCGCCGCCAGGGCACGCTGAGCCGACGCGGCCGCCCTGCACCACGCAGGGCGGCCCTGGCTGCCAGGGCGCTATGGTGCTCGTCGCGCTACGCAAGACCAGGGCGCAGGGCGGCGACCCGGAACGCGTGCGGCTGCTCGACAGGCTGGAGGCGGTGGAGCGCGCCTATCGCGCCCGCTGCGCCGACCTGGTCACCGCGCCCGAGGAAGAGGCGGCACGGCCTGCGATCTTCCGTTCCTGCGCGCATCGCTTCACCGCCGGTTAGGATTCGTTAACGCGGCTGGTTCATGATGCAGCTGCGAAGAGCAGGCGGGCGAGGGGTTCCAGCGCACCGCGGCTCCGGTGGTGGGATTGCGTTGATGAAGCCCGAATCGGTTCGCCGGTATCTCATGGTGTCGCTCGAGTTCGGCGCCTATTGCGTCATGATGACGCTGCTCAGCTACCTGATGGTGCTGCTGGTGCTGCGTGCGCCGCAGCCAAATAGCTGGATCTATATTACCGTCGCGCTGGTCGCAGCGCTCCTCACCGGGATCCATGCCGGCCGCATGTTCCGCATGTACCGGGTGGCGCTGGAACGGCTGCGCGCGCGGGCGAAGAAGAAGGAGCGTCCGCGCCACTGGTCGGATCGTATCGCCGCTGCCGAGGCCGTCCGCCGGCAGGACAGCCTGCGTGAACGGCTTGCGCGGGACGAGGCCTCGCCCGCCTTGCAGGCGATCCGCCTGCGGATTGCCGAGCGAATGGCCCGCGAGGATCGCGAGCGCGAGGAAATGGAACGCGCCGAGCGCGACCGCAGCGAGCGCGACCGGCTGGACCGCATGGAACGCGCGCGCACGGCCCGAATCCGCGCCGAGGTCGGCCGCAAGATGAGCAGCGACAACCGCTGATCGCACCCGCTTCACGGACGATCGCGCCCCTGCCGGGTGCGGTTGCGGGTGCAGCCACCGTTCATCTCCGCCCCGCCAGCATGGTGGGGTGAGAACGGGGAAGCTTTGGACATGGTCGGCGGCATGGGCCGGCGCGCTGGTGGCAGCGGCTGCCTCGGCGCAGGAGCAGGCGCCGCCGCCGCCGCCGCAGGCCGAACCTTCGCCGGCGGCACGTGCCATACCGGGGGTGGTGCCCGAGCGATTCCGCCTGCCCGGTACGCCGGCGCCGACCGCGTCGCCTTCGCCCCTGCCTTCGGTCGCACCGATCGTTGTGCCGGTCCCGCGCGGCGCGACATCTTCCGCGCCGAGACCTCCGCGCACGCGGCCGCCGCTGCCCTCGCCATCGCCCTCGCTAGCGCCGATACCCTCCGCGCCGGCGGTAATCCGGGCACCGTCGGTGGCGCCCATGCCATCCTCCCCACCATCGCCGGCACCGGCGCAGCGTCCTCGCGGCGAACCGCCGCGACCGGCGGCAGTGTCCGTCGATCCGCCCCGTGCGGGCTGGTCTGCCTGGCCGTTGGTTGCTGCGGGCGGGGTGCTGACGGCGGCCCTGCTCGGCGTGGCGTGGCGCCGCCGCAGACGTTCGCTGCTCCTGCCGGACGCTGCGCCGGAACCCGCTGCGGCGCCCGTCAAACCAATCGAGGCGGAACCGGCCAAGGTAGCCGAGACCCGCGCGGCGGCACCGGCGGCGCATGTCGCGGCAGGGCAGGTCCGCTTCACCGAAGCCGAACTGCTGTTCGAACTCGTCCTCGAGATCACCAATTCGCAGCCGCATGCGGTGGAGGGGGTACGGCCGGCGCTGGCGCTGATCAGCGCCCATCCCGATCAGGATCGGCACATTGCCGCCTTTCATGCCGGATCGATCGGCATGGCGCCGTCGCAGCCGTTCGACCTGCCGCCGGGCGGGTCCGTTCGGTTGCCGGTGCGGCTCGGTCTGGCACGCGACCGGCTGCACGTCGTCGATGTCCGCGGGCGGCCGATGATGGTCGGGTTGCTGCTGCTGGATCTGCGCTGGCGTGCGGGCCTGAGCATTCGCCGGACGGGTGCGGACTTTCTGCTGGGCAGCGCCGGGGCGGGGCCACGGCCCGGGCCGATCTGGCTGGACCGCCCGCCGCCGGCCGCGCTGGCGGCGATCGCCTATGTACCCTCGGGGCCCTAGCCTCGGGGCAAAAGAAAAGGGCGGCCCGTCGCCAGGCCGCCCTTTCCGATGTTTCGAGGCCGTGGACCGGCCAGGAAGCAATTACTTGATTTCGACGGTCGCGCCGGCTTCTTCAAGCTGCTTCTTGATCTTCTCGGCTTCGTCCTTCGACACGCCTTCCTTGACCGGCTTCGGCGCGCCTTCGACGAGCGCCTTGGCTTCGGTCAGGCCGAGCGAGGTGATCGCGCGGACTTCCTTAATGACGTTGATCTTCTTGCCACCGTCGCCGGTGAGGATCACGTCGAACTCGGTCTGCTCTTCAGCAGCCGGGGCAGCGGCGCCACCAGCGGCCGGGCCGGCAACGGCGACGGCAGCGGCGGCCGAAACGCCCCACTTCTCTTCGAGCAGCTTCGAAAGCTCAGCGGCTTCGAGAACGGTCAGCGCGGAAAGCTGGTCGACGATTGCGTTGAGGTCAGCCATTGTAAACTCCAATCAGTTCAAAAGTTTCGGGATAGAATAAAGGTCGCTTGAAGCCGAAGCTCAGGCAGCCTGCTTTTCGCTGTACGCCGCAAGCACGCGGGCGATCTGCGCCGCCGGTGCCTGGGTGATGGTTGCGAGCTTGGTCGCGGGCGCTGCGATGAGCCCTACGAGCTTGCCACGCAGCTCGTCCAGCGACGGCAGCGAGGCGAGTGCCTGCACGCCAGCCGCATCCAGCAGCACATTGCCCATTGCGCCGCCGACGATCTCGAGCTTGTCGTTCGTCTTGGCGAACTCCGCGACGACCTTGGCCGCAGCCACGGGGTCAACGGAGGTGGACAGTGCCGTCGGACCCGTCAGCAGGTCCGCGAGCACCGCATAATCGGTGCCCTGGGTGGCAATCTTGGCGAGCTTGTTCTTCGAGACCTTATAGGTCGCGCCGGCTGCACGCATCTTGTTGCGCAGGTCCGTCGACTGCTTGACGGTCATGCCGAGATTGCGGGTGACAACCACCACGCCAACCTCGTTGAAGGTGCGATTCAGCTCGGCAACGGCGTCGGCCTTCTGGGAACGATCCATGCCGGTCTCCTCATACATGAGGCTGCCCCTCCCGCGCGAGCGGACGAGACGGCCCCGGTTAACGACCCGTGCGAGCACGGATCAGGCGCAATTGTCCGAGGGGAAGGATCGTCACGAGGCCGGGGATGTATCCCTAGAGCGTGACCCGGAACGCTTGGAGCCAGCCGCGCATCTGCGCTCGTGCTGGCGAAGCCGCCGGAAAATTCTGTCCCCGTCTAGGCGAGAGATTAAGACCGGCATATTCCGGTCCCTCGCTGTCTCGGACGGATTCCTTCCGAAGAAGGAGCCGCGCACATAGCCGAATCGGCGCGGGAGTCAAGCACCGAGCGGTCTGCGCGCGCCGGCCATCAGCCCGCAGACATCGGCGCACCCGGACGCTATGGGCGCAGCCATGGCCCGCCTGCTCCTGTTCAACAAGCCCTTCGGGGTCCTGTCGCAATTCACCGATCGCGGATCGCCGACGCTTCGCGCGACCTTGTCGGACTTCGTCGCGGTGAAGGGCGTCTATCCCGCCGGGCGGCTCGATCGGGACAGCGAGGGCCTGCTGCTTCTGTGCGACGACGGGCGGCTGCAGGCGCGCATCGCCGATCCGCGCTTCAAGATGCCCAAGACCTATCTTGTTCAGGTCGAAGGCGATCCGCAGGATGCGGATCTGACGCCGCTGCGCCAGGGGGTGATGCTCAAGGACGGCCTGACCCTGCCGGCCGAGGTCGCGCGCATCGATGCGCCGGACCTGTGGCTGCGCGATCCACCGATCCGTGCACGCAAGTCCATCCCCGACAGCTGGCTCAAGATCACCATCCGCGAAGGTCGCAACCGGCAGGTGCGCCGCATGACGGCGGCGGTAGGCCTGCCCACCCTGCGGCTGGTCCGCTGGTCGATCGGCGACTGGTCCGTCGCCGGGATCGCCCCGGGCCAGTTCGCGGAGGGCTCCGTCCCGCGCTAGGTGGCGGCCGAATGCTTGCGGTTGGCAAAGCGGCTTAATGTCCGGAGTTGGGTGGAAAGCCGTCACTCGACCCCGAGGAGTGGATCAAAGCTTTTGCTGTTCTTGTTGACCCATCGCAAGACGCAAGTAACCGCTCGCGGGTTGTTCCTGGCCTTTAGGTAGAGAACAGATTTTCCTCCCTCATAGTGAAGTTGATACAGCCTCGTAACGCCACATTTGCGGGCGGCTATCTCGGCCCTGTCTACATTAGCGTTACTACCGAGCACCAGAGGTGAATCAATCTCAGCCTGAATCTTAATCCAAGCTGCTGATAGCAATAAGGCGAGCAATGCATGCACGGTCGCACCCTCCTGGTGGGGGACGACCGCAGCATATTCTGTCGCGAATGGCAAGGATTGGGCGAGAGCCGACGTTCGCGCATTTGCAGTTCCACGCCAAGGCTAACAAAGGCCCGCAGTTTCGAGACGCGGTTGGATGCAAAGCCCGCAACGGCTTGGGGATTGCGACGACCGTGAGCCCGGTGCCGGTTGCCGCCGGCGGCGAAAGCTGGTTTGGGGCTTGGGCGCGGAGGCGGGGCTCGGTGTGTCCCGATGGCGCACCGGCGTTGCGGATGCGGCGCGTTCATCGTCTCGCGATCGGCCTTCGCACCCGGTATCGCGTACAAGAGCCAATCGGCAGGATTTTTGGATTACAATGAACTATCGCCACGCCTTCCATGCCGGCAACAGCGCCGATGTCGTGAAGCACAGCCTGCTGATCGCGCTTGTCCGCGCCCTTCAGCAGAAACCGGGTGCGCTGACGCTGATCGACACTCATGCCGGCTGCGGGCTCTACGATCTGGGCGGCGAGCAGGCGCAGCGCACCGGCGAGGCCGCGCACGGGGTGCTGCGGGCCTTTGCCGACACGGACCCGTTGCTCGACGCCTATCGCGCCGCCGTGCGGGCGGTGAATGACGGGGCCGAGCTGCGCCTCTACCCCGGATCGCCGCAGTTCCTGGCGCCGCTGCTGCGCGCACAGGACCTGCTGATCCTCAACGAGAAGCATCCCGAGGATGCCGCCGCCCTGCGCGGCGCGATGCGCGGCACGCCGGCCGCGGTGCACGAGCGCGATGCCTATGAGCTCTGGCTGGCGATGCTGCCCACCCGAACGCCGCGCGGCGTCGTCGTGGTCGATCCCCCCTATGAGCAGACCGACGAACGCGCGCGCATCACCGCGACCCTCGCCGCGGCCCACCGCAAATGGGCGCACGGCGTGACGGTGATCTGGTATCCGCTGAAGGACCGCGCGACGCATCAGCAATGGAAGGGCAAGCTGCGCCGGCTCGGCATTCCGAAGATCCTGGTCGTCGAGCATTGGCTGTACGACAGCGACCAGCCCGGCATCTACAACGGCGCGGGTCTGTTCTTCGTCAATCCGCCCTATGCCTTCACGCAGGCGTTGCCGCCGCTGCTGGAGGCGTTGCGCGCGGCACTCGCGCCCGAGGGCCATCACGGCGTCATCACTGCGGAGTGGCTTGACGATTGAAGATGCGGCGGCGCCGGTTTCCGCGTCGCCGGGCTGCCGGGCCACCGCACCGGGCCGGCATCGGCCGCCAGCACGCTCGGGCGCAGAACCGCACGGCCGCCGTGCCGCAGCGGCGGCCTGCCTGAATTAACAATTACTCCAACAACTTCCGCTAATGAAACCGGGCATGCAACGCCCGGCCGCCTCCTTTCTAGTCCGTCTGCCGTGCGCACTGCGCACCGAGGTGCGCGGCGCCGTGGCGGCGATCGGAGCGCTGGCGCTGGCCGCGCTGCTGGGAATGGCAGCGATTTCCGTGGATCTCGCGCGGGGCTATGCCCAGATGATCAGCAACCAGCGCACCGCCGATGCGGCCGCGCTCAGCGCCGCACTCGCTTATGGTGCCGCAGGCTCCAGCGAGGCGGTGCTGTTGCCGACCGCGCAGGACGTCACCGTCGCCAACGGCATGACCAACGCGGTGGTCACCGCCGCCGTCATTGCCGACGTGCCGAGCGCCGGCGCCAAGGCGGTGAAGGTGACGGTCACCACGCCGGTGCCCTTCGCGATCGCTACCGCGCTCGGCTATCGCGGCAGCTACGATGTTGGGGCGACCGCCTACGCCTCGCTCGGCAGCACCAGCCCGATCGCGCCGATATGCATCCTGGCGCTCGCGCCCAGGGGCACCGGCATCCAGACCAGCGGCGGCGCGACGATCGACGCCCCGGACTGTTCGGTGGCGGCGGTCGCCGACATCGCCAACCAGGGCACCCGCATCGCTGCCAAGAACATCGTGGCCGGCACCGGCAGCGTGCTCAACGATTGGGGAACGCTCACCACCACGCTGCTGCGCTATGCCGGCAGCTTCACCAATCCCGCGTGGAACGCCAATGTGCCGAGCAGCGACAAGCGGGTGAACGCCGCGACCTCGCTCGCCGATCCGCTGGACGGCAATGCGGATCTGGCGGCGGCGCGCGCCGCGATCGGCAGCGCCACCGCGCCGGCGGCGATCGGCAATCCCTCGACGCCGTCGGGCGCGGACTGGGTGATCGGCTGGACGCCCTCCAGCAACGTCGCCGGCTATCGCAAGGGCAGCTCGGCCAATTATGTCATCCCCAAGGGCAACTACACGATCGGTCGGCTGACCATCGACGGCGGCCTGAGCGTGACGTTCCAGAGCGGATCGACGATCACCGTCGCCAACGGCGTTTCGATCGGCGGCGGGTCGACCGTGACGTTCGGGGACGTGACCCTGTCGGTCAATGGCGGGTTCGACAGCGGGTCGAGCGGCGTGACGATGGGCAATGGCAGCCTGGCGATCGGCAGCGGCACGATCACCTTTTCGGGCACCAACAGCTTCGGCAACGGCCCGGTGACGCTGAACGGCACGTTGTCGCTCGGCGGCGGGGCGACGCTGACGCTGGGGTCGGGGAACCACGCGTTCGGCGCGGTGAGCGTCGCCGGGGGCAGCTGGCTCAAGATGGGGGCGGGCGATCTCGACGTGCGTGCCGGCATGGCGATCGACGGCGGCTCGACGCTTGCGGCAGGTGCTGGCGCCTATCGCATCGGCGCCGACGGATCGGGGCGGGCGATCACCCTGTCCGGCAGCGCCATCCTGCTGATGGGCGACGGCATTTTCAGCGCCGGGGGCGACATCGCCACCGCCGGGGGCAGCCGCATCGTGTTCGGGCGGACCGCCAACCACCTGATCAAGGGCAATTTCACCATCGCGGGATCGGCGCTGTTCGGAGCGGGGCGCTACACCGTGGCGGGCAATGTCGCCAACGGCACCGGGGGGACGACCTGGCCGTACAGCTCGCCGGTCACCGGACAGAGCTACGGGCAGACGCTGGAGGGCGTGGACGTCTCCGGCTACGACATGGCCGGGGTCAACGTGTCGTTCGTGCTGTCGGGCACGATCAACCTGGCCGGCGGCGCCAAGACCAAGCTGATCGCGAGCAGCAGCACCGTCTCGGGCGGGGCTATCGCGGACCTGCTGATCGACAGCCTGACGAGCGATCCGACGAGCTGGGCGGCGGGGGCGCAGAATGTGTTCGTCGGCGCGGTGCACCTGCCCAATTCCGACCTGACGATGTCGGGGGGAAGCAGCACGCTCTCGGCCGGGCAGTGCTTCATGCTGATCGTGCGCACGATCAACGCAAGCGGCGGGGCGGCGGCGGGATCGGCCTGCGCCAGCATCGCGGGTACCGGCAGCAGCGGCAGCACCAGCGCGATCGGATTGGTGCAATGAGGCGGCGGTACCAGCTTGCCGGGGATGTGCGCGGCGCGGCAACGGTCGAGTTCGCGCTGCTGACCCTGTTCTTCTTCGCCTTTGTGCTGCTGGCGCTGGATGTGGCGGGCTATTTCGTCCAGCGCAGCCAGATGGCTGCGGCGGTATCGGCGGCATCGGTGTCGGCCTTCGCCAACCGCACCTCGGTGCCTTTCGACACGCTGCCGGGCTATGTCCAGAACGCCGCGCGGCTACCCACCGCGCCGCAGGTGAGCCTTGCCTGCAACGGCGTGGCAGGCGCGTGCACCAATGCCAATCGCAGCTGCGCCTGCCTGTCCAAGACCGGCGCCTTCGCCGCGGCGAGCTGCGGCAGCGTCTGCAGCGGCGGCGCGACCACCGGGTCGACGGCGGGCTATTACCTGCAGATCAGCGCGTCGGCGCAATATCGCGCAATGGTGCTGCCGAACGGGATGCTCAACGGCACGCCCGTCGCGCAGTCGGTGGTGATCCGGTTGCAATGAGGCGGCGCCTAGCCTGCGATGCGCGCGGCGCCACCGCCATCGAGTTTGCGCTGCTGGCGCCGGTGTTTCTGCTGCTCCTGTTCGGGATGATCGAGGTCGGCCGGCTGGTCTGGGTGAAGCAGGTGCTGACCGAGGCGAGCTACAGCGCCGCACGCTGCGCCGCCCTTGCCGCACCGTGCAAGGCGGCGAGCGACGTGCAGGGCTATGCCGCGGCACGCGCGCTGCGCTGGGGGCTGAAGGTGGACGGCGCCCAGGTCGTCTATACCGCGAGCACGGCGTGCGACGGCAATGCCGGGATGGTGCAGGTGACGATCAGCTACGCCTTCGCCTCGCCGCTCACCGGCTTCCTGCCGGCATTGCCTGCCACCGTGCAGGCGCATGGCTGCTTCCCGCGGCTCGGCTGACCGAACGGCAAAAGGGCCGGGATCGCGCCCGGCCCTTTCGTTCACCCGTCAGGCCGGGGCCCGATCAGAACTCCGCGCGCACCCCGAACAGGATGGTGCGGCCCCAATAGTTGATCTCGCCGAACCGGTTCGACGCATCGTTATAGGTGTAGAGCTTGGCGCCCGAGAGGTTGATCGCCTCCACGCTGAGCGCGACGTTCGGCAGCAGCTTGTAGCCGATGCTGCCGTCCAGCGTGCCGAACGGCGCGGTGTAGCTGGGCGCCTGGGTGGTGCTGCCGGTGCCCGACAGATACCGGTCGCGCCACACATAGGAGAGCCGCATCGACAGCGGGCCCTTGTCGTAGAAGCCGACCACGTTGAAGCTGTTCTTCGACAGGCCGATCAGCTGGTCGACGATCCGCCGCGCGCCGGCGGTGTAGGTCGCCTGGACCGAGGTGTGGGTGTAGCTGGCCTGCATGCCCAGCCCGTCAAAGGGCGCGGGCAGGAAGGTGAACACCTGGTTGTAGCCCGCCTCCACGCCGTACACCTTGGCGTTGCCGCCATTGACCTGGGTGGAGAGCAGCACCGTGCCGCGGCCCGGGATGTCGATATTGACGTTCTGGGCGGTGATGTAGTTGTCCATCGCCTTGTAGAACACCGCGCCGGTCAGCGCGCCACGCGGATTGAAATACCATTCCAGCGCCCCGTCGAACTGGGTGGCGAGGAAGGGGAGGAGCTGCGGGTTGCCGCCGCTCGCGGTCGGCGCATCGGTGGACACGGTGATGCGCGGTGCGCTGTCCGTCACGTTGGGCCGGGTCAGCACCCGGCTCGCGGCGAAGCGCGCGATGAGGGTGCGGGTCAGCTCGGCCTTCAGGTTGAAGCTGGGCAGCCAGTCGTTGAACGTCTTGGGGAAGGCAACCGGGCTGACATTGTTGCCGGTGCGCAGATAGCCGGTGGCGTTCTGATCGGTGTGGACATAGCGCAGGCCGACATTGCCGATCAGGTTCACGCCGCCGAGCATCGTCCCGTAATCGAGCCGGGCATAGGCCGAGGCGGTCTTTTCGGTCGTCTTGAACGTGGCGGCGAGGTCGCCGGCGCCGAGCGGGCTGTTGGCGATCGTGTCGTTGAACAGCGCGTTGTAATAGGTCGAGGTTACCGGCACCAGCCAGGTGCGCGGGCTGTTGCCGCCGACGTCCTTGAGGAAATCGTCATAAGGGATCTGCTGATAGGCGCCCGCGCCCAGCGAGGTCAGCGGCTGGCCGTTGGACGAGGTCACCAGATAGTCGCGGCGCCAATAGTCGCGCTTGCGCCAGTGATATTCGGCACCGACGGCGATCTTGCGGAGGAAACCCTCCATGTCATAGGCGCCGTCGAGCCGCGCGAACTTGTCCCAGTCCTTGCTGTTCTTCGGTGCGATGTTGAAGGTGAACAGCTGGTAGTTGGCCGGATTGGTCACATCCACCGGCGTGGTGAGCGTCGGCGTGACCTTGTAGCCCGCCGAGCCGTCATAGGTGAGCGGCGCGAAGAACACCGCGCGGCTGCGCACCGTGCCCTCGGCATTGCTGGGATGGAAGCTGTGCGCCGACGACCAGTTGAGGTTGGCGGTCACGTGGAAGCGATCGCGGTTCCAGCTCTGCTTGAGACCGATGGTCAGCAGGTCGTGGCGGTTGAGGCTGTACTCGCGGCTGGCCATGAAGCGAACGTCGTTGATCGTCGCGCCGACGACCGTGTTGCCCTGGAGCTTGACCGAGCTGGGGACGATGACCGGGGTGTGGCCCGCGACGCTGGTGTCGTCCGGATAGATGTCCAGGCCGAACTCGTCATAGGCAACGTCGAGCCGGGTGGCGAGCACGTCCAGCGTGGTTTCCAGTTCCGGCGTCGGGCGCCACTGGGCGGAGACCAGGCCGGAAATGCGCTTGCGATCCTCGGTCTCGATCGTCGGACGGGTGCGGGTGGGCGTGTAAAGGCCCGCCGCCAGGCCGCCGCGTGCCGCGCTGGTGAACCGATCGAGGTTCCAGCCGAAATTCATGAAGCGATCGTTCCGGACCGACTTGCCCCAATATTGCGCCCCGACGAGGATGCCGAAGGTGTCGCCGAAGGTGTGGCTGCCGATCAGCGTGGCGTTGGGCTTCACCTTCTTGGTCTGCGACGTGTAGGTGCCGCGCAGGTTGGCGGTCACCTTGTTGCCGACGTCGAACGGGCGGAAGGTGCGCACGTCGATATTGCCGCCCAGCGCGCCCTCGGTCATTTCCGAGGTGGGGGTCTTGACCACGTCGATGTTGGAAACGAATTCGGCGGGCAGCATTTCGAAGCGGAACTGGCGGCCGGCGGCGCCACCATTTTCGACCAGATCATTGAGCGCGACCGGACGGCCGTTGAGCAGCGTGCTCTGGAATTGCGGGCCGAGGCCGCGGACCGAGACGTACAGGCCTTCACCGCGCGGGCGCGTGATCGCGACACCGGTCACCAGCTGCAGCGCCTCAGCGACGTTCTGGGTCGGGAACTTGCCGATATCCGTCGAGCTGATCGAGTCGAGGCCATATTCGGCACGGCGCTTCGCCTCGGTCGCGGCGGCGAGGCTGCGGGCATAGGTGCCGTTGACGACGATTTCTTCCGCGCCGTCCGGATCCTGCGGCGAGGCGCTGGTCTGGGCATAGGCAGGGGCGAGCGTCGCCAGCGTGAGGGCGAGCGCCGAGGTGGCGCGAAGCAGCGCGAACGGGGGGTGCATGATTGGATTCTCCCTGGACCCTTATTGGTCTTTCGGGAGCGCCCCTAACGGGTGATCGAAACGTTTCGGTGTCGCATCCTTTGCAACATCATGAAACATCGGCCCCGGTTTATGTCAGTTGTGCGGCGCAGCAACTGCTTACCTGCCGGCGGCGCCATCCACCAGGCCGTGGAAGAAATCCTGCACGTCTGCCTTGAGCGCGCGCAGTGGGCGGGTCTCCGTGGCCAGGAGGATCAGGCCCAGGCCGAGAAACATCAGGAGCGTTCGACGCCCCCGGCGCGGCGTGGCGGCTTCGTCGGAGGGAAGGTCGGGCATAGGCGGCTCACCGGCGGGAAAAGGGCATCGACGAGGCTAATACCGCGCCACGGGCAGAGGCAATCCCCGGCAAAGTACCGGGAGGGGGCGGCGGGTGCCCCCAACAGAAACGGGCCGGGGATCGCTCCCCGGCCCGTTCCGTTTGCTTGGTTCCCGAAGGATCAGACCGCGGCGACTTCCGCCGTGTCGACCTTTACGCCCGGGCCCATCGACGAGGAGAGCGCGACCTTCTTGAGGTACTTGCCCTTGGCGCCCGCCGGCTTGGCCTTGACGACCGCGTCGACGAGGGCGTCGAAGTTGCGGCGCAGGTCTTCGTTCGAGAAGCTCACCTTGCCGATGCCCGAGTGGATGATGCCGGCCTTTTCGACGCGGTATTCCACCTGACCGCCCTTGGCGGCCTTGACGGCCTCGGCGACGTTCATGGTCACGGTGCCGAGCTTCGGGTTCGGCATCAGGCCCTTCGGACCCAGCACCTTACCGAGACGGCCGACCAGGCCCATCATGTCCGGGGTCGCGATGCAGCGATCGAAGTCGATCGTGCCGCCCTGGATGGCTTCCATCAGGTCTTCCGCACCGACGACGTCGGCGCCGGCAGCCTTGGCTTCCTCGGCCTTGGCGCCGCGGGCGAACACGCCGACGCGAACGTCCTTGCCGGTGCCGGCCGGGAGCGTCACGACGCCGCGGACCATCTGGTCGGCGTGGCGCGGATCGACGCCGAGGTTCAGCGCGACTTCGATCGACTCGTCGAACTTGGCGGTGGCGTACTGCTTCACCAGCGCGATCGCTTCATCGACGCCGTGCAGCTTCACGGGGTCAACGGTCCAGGTCTTCTGCTTCTTGGTCAGCTTGGCCATGGGATCAGCCCTCCACCACTTCGAGGCCCATCGCGCGGGCCGAACCTTCGATGATCTTCGTCGCGGCTTCGATGTCGTTCGCGTTCAGGTCCTTCATCTTGACCTGGGCGATTTCCGACAGCTGCGAACGCTTGATCTTGCCTGCGACCGTCTTGCCCGGCTCCTTCGAGCCCGACTTCAGGTTGACGGCCTTCTTCAGCAGATAGGTCGCCGGCGGCGTCTTGGTCTCGAACGAGAAGGAACGATCCGCATAGACGGTGATGACGGTGGGAAGGGGCGTGCCCTTCTCGACGTCACCGGTCGCGGCGTTGAACGCCTTGCAGAATTCCATGATGTTCACGCCGCGCTGACCCAGGGCAGGGCCGATCGGCGGTGAGGGGTTTGCGGCGCCGGCAGCCACCTGCAGCTTGATATAGCCGGTAATCTTCTTAGCCATGTCACTCTCTTTCAAGTCGAGCGGTACAAGCGACGGCCAGAGGCCGCCTCCCGCATGGTTCCACCACGAATGCGTTGGAAGCCGGCGCCCTTAGCGGAAAGCGGCGCAGGGAGCAAGGGGACTCTAGATCCTCCCCGTGCCGGCGAGGATCCAGATCATGGCGCCGTGTGCCCCGCCTCGGCCCCGCCGATATCGCCCTCGGCCACCCATTCCCGCCACAGCAGCACCAGTGCCGCCATCACCGCCGGCCCCACGAACAGGCCGAGCAGCCCGATCGTCTCCACGCCCCCCAGGATGCCGATCAGCACCCAGACGAAGGGCAGCCGCGTCGTCCCCCCGATCAGGCCGGGGCGCAGGAAATGGTCGATCACGAAGTTGAGCGCATAGCCGATCGCGCCGACGATGATCGCCGCCATCACTGCGCCCTTGGCGAGCAGCAGGAGCAGGGCCAGCACCAGCACCACCGCCAGCCCGAACGGGATGATCGAGGCGAAGCCCGAGAACAGGCCGAGCAGGATCGGGTGGGGCACGCCGCCGGCGACGAACAGGATCGCCATCAGGATGCCCTGGGCGAGCCCCAGCAGCACCATGCCGTCCACCGCGCCGCGCACCGCGGCGAAGATCTGCCGGCCGAGCCGGTCGCCCGCATCGCCGAAGGCGCGGGTGGCGCCGCGCTCGAGCTGGCGGACGATCGCGTCCCGATCGCGCAGCAGGAAGAACAGCACGACCAGCGTGAAGGCGAACACCACCACCCGGCGCACCAGCGTATGGGTGAGCGCGCCCGAATGGCTGCGCCACAGGCTGTAGTCGAGCTTGCCGAACTCGGCGGTGGCGGCCTCCGGCGTCGCGAGGTGGAGTGTCCACCAGCTGGTCAGCTCGGCCGATCCCCAGGGCAGGCGGGCGACCCAGTCCGGCACCGGCACGCCGTGCTGGCGGGCATCGGCGATCCACGCGGCCACCGCCTGCGCCTCGACCACCGCCTGGCTGATCGCCACGGACAGCGGGATCAGCACCACCAGCAGCACGCCCAGCGTGAGCAGCGCGGCGACCAGCGTCGGCCGGGGCAGCCGCGCCTCCAGACGGCTGCGCAGCGGCTCGACGCCGATCGCCAGCACGCCCGCCCAAAGGATCGCCGGCACGAAGGCCATCCCGATCCACAGCGCGGCGGCGGCGATCGCGGCGGCGAGCACCACGCGCGCGCGGGTCTGGGCTTTGGTCGTCTGCTGCATCGTCATTCCCCCGGTTTGCCGGCGACACTGGCGGGCCGGCGCGGCGCTGGCAAGTCGGCAGCCGCCGCCGATCCTCGATGAACCAAACAAGTCCCTCAACGGTTTAGCAAATCTCCGACGCCCCGGGAGGGTCGGTGGCGCGCGGAGCAGAGCAACGAACGAGAGGAATGGGCATGAAACGGATCATCATCGCCGCCGCCGCTGCCGCGCTGGCGACGACCGGTGCGGCTGCGCAGAGCGGCCAGCAGGGCTCGCACAACCCGGTGGTGAAGGACGGCACGGCGCACCATGTCGGCGCGCCCGCCAAGGGCCATAGCTCCTTCACCGAAAGCCAGGCCCGCGGACGTCTCGCCAAGGCCGGCTATACCCGCATCACCGGGCTCAAGGGCACCGAAAACGGCGCCTGGCAGGGCATGGCCATGAAGAACGGCAAGAAGCGGACGGTGACGCTCGACTACAAGGGCAACATCACCGCGCGCTAACCCCTGAATGCTGCACCTATCCTATTTGGCAGGAGAATTTCCATGAGCCGGACCATTACGCGCCTTTTCGACGATTATTCGGACGCCAAGGCAGCCGTGCACGATCTGGAACAGCTGGGCGTGCCCCATGACGATCTGAGCATCATCGCCAACAATGCCCATGGCGAGCATGGCGATCACGATGTGAGCGATGTGAATGCGCATGGCGACGTCAGCCGCGGCGCCTCGACCGGCGCGGCGCTGGGAGGTGTCGGCGGCCTGCTCGCGGGGCTCGGCCTGCTGGCGATCCCGGGCCTCGGCCCGATCGTGGCGGCCGGCTGGCTGGCCTCGACAGCAGCGGGCGCGGCAATCGGCGGTATCGGCGGTGCAGCGACGGGCAGCCTTGTCGGCGCGCTGAAGAATGCCGGCGAGAGCGAGGACGACGCCAACGTCTATTCCGAAGGCGTCCGCCGCGGCGGCACGCTGGTAAGCGCGCGCGTGGCGGAATCGCTCGCACCAGAAGCCGAAGCGGTGCTCAACCGCCATCGCGGCGTCGATGCCGGCACGCGCGGCGCGGCCTATCGCCAGTCGGGCTGGAGCCGCTTCGACAGCGATGCGCCTGCCTATACGCGCGAAGAGATCGCCCGCGAGCGTTCGACCTATCGTGAGCCGACGATCGTCTGATCCACGCTCGACGCGAACACAGGAAAGCCGGGGTGCGAACCCCGGCTTTTTTGCGTCGGTGGGGGGTGCTTCAGGCGATGGGGGGCGCCGCCGCCGCAGGATCGGCGGGGACGGCATGGCCGGCGGCGCGAAGCTGCGCGGCATAGTGATCGGCCATGGCGAGATGCGCGGTACGGGCGCTGCTCTCCGCTGCACGGGACGCGGCCCGGCGGGCCTGTGCGAGGCGCTTCAGCAGATAGTCGGGGTCGGGTTCGTTCACGGGGCAACTCCGGGAAGGGCGGCATCGCGGGCGGGGGCCCGCGATGCCGGAGCGGTTATTTCTTGTGGTTCTGGCCCGAGGCGTCCGAGACGGCCGAGCCGGCCGAGCGGAGGTCCTTGCCGGCACCGTTGACGGTGTTGCAGGCCCCGAGGGCGAGCAGGCCGAGCGTGGCGACGAGGGGAAGGGTCTTGCGCATCATCGGAACATCCTTTCGTGCTTTGGGACTAGGGGATCAGTCGCGGCGGCCGATCAGCGCGGCACCGGCGAGCAGCGCCACCGAGCCGGCCGCGGCCAGCGCGAGCAGCGGATGGTCGCGCACCGCGCTGCGCACCTGGTCGAGCGTTTCGCCGAACCGGCGCTCGAGACCGCCCTCGGTCTTGCGCGCGACGCCGCGCGCCTCGGTCTCCCGGTCCCCGGTGACCTTGCCGAGCCCCTGCTCGGCTCCGCCGACGACTTCCTTCACGGCACCTGCGATACGATGGGTATCCATGCTTCTTCTCCTTGGTTGCTAGATCAGATTTCGGTTTCGGTGGTGCGGCGGGCGGCGACGATGCCGCCCCCGATCGCGGCACCTGCACCCAGCAGCATCACCAGGAACAGGGCGAGGGCACTGCCGGCGGCGACGCTGGCACCGGCGCTGCCGGCATTCTTCGCGGTTTCCAGCGCGTCGTTCTTGGTCGCGACGAACTGTCGGCGGGCCTTTTCCACGCGCGCCATGGCTTCCTGCTGGCTCACGCTGTCCTGCACCGCGATGATCTCGGCGATCCGCTGTTCGGCGGCCTGGCCCTGGGTGCCGCCCTTGGCCATGGCGGGCAGCTTGGCGATCATCGCCTTGCGCGCCTGTTCGGGCGTCATGTCCTTGGGGTTGCTCGGCGTCGGGTCGAGCAGCGCCGAGACCTGCGCGTCGACTGCGGATTCATCGACGCCGGCCGCCTTGGCGAGCGTGGGCGTCACCGCGCCGGCACCGGCGACGGTGGTCGAGGCGACGGTGCCGACGGTGCGGAAGGCGCTGCCGACCAGCCCGCCGATCGCCGAGGTGAGCAGGTAGAAGGTGAGCAGCAAGGTCAGCGCCCAGATGGCGAGGCCGTGCGCGGCACCGTCGAACCGGCGGCGGAGCTTGGCTACGCGGGCAGCGCCGTAGGATCCCAGGCCCAGCGCGATCACGCTGCTGACCGTCCACCAGGCGAGCGCGCCGATGCCGAGCCCGCCGGCGCTGGGGCCGCTATTCTGCGCGGGATCGATCGTCGAGAAGCCGATCGCTGCGCCCAGCAGCGCGAGCATCAGCTCGACGGCGAGCGCGATCACCGCGCCCGCGAGGATCGCCGACCAGCTGACGCGGGGCACCGGGCGTACGGCCAGGCGGGTATCGTAGATGGCGGTCGCCATGGCGCGATCTCCTGTTGCTGCCGGGGCGGTCACTTGGCGCCCGCCTTCTTGATGGTCTCGACGCGATTGCCGGCACCGGCCTGGGTCTTGCCCGCCAGTTTCTCGGCGGCACCTTCGGCCTCGATCCGGCGATCGCCGGTGATCTTGCCGATGGCTTCCTTGATCGAGCCCTTCAGCGCATGGGCCTCACCCTTGATACGGTGGTCGTTCATCGGTTCGTCCTCCTTGTCTGAGGCGCGGGGAAAAAGCCCCGCGTCGATGGTGCAGAAATGGCGGATAGCGAGGGACGAAAAGAGATGCGGAAGTACCAAATCGTCTGGTGCTTCCGGACCAGAAAGGATCATTTTATCGGTCGCTGGAGCGGGTAACCGCGCTCGCGCGCCCACAGGATCGCCTGGGCGCGGCGGTTCACCCCGATCTTGGCATAGACCCGGGCGACATGGTTGCGGAGCGTGTTGCGCGAGACGCCCATCTCGCGGGCGATGGTGGCATCGTCGCCGCCCTCGCACAGCAGGCTGAGCACTTCCTTCTCGCGCCGGGTGAGCTCGCTGGTCTCGACCGGCCGGGCGGGCCCGTGCGGGTTGCGCAGATTGGCGAGCTTTTCGACCACCGAGCGGCTGAACCAGTTGGTATCCTGCATCACCGCCTCGATCGCGCCGATCAGCTCCAGTTCGTTGTGGCGGCGGGCATGGATGTCCTGCACCACCCACAGGATGCAGGTGTCGCGGCGCAGGGGAATCGCGGCGGCGGATACGAGGCAATCGGTCACCGCGCCTTCCTTGGTGCGGACGCGCGCATCCAGGCTGCGGAAGTCACGGCGCTCTTCCAGCAGGGCGCAGGCGCTTTTCAGGAAGCCGCCGTCCTCGAACAGGCGCAGCGTCGCCATGCGCTGGCCCATCGCCTCGTCGCTCGACCAGCCGGTGAGCTGGTGGAAGGCGTCGTTGGTGTCGCACAGCGCGAGCTCGTCGCGGGTGGTGATCGCCATCGCGACGGGGGCGAGGCGGAAGGTGGTGACGAAGCGCTCCTCGCTGTGGCGCAACTCGTTCTCCGCCTGGCGGCGGGGCTCCAGGTCGGCGAAGGAGAAGAGCATGCAGGCCTCCTCGTCCAGCTCGACCGGCTGGCCGGCGACGATCACCAGCTTCCGGCCGCCATCGGGAAGTTCGAGATCGGCCTGCATCTGCGGTACGGTGCGGCCGTCGCGGATACGGTCCTTGGCGGTATCGAGGTCGGCGGCGTCCTTCAGCACGTCGATGTCGTAGAGCGAGCGCCCCAGCACCTCGTCGCGGGCATAGCCGGTAAGATCCAGAAACCCCTGGTTGACCTTCACATAGCGCTGGTCGGAAAGGCGCAGGATCACCGCGGGGGCGGGGTTGACGTTGAAGGTGCGCTCGAAGCGTTGCTCGGCCTCGAAACGCTGCGACACGTCCTGCAGGACCAGCACCAGCAGGTCCGGGTGCCCCTCGGCATCGCCGATGACCAGGCTGCGCACCTCGTGGATCCAGCGGGCATTCTCGTCGCCCGCAGGCACGACCTCGACCACCACTTCGTCGAAACTCTCGCCCGCCAGCACGCGGTCGAGCGGATAGTCGCCGTGATCGAGCCGGTGATTGTTGCGGTAGCGGAGCTGGAAGCGCGCGCGATAGGCATCGACGTCGGCGCCGAGCGCCGCGACGGTCTCGACCCCGTGCATCCTGAGCGCCGCGTCGTTCGCCCACCGGATCTTCTGATCGGTATCGACCAGGATCACCCCTTCGCGGAGGCCGGAGATGATGTGACGGAGCTGGGGAAGGTCGATGGAGGGATGGTCAATGCTCATGAATCCGCGCGGCGCAATTTCGTATACGAACGCTGAACGTGCAGCTTCGCGCGAGGATGCAGGTTTGAAGGCTAGGGGTTTTTACGGAGGGCGGCGAGGCGTCTCGTCTGCGAGCGGGCGCCAGCTGCTAGCCATCGCCTTGCGCCAACACCCTGTCCGTGCCCAGGTCTGGATTGCCCTTCCGCCGTGCCGACCTACGAACTTTTTGGGGTGGCTGCCCCGAACGTGGTGCCATAGGCCTGGCGCCATGACGACGTCGACCGCCCAGGGCATCGCCGCACTGACGGAGAGGGAAAAGCAGACGCTGCGGCTGATCGTTCGCGGGCATGATGCCAAGTCGATCGCGCGCAGCCTCGGCCTGTCGGTCCACACGATCAACGAGCGGTTGCGCGAGGCGCGGCGCAAGCTTGCGGTCTCGAGCAGTCGCGAGGCGGCGCGGCTGCTGTTGGATGCGGAAGGCGAGCCCCCCAAAGTCTTGGAGTACGCGGAAATCGGGGAAGCCCCAGGCGCCGCCGATCGGCAGGAGGTGGGCAGCGCCGGCGGGAGGTTCCGCTGGCGCCCCCTCTTGATCGGAGCTCTTGTGATGACCCTGTTCCTGGGATTGCTCGCCCTGACCGCGCTGCCCCATGCCCCCGCACTCGCGCCCGCGCACCAGCGCGCCGCGATCGAGACGCCGGATCCCACGATCCTCGACACCGCCCGCCGCTTCCTCGAGCTGGGCGATCAGGCGAAATGGGCGGAGGGCTATGCGATGACGGGCAAGCGCTTCCAGCAGCTGAACACGGCCGAGGTCTGGGCGCGCGTGTCGGAGAAGGTGCGCGTGCCGCTGGGTGCGGTGCGGGCGCGGACGCTGCTCAGCGAGCAGAGCCTGCCCGCGCCGCCGGACGGCTATGAGGTCGTCAAGTTCCGCACCCGCTTCGCCAACAAGGGCAGCGCCGTGGAAACCGTGACGCTGGAGCGCGAAGACGGCGGGTGGAAAGTCGTCGGCATCACCGTCGGCTGAGGCCGGACGCATTCGCCAAACAAAAAAAGCCGGGGCGCGACCCCCGGCTTTTCCTGTTTGCGTCTTGCGGGCCGATCGGCCCGGCGGATCACTTCACGCGTTCGACGTCCTCGAAGCCCAGCTCCAGCGGGGTCGCGCGGCCGAAGATCGAGATCGAGACCTTCACGCGGTTCTTGTCGTAATCCAGCTCTTCCACCACGCCCGAGAAGGTGGCGAAGTTGCCGCTGATGACCTTGACCGTGTCGCCGATGTCGAAATCGACCTTGAGCTTGGCCTTGGGCGCCGCGGTGGCCGCTTCTTCCTTGGTGTTGAGGATGCGCGCGGCTTCCGCCTCGCTGATCGGCTGGGGCTTGCCCGAGCTGCCCAGGAAGCCGGTCACCTTCGGCGTGTTCTTCACCAGGTGATACACGTCGTCGTTCATCTCGAGCTTGGCGAGGACGTAGCCGGGGAAGAACTTCCGCTCGGACTGGATCTTCTTGCCGCGACGCACTTCGGTGACGGTTTCGGTCGGCACCTCGACGGCCTCGACGAGGCGGTCGAGACCCAGGCGGGTGGCGTCGGCCATGATCTGGTCGCGGACCTTGCCCTCGAAACCGGAATAGGCGTGGATGATGTACCAGCGCGACATGGTTGTTGGTCTTTCCTTACTGCGCGAGGCGGAGGAGGGCGTTGACGATCAGATCGAACAGCGAGTCGATGCCGAGGAAGAAGCTGCCGAGCAGCGTCGTCATGATCATCACCATCACGCCGGTCATGATCGTCTCGCGGCGGCTGGGCCATGCGATCTTCGACGTTTCCTGGCGCACCTGGCGCATGAATTCGACGGGACTGGTCTTCGCCACTTGGGCATCCTCGAATGAAACGGTTGATGCGTCGGGCATGGGTCCGCTGCCCGGTCCTTCCCAGGAACCGGTGCAATCCACCCACGCTTTCGGCTAGGGGTCCGTATCTAGAGGATCGGGGGAAGTTGTGCAAGCGGGGGTTGGCGCTCCCCGATTCCCTGCCACATTCCGTCATCCCGGCGCACGCAAGGGATGACGGCTACCCGTCTGCTTTACCGCTGCTTCAGGCCGCGCACGCGGTGCCAGATATAGAAGGCCACCAGGCCGACCAGCACCACGCCGATCAGCGCGTCCGCGCTGTGGAAGGCGGCCTTCATGCGGGGATCGCTGTCCCACTTTTCCCCCAGGGTCATGCCCACCCAGGCAAGACCGAAACACCAGGGCCAGCTGCCGATAAAGGTGTAGACGTGGAACGGCACCAGCTTCATCCGCGCGACGCCCGCCGGGAAGGCGATGAACGAGCGGATCACCGGCAGCAGCCGCCCGATCAGCACCGCCATGCTGCCATAGCGGGCGAAGAAACGATCGGCGGCGTCGATCTCGCCCGGGCCGATCAGGACGTATTTGCCCCAGCGCAGCGCCAGCGGCCGCCCGCCGCGCTTGCCAACCTCATAGGCGACGATCGAGCCGAGATTGCAGCCGATCGCCCCGGCGGTCGCGGCGAGGTACAGATCGAACCGGCCGGTCGACACCAGATAGCCCGCGAACGGCATGATGATCTCCGACGGCAGCGGAATGCAGGCGGATTCGATCGCCATCAGGACGGCGATGCCGAGATAGCCGCCGCTCGAGATGACCCAGATGGTGAAGGTGGCGAGGACGCCCAGAATCTTTTCGACCATGCGGCCGTGGTTGGGGCAGCGAAAGGATTTTGGGAAGCCGCTTTTTGCGCAGTGCAGCGCGTCCACGGTGGCTTGGCGCGCAATGTCCGCTCTGATAACCCGGAGTAATAGCAAGGCGGAGAGGGTATGATGGATGATGGCAGCGGGCATGTGCGTCCCTCGCGACGGGCCTTTCTGGGCGGTACGGGCGGCACCGCGGTGGCGATCGGCAGTCTGGGTACGCCCTTGAAGGCTGCGGCGCGGGCTGGCGACGCGACACTGGCAGCGCCGCCCCGGCTCCAGCCGTTCGACATGGCGGATGTGACGCTCGGCGAGGGGCCCTTCCTTCACGCCCAGCGCGCGACCGAGGCCTATCTGCTCCGGCTCGAGCCCGATCGGCTGCTCCACCAGTTCCGGGTCAATGCCGGCCTCACGCCTAAGGCTCCGGCCTATGGCGGATGGGAATCGGATCCGCGCTGGGCCGACATCCACTGCCAGGGGCATACGCTCGGCCATTATCTCAGCGCCTGCGCGCTTGCCTTTCGCGCGACCGGCGTGGCCAGGTATCGCGACCGCGTGGCCTATATCGCCGCCGAGCTTGCTGCCTGCCAGGACGCCGCGAACAGCGGCCTGGTCACCGCCTTTCCCGAGGGCGCGGCGCTCGTTGCGGCGCATCTGCGCGGCGAGAAGATCAGCGGCGTGCCCTGGTACACGCTGCACAAGGTGTTCGCCGGCCTTCGCGACGGGGCGCTGCTGGCCGACAGCGAAGAAGCGCGCGCGGTGCTGCTGCGGCTGGCCGACTGGGGGGTGGTGGCAACCAAGACGCTGTCCGACGCCGCGTTCGAGGCGATGCTCGATACCGAACATGGCGGCATGAACGAGATCTATGCCGATCTCTATGCGATGACGGGCAAGGCCGAGTATCGCGATCTGGCCCGCCGCTTCTCGCACAAGGCACTGCTCGCGCCGCTCGCGCGGCGGCAGGACCATCTCGACGGGTTGCACGCCAACACCCAGGTGCCCAAGGTCGTCGGCTTTCAGCGCGTCTATGAGGCGACGGGCGATGCCGCCTATCACGACGCAGCCGCCTTTTTCTGGAAGACGGTGGCGGAAACCCGCTCCTTCGCCACGGGCGGGCATGGCGAGAACGAGCATTTCTTCGCGATGGCCGATTTCGGCAAATACGTGTTCTCGGCCAAGGGATCGGAAACCTGCTGCCAGCACAACATGCTGAAGCTGACCCGCGCGCTGTTCCTCCACGATCCGCAGCCCGACTATGCCGAGTATTACGAGCGGACGTTGTACAACGGCATCCTCGCCTCGCAGGATCCTGACAGCGGCATGGCGACCTATTTCCAGGGCGCGCGCCCGGGCTACATGAAGCTCTATCACACCCCCGAGCACAGCTTCTGGTGCTGCACCGGCACGGGCATGGAGAATCATGTAAAGTACCGCGATTCCATCTATTTTCGTGATGGCGACACGCTCCATGTGAACCTGTTCCTGCCCTCCACGCTGCGCTGGCGCGAGAAGGGGGCGACGCTGATCCAGGAAACGCGCTTCCCCGAGGAGCCGGGGACGCGGCTGCGCTGGCGGCTCGACAAGCCCACTGCACTTGGGCTGCGATTGCGCCACCCGCGCTGGAGCCGCACCGCCACGGTGCGGGTCAACGGCGCCGTGGTCGCGCGATCGGCGGCACCGGGGCGGCCGATCGCGGTCACGCGGACCTGGCAGGACGGCGACCTGATCGAACTGGAGCTGGCAATGGCGCTGGGGGTGGAGCGTGCGCCTGCCGCGCCCGACGTGGTCGCCTTCACCTATGGTCCGCTGGTGCTGGCCGGCGCGCTGGGCCGTGCCGGGCTGGCGCCGGGCGCGGACATCGTCGTCAACGAGCGCGACTATGGTCGCTACAACGACATGCCGTTCGAGGTGCCGGTGCTTGCCGGTGATCCGCAGGCGCTGGTCGCGGCGATCCGGCCGGGGGCGGCGCCGCTGGAGTTCCTGCTGCCTGCCGCCGATGGCCGCCCGGTGCGGCTGATCCCCTATCACCGCATCGCGCATGAGCGCTACGCCACCTACTGGAAGCTGGCCCCCGCCCAAGGCTGAGGGAGCGGGCGCCTCAGCTCGGCCGGGCGGGGATGCGCAGCGCGATCACGGTGCCGCCGGCGGCGGCGTTGGCGATCGACAGCTCCAGCCCCGCTGCCTCGGCGCGTTCTCGCATGCCGATCAGCCCGAAATGCCCGTCCGGGGCAGAATCCCGAACCCGTGCGGGCGGCAGGCCGATGCCGTCGTCGCGGCAGGCGATGGCGATCTCGGCGGCGCGATACTCGATCATCAGCGTGATCCGCGCCGCGCGGGCATGGCGCACCGCATTGAGGATCGCTTCGCCGACAATGGCCTCGATCTCCTCGGCCTGTTCGGCCGGGACGGTGCGCGGGGTGCCGCGGGTGGTGAGCCCCCATCGCGGGCCGGCCGAGGGGATCAGCTTGTCGGCGAGGGCGCGGATCAGCGCGGCGGGGTCTGCCGCCTCGGTGCGGCGGCGCAGGCGCTGCACGCGCGCGCGGCCCAGTTCCAGTGCATCGCGCGCTTGGTCGCGCCCTTTCAGCAGCGCGGTGCGGCCGGCATCTTCGGGCGGCAGCGTCTCGGCGGCGTTATGAAAGGCGAGGATCAGGCCCTGCATGTCCTGCAGCATCGTATCGTGCAGTTCGCGTGCGATCCGCTGGCGCTCGCGCTCGCGGGCCTCGGCGGCAAGTTGCAGCCGCGCGCGGATCTGGCGAACGCGCAGCGCATAGATGCCCCAGCCCCCCAGCAGCAGCACGAGGCCGCACAGGATCTTGAACCCCAGGCTCTGCACGAAGCTGGGCGGAATGGTGAAGGCGACCGTCGCGCCCTGGCGGTTCCAGACCCCATCGTTGTTCGCCGCGATCACCTGGAAGCGGTAGGTGCCCGGCGCGAGATTGGTATAGATCGCCTGGCGGCGCTGGCCCGGATCGACCCAGTTCTCCGCCCCGCCGCCGAACAGCCGGTAGCGGAAGGCGACGCGTCGGGGCGAGGCGAGGCTGAGCGCGGTATAGTCGATTTGCAGGCTCGTGGTTCCGACGGGCAGCGTCAGTTTCGGCGCCGCCGCGAAGCTGCGATCGCCGACGAGGATCTGGCGGATCACCACCGGCGGCGCGACCGGATTGCGCACGGGACGCCGCGGATCGAACGAAAAGATGCCTTTGTTGGTCGCCATCCACAGCACGCCGTCCGCCGCTTCGAACAGGTTGCCGAAGCCATAGCTTTCGCTGGTGCCGAGCAGCCCGTCTTCCTGCGTGAAGCTGCGCGAGGGAAGGGGCGCCTTCGGATCGGCAAAGCGCCGCTCCAGCGCGGCGGTGTCGATCCGCGTGAGGCCCGCCTTGCTGAGCAGCCAGGTGACGCCGCTGCGCGTCTGGGTGATTCCGGATACGTCCTGCAGGAACGGATAGCGATCGCTGGACAAGGTGCGGATGCGGTCGCCCCGCAACATCGCCAGCCCGGTTTCGCCGCCGATCAGCGTATAGGCGGGGCCGGTGAAGAACGCCTCGACAAAGGCGAGCGGATTGGCGGCGGGATCGAAGATCAGCTGCGCCTGCCGTCCTCCCAGCCGCAGCGTGTCGCCATAGCCGACATAGCTGAAGGCGCGCCCTTGGCGATCGGTATCGAGCGCGAAGGGGGTGTAGCGTGGTGCGCGGCGATCGACGATCGTCCAGTGCCAGCCTGCCTTGTCCCGCCAGCGCAGCCCCTGCGCTGGCGTGCTGAAACCGACCCAGAGCGTGCCGTTCGGCGCCTGCGCGCATTTGAAGGGGGCGGGGGTGCCGGCCGTCGGGATGCCCGGTACGGCGAGGTCCGGTGCCGCGGCAGCGCCGGGGCCGTCGAAGCGCCGCAGGGCGGCCCGACCGGTACGCCACCACAGGCCGCCGTCGGCGGCACCGCAGGGCAGGTCATAGGGCGTGCGTCCCGGCGGCAGTGCCAGCGGAGTCATCCTGCCATCGGCGTCGACGCGGAAGACATGCTCGCCCTTGCGCAGATAGATGGTGCCCTGCCCGTCGCGCAGCACCTGATGCGGCGCGAAGCTGCCCGCCGGCACTTCGGCGATCGCGCCGGTCGCGCTGCGATCGACAAAACTGGCGGGTCGGAAGCGGGCGAGGCCGGTGCTGGAGGGAAACCAGAGGCTGCCCTCGCGATCCTCGCGGCCGGCGGCGGTAAATGCCGGCGCGGCACCCGGCAGGGCGAACCGCTGGGCGCGCTCCACCTGGACCGCGCCGGCGCGCAGGCGATCGGCGGCGAAACGCAGCAGGACGCGCCCGTTGGGCACCACCCACAGCGCCCCCGAGCGATCGAAACCCAGCTCCACGGTCTTGAACGCCGGCCCGAGATCGAGCGGCGGTCCGGCGGCGGCGGGGACCTTGCCGGCGGGGTACCGCCACAGCTTGCCCTGTTCGGCCAGCCAGAGGGTGCCGTCTGGCGCCACCGCGATGCCCGCGATCCCCTCCAGCGGCCGGACCTGCCGGACAACCGCCGCCTCGGGATCCACCAGCAGCAACTCCGTCTGGCCGACCAGCCAGATCCGCCCGTCGCGCCCGATCGCCATGCGCAGGATGTGGTAGCGCGCGGGCAGACGGAAGCGGTGCCAGCGGCCTTCCCGGAAGCGGAAGAGGAAATCGGCATTTGCCGCCCATATGCTCCCGTCGCGGCCGGCAGCGAGCGCGCGGACGCGACGTTCCATGCCGCTGGGGGCGGGGAAGACGATGCTGTCCCCGCGCACCCGGGCGATATGGCCGTCGCCATATTGCAGCCAGGTCTCGCCGCCCGGACCCGGCACGATATCACTCACGCCGGCGCCGCCCTTGCGTTCGAACCTCGGCAGGCGCTCGAAGCGCACGCCGTCGAACTGGTAGAGCCCGGTCTCGGTGCCGATCCACAGATAGCCGGAGGCGACCTGCTGCGCCACGCTGGCACCCGCGGGCGCGTCCTCCTCCTCGGTCCAGCGCTGGAACTTGTAGCCGGGCAGGGGCGTCAGCACATCGGCTGGCTGGGCAAGGGCAGCGGGGATGAGCAGGGCAGCACCCAGCACGGTGACGAGGGCCGCGAGCCCTCTCGAAATCGCGGATCCGGCTCCGTATAGGCTGCGGCGATGGCAAGTCCCGCTCCGATCCGCGTCCTGATCGTCGACGACCACGCGCTGCTGCGCGACGGCTTGGCCGGCTATGTCGGCCGCCAGGACGACATGGTCGTGGCGGGGGAGGCGCGCGACGGGCGCGAGGCGATCGACTTGCACCGCGCCCTGCGGCCCGACGTGACGCTGCTTGATCTGCAGATGCCGGTGCTCGGCGGGCTTGAGGCGCTGGCGGGCATCCGCGCGGAAACGCCGCAGGCGCGGGTGGTCGTGCTCACCACCTTCGACGGCGACGTCCAGGCATTGCGCGCCCTCAAGCTCGGCGCGCAGGGCTATCTGCTGAAGAGCGGGCTGCACGAGCATCTGGGCGACGCGATCCGCACCGTGCACGCGGGCGGACGCCATCTCCAGCCCGAGGTCGCCGCGGCGGTGGCGATCGCGGCGGCCGGCGATCGCGTCACCGATCGCGAAGCCGAGGTGCTGCGGCTGGCCGCCGAAGGCAATGCCAACAAGCAGATCGCCTATCTGCTGGGCGTGGGCGAGGAAACGGTGAAGAGCCACATGCGCAGCCTGCTCGAGAAGCTGGGCGCCCGCGATCGTTCGCACGCGATCACCATCGCGCTGCGACGCGGTATCCTGGAACTCTGAAGGGGAGGCCCGCCCTGATGTGCGGGCGCATCCCGGTGGCAGCGGCGGCATGGGCGGTTCTTCGGGCGAGAGGGCCGGGCAAGGCTCGCCTTGCTATGCTGCCGGTGGGCCCGAGGCCGCAAGGGTCAATTCTGCGTTCGCAACGATGCGCGGCAGCGATCCTGCTGAGACGATGGAGGTTACCGGGAGAAAGTGGCAGGGGAGCTCGGATTCGAACCGAGGGCCTTCGGTTTTGGAGACCGACGCTCTAACCAGCTGAGCTACACCCCTGTGCGGTCCGCTCCTTTATCGGGCGATTCCGGCGGGGGCAAGAGCGAAGATGCGCGGACCTGCACATCGCGCCAACGCAAAGCGCCGCCGCGGATGTCCGCAGCGGCGCCTCGGGTGCAATGGTTCGGAAGTGTTTGTGTTTTTAGGCGTTCGCGTAGGTGACGCGGGTGCGGCGCGTACGGCGCATCGCAGCGCCAGCCAGACCGAAGCCGCCGATCATCATGCCCCAGGCTGCCGGTTCCGGCACGCCGGTCGGCGCGAACACGCCCTGACCGCCGTACGAACCATTGCCGCGCGACACGCCATTGATGGTGATGTTGTTCTGAATGCCGGCCAGGATCGGCACGTCGTTGGCGAACACCACTTCGTTGATGCCGCCGCCGAACGCGCCGGTCAGCTGTACGCCGTTGAAGAACACCGAGGTCAGGTCGAGGTCGGTCGGACCCTTGAACTTGACCGCGCTGGTGGTGATCGTGCCGCTCGCCGTGCCGCTCTGCGGCAGGGTGAACTGGTAGATGTGGGTGAAGTTGCCGGCCGTGATGCCCGACTGGCCGAAGCTGGTCGAGATGGTGCCATCAACACCGAAAGCGATGTTCATGTCGGCCGGGCCGAAATAGGTTTGCGCCTGAGCGGGTGCGACGGCGACGAGCGCCGCAGCGCCGAGCGCTGCCGCCATAATTGTACGATACATGCGGGGTGTCTCCCTTAACGGCAAGTGAACCATTGCTGTGCAGGCGAGACCCGCGAAGGGTTCCAAAGTTCCAATAAAAAAAAGGGGTTATGTCTCGATTCGGGAACGCTGCGCCGAAAGTCACGCCAGCGCGCGGCTCGTTTCATTACCGTTTCGTGACGCTAGCGAACGCACCTCGCCGACGGGAAGCGGCCGGCCGAAATAGAAGCCCTGCGCACGCGTGCAGCCAAGGGCCTGGACCATCTGGTGCTCGACCTCGGTCTCCACGCCTTCCGCGGTCGTCGCCATGCCCAGGCTGTCGGCCAGCGCAACCACGGCGCGAATGATCGCGATCGCCTCACGCGTGCCACGGGCGGCGCACTGGACGAAGCTGCGATCGATCTTGATCGAGCTGAAGCGGGTATGGGTAAGGTAGCCGAGCGACGAATAGCCGGTGCCGAAATCGTCGAGGCTCAGCCGCACGCCGAGATCGAGAATCTGTTCCAGCACGCTGACCGCCGCGGTGCCTTCGCGCAGGAACACGCTTTCGGTCACTTCCAGCTCCAGCCGATCGGCGGCGAGGCCGGAGCGGGCGAGCGCATTGGCGACGATCGCTGCGAAGCCGGGATTGTGCAGCTGATCGGGGCTGACGTTGATCGCGATCCGCGCGGGCTGCTCCCAGCGGGCCGCTTCGTCGCACGCGGTGCGCAGCACCCATTCGCCGATCGCACCGATCAGCCGCGCCTCCTCGGCGAGCGGGATGAACTTGGAAGGCGGGATGCTGCCGAGTTCCGGATGCGTCCACCGCAGCAGCGCCTCGAACCCGATCAGCCCGCCGCTGCGGGCATTGACCACCGGCTGATAGGCGAGCTGCATCTGCCCCTTCTCGACCGCCGCGCGCAGCGCGATCTCGAGAACCCGGCGCTCTTCGGCCGCAACGTGCAACTGCGGCTCATAGGCATGGAACACGCCGCCGCCCGCATCCTTCGAGCGATACAGCGCGAGGTCCGCGGAGCGGACCAGCGTCTCCGCCGTGCGCCCGTCGCGCGGCGTGATCGCCAGGCCGACCGATGCGCCGATATACAGCGTGTGCTGATCGACCTCATAGGGTTGGGACACCGCATCGATGATGCCCTGGGCGAGCCGTTCCACCCGCTCGCCGTCGCGCGCGTCGCGCACCACCACGGCGAACTCGTCGCCGCCCAGCCGCCCGATCATCTCGTTGGCGCTGACCAGCTGGCGCAGCCGCTCCGCCACGCGCTGGAGCAGCCGGTCGCCCACCGGGTGGCCGAGCGTGTCGTTGACCGCCTTGAAGCGATCGAGGTCGATCATCATGAAGGCGCAGCGCCCGCCCCATTTGTCGGCCTCGGCCATGGCTGCGGCGAGCGTTTCGTTGATGTGCAGGCGGTTGGGCAGCCCGGTCAGGGCGTCGAACCTGGCCATGCGGTGAATCTGCTCGGTCGCGCGGCGTTGCTCGGTCACGTCCGAACTGACCCCCCGGAAGCCCGAAAAGGCGCCGCGCTCGTCGAACTTGGGGCTGGCCGACATTCGCCACCAGCGGCGATCGCCGTCGATGTCGATGGGCACCGCCAAGTCGGCGAACGGCTCGCGACCTTTCAGCCGCTCGGCGAGGGCGTGGAATTCGGCGGTGACTCGGCCGCTTTCCCAGGCCGGACCGGCGAGCAGCTTGAGAAACGGCATCCCCGCCAGCGTCCCGGCATCGAGCCCAAGGGAGGCTGCGAGCCTGGGGCTGGCCCGAACCACGCGGCGCTGCGCGTCGATCTCCCACAACCAGTCCGAACCGGCATCCTCGAATTCGCGAAGCAGCAGGCTCACCGTCTGATCGCGTTCGGCCAGCGCCATTCGGTTGGCCTGGAGCAGCACCACCGCGCGGGCGCGGCCGAAGCTGCCGGCGCCGAGCAGCAGGGTAAGCATCGTCGCGGCGGCGGCGAGCAGCGGCGTACCGACGAGCAGCAGGGTGACCGCACAGACTCCACCCAGAATAGCGATAAAGCTCAAGCCGACGAGCGGCAGCACGCCGATCGTCATCGCCGTTGCGGTCAAGACCAGCGTCGTGGCCGCCCAAAGGTCGAGGCTCTGCCGCGCCGTGGCGATCGAGCCGAACGCGAGGGGAAGGATGGCCCAGGCCAGCCCCATCGCGATGCCTTCCACGCCCGTTCCACGGAGATCGCCCAAGGTGGCGGTAAGCGCATGGCCCTCGCGCCAGCCGAGGCGCCGCAGCGTCACCCAGCCGGCAGTCCCCAGCGCCAGTGCCATCCAGCAGAACAGCAAGCGGTGCGAGGCGAGCGGCGCAAGCGCGATCGCTGCCAGCGCGGCGCCCAGCGTGTGCGCGGAAAAGAGCAGCAGCGCGCTCCGCCGGCCGGCATCGAGCTGTGCGGCGCGCATCCGCGCCCAGTCGATCGAATCCTTGGGATCGCTCAGCGCCAGCAACGCGCGAAGATCGACGCGCGGTTGGATCAGCGGCGTTGGCGTGGAACTGCTCACGGTCCCGGCGTAGCGCAGGGAGGTTAGCGAGAGGTTAGGCGGATCGCGAAATGGACCTGATCGCGTTCATTTGCTCGCTTATGTGGCGGCGGTGCCGCACCGCGCGTCCGGCCGGGGACGTGCCCCGGCCGGATCTGGCTATCAGGCGGCGATCGCGTAGGGCTTGATCTCGCCGTTCAGGTACAGGTTGCGGGCCTTGGCGCGGCTCAGCTTGCCCGAGCTGGTCCGCGGCAGGGTGCGGGGCGGCACGAGTTCGACCACGCAGTTCATGCCGGTGACCGAGCGGACGCGCTCGCGGATCTCGTCGCGCAGGCGCAGCCGCTCCTGCTCGTCCGAGGTGCGGCACTGGACCAGCACGGCCGGCGTCTCCTCGCCACCCGGCGTGGTGATCGCGAAGGCGGCGATGTCGCCCTGCTTGAAGCCGGGCAGCTGTTCCACCGCCCATTCGATGTCCTGCGGCCAGTGGTTCTTGCCGTTGACGATGATCATGTCCTTGGCGCGGCCGACGATGTAGATATAGCCGTCCGACATGTAGCCCATGTCGCCGGTGTCCAGCCAGCCATCGGCCATGCACGCCTCGGTGGCGGCCTCATCGCGGAAATAGCCGACCATTACCGACGGGCCCTTGCACCAGACCTTGCCGATCGCCTTTTCGGGAAGCGGCGTGCCGTCTTCCTCGCGGATCTCGATGGTCATGTCGCGCGCCGGCTTGCCGCAGTTGACCACGGCGCGGTAGCGCTGCGGGCGATCGGCGCGGGCGACGCCGCCGGAAAGCTGCGTCTCCTCGACCAGCTCGACCACGATGCCTTCGCCCGGCGGCATGATCGAGACCGCCAGCGTCGCCTCGGCCAGGCCGTAGCTCGGCAGGAAGGCAGTCGCCTTGAAGCCCGCATCGGCGAAGGCGTCGACGAAGCGCTGCATCACGTCCGGACGGATCATGTCGGCGCCGTTGCCGGCGAGCCGCCAGCGGTGGAGGTCGAAGCGCTCGCTCGCCTTGGTCTGGCTGGACATGCGGCGGGCGCAGATGTCGTAGCCGAAGGTCGGCGAATAGGAGATGCTGGTGCCGGGATTGCGGCTGATGAGGTCCAGCCAGGCGAGCGGGCGCCGGGCGAAATCCTCGGTCTTCATGTAATCGGTCGAAACCTGGTTGGCGACCGGCGACAGGAAGCAGCCGACCAGACCCATGTCATGGTACCAGGGCAGCCACGAGATGCAGCGATCCGACGCCTGCACTTCCATGCCGTGGCTGTGCGCGGCGAGGTTGTTGAGCAGCGCGTGGTGGGTGATCACCACGCCGTGCGGGAAGCGGGTCGAGCCGCTCGAATATTGCAGATAGGCAATGTCGTCCGGCTTGGCCTGCGGCAGCGTTGTCTCCGGCGCGGGGCGCTCGGAGAAGGCGGCCCAGTCGATCCCGTCCACCTCGGTCAGGCGCGCGGCCTCGGCGCACATCGCGCCGATCTCGGGCGGGTAGATCAGCAGCGTCGGGTCGCAGCTCTCGAGCTGGACACGCAGCTGGTCGATATAGGATTGCGCGCCGCCGAAGCTGGTCGGCAGCGGCAGCGGTACCGGCCAGGCACCGGCATAGATCACGCCGAAGAACAGCGCGGCGAATTCCGGCCCGGTCTCCGCGATCAGCGCAATGCGATCCTGCGGCTGGATGCCGGCCGCGATCAGGCGGCGCGCCTGCTCCAGCGCGTCGGCACGCAGTTCCGCGAACGGATAAGGCCGTGCGAGCTTGCCGCGCGCATCGTGAAAGTTCAGACCGCGCACACCCTGCGCGGCATAATCCAGCGCAGCGCCCAGCGTTTCGAAATCAGCGAAACGGCGCGGGAGACTGTCTTCCGTGGGCGTGGGCGCAAGCACTGCCGTATCCACTGTTTCGAGCGATCCCGTTTCGTTCAATACCATTCTTTTTCTCGTGCCCCTGTGAGGTAGCAGGTCGTTGTGCCCCCACAACGCAGTTTTCCGCAGGTGCTCTGCTACGCAGTATCGTTCAAAATCGGTTGGCACTGTGGCACAATCAAGGCGCATGCCCGAACCGTCCCGTTCCAAGCCACCGCTCACCGCCGCCGATCTCGATCGCCTGGCGCTGCGCTACGTAGAGCGCTTCGCCACCACGCGCGCGCGCCTGAGCGCCTATCTCGCCCGCAAGCTGCGCGAACGCGGCTGGGATGGCGAGGGGGCGCCGGACCCGGGCGGCATCGCCGAGCGGATGGCGGAACGCGGCTATGTCGACGACCGCGCCTTTGCGGAGGCGCGGGTGCGATCGATGGCGCGGCGCGGTCTGGGTGCGCGGCGCGTGGCGATGGCGCTGCGCCACGACGGTATCGATGCGGAGGACAGCGCCGACCTGGAAGAGGCGATCGCGGCCGATGCGTTCGCCAGCGCGCTCGCCTTTGCGCGTCGTCGCCGATTCGGACCTTTCTCGGCAAAGCCCGTGGATCGAGATCTTCACAAAAAGCAAGTCGCTGCATTTTTACGGGCGGGGCACCCGCCTGAAATTGCGTTTAGAATATTGCGCATGGAACCGGGAGAGGAGCCGGAAGCCCCGTTCAACGCGGGACATTCCTGATCGCACAAAGCGATTCCCCTTACGGGTAATGCTGTGTTAATGTTGCTGGCTTGGGGGATAACGATAATGCGTGCTGAGCAACAGCTGGCGTCTGAACACTATGCGGTCGCATCGGAAGGGGAACTCCGGTTCGTGCGTGATGTCGAGGTCGACGAACGAGTATATCGCGGGGTCATCAAATGGTTTGATGTGACGCGGGGCTTCGGGTTTCTGGTCGCGGACGATCCTACCGTCGGCGACATCCTGATCCATTTCTCGGTATTGCAGGATCATGGCCGCCGCAGCCTGCCGGAAGGCGCGCGGATCGAGTGCGTTGCGGTGCAACGCCAGCGCGGGCTGCAGGCCAAGGCCGTGCTCTCCATCGATCTCAGTGAAGCCGTGGAGCCGGTGAAACGGCCGGTCGAGCGGGTCGAGCGGCTGAAGCTGATGGGCGAGGCCGGGCCATTCGAGCCGGTTACGGTCAAGTGGTTCAACCGGCTCAAAGGCTACGGCTTCCTGGTCCGTACGAGCGACACCGCTGACATCTTCGTGCACATGGAGACGCTGCGCCGCGCGGGCATCGAGGAAGTCGAACCCGGCCAGCCGCTTCGCGCCCGCATCGTCGATGGCGAAAAGGGCCCGCTGACCGTAGCCGTCGAACGACCGCTCTGACGCCGGACGCGATCGCGGATATGCCGCCAGGGGCCAGGCGGGCGGCGGCGATCCGCGCTCGCTTGTGCCTCTGCCCGAATATGATATTAAGGTGATATCATCATTCGAGCGAGGCTCTTCGATGTCGCCCTGGATACGCGCGGCGGCGCTGCCGTTGCTGCTGGCCCTTGCCGCTTCCCCCGCCACGGCGCAGACGCCCCCAGAGCGTGAGATCGCGGCGCCGGGGCCGAAGGGCCCGCTCGCCGGCACGCTGATTCCGCCGGCACGGGGCAAGCCGGTGGTACTGATGCTGCCGGGCTCCGGCCCGACCGACCGCGACGGCAACAATCGACTGGGCGTCCAGGCCGGTAGCACCCGGCTGCTCGCCCAGGCGCTGGCGGTGCGCGGGATCGGATCGGTACGGATCGACAAGCGCGGACTGTTCGGCAGCGCGGCGGCAATTTCCGATCCCAACGCCGTGACCATCGCCGACTATGCCGACGATGTGCATCAATGGATACGGGTGATCCGCGCGAAGACCGGCGCGCGCTGCATATGGGTGCTGGGGCACAGCGAGGGCGGCCTGATCGCGCTCAAGGCGGCGCAGGCGCCCGAGGGCATTTGCGGGCTGGTGTTGCTTGCCGCCGCAGGACGGCCGCTGGGAACGCTGTTGCGCGAGCAACTTGCCGCTGCCGCATTGCCGCCGGAGATGCTCGCGCAGGCCGATGCCGGGTTCGCCCGGCTGGAGCGTGGCGAGCCCGTGGACGCAGCGGCCATGCCGCCGGTGTTGCTGCCGCTGTTCGCCCCGGCAGTGCAGGGGTTCCTGATCGACCAGATGGCGCTTGACCCTGCCGTGTTGGCGCGGGCCTATCGGGGCGCGGTGCTGATCGTGTCGGGGACGAACGATGTCCAGGCCGTTGCCGCCGATGCCAAGGCGCTGCACCGTGCGCGACCGGACGCGACGCTGTTGGAGGTGCCGCGCATGACGCATGCGCTCAAGCAGGCCGAATCGGATGGCCGCGCCGCCAGCCTCGCCACCTATCGCGATCCGGCGCTGCCGCTGGCACCGGGGCTGGTGGAGGGGATCGCCGCCTTCGTCCTGCAGCATTCGCCGCGCTGAGCCGCATCGGAACCTTGCCGAGCCGCCCGCTTGGCGGTATCGGGCAGGGCCATGGGACTTCCTTTTCCGATCTTCACCTGGTGGAACGGCGCCACGTTCGGCACTCGCATGGGACTGCGCGGCAAGAAGCGCGTCGGCGAGGACTCGCTCGGCAACCTCTATTTCGAGGGTGGCCGCGATCCCAACGGCATTCCGCGCCGCTGGGTGATCTACAAGGGGTCCAACGATGCCAGCCGCATTCCGCCGGAATGGTTCAGCTGGCTGTCCCATCAGATCGACGGCGCACCCGATGAGTCGCTGCCGCCGGTGCGCGCATGGGAAAAGCCCGCCGAGCCGAACCTGACCGGAACGGAGCTCGCCTATCGTCCGCCCGGCGCGCTCGAAAAGGGCGGCCAGCGGGTACGTGCCACGGGCGATTACGAGGCCTGGACGCCCGACGCATGAAGGCTGCCGCGGCGCTGGCCGCGCTCGCGCTGGCCGGATGTGCGGGCGGCGGGGGCGGCAACGGTGCCGCTGCGGGCGACAATGGCGGTGACGAGATCGTGATCACCGGCGCCGGCGACAATCAGGGCGTCGATACCGTCTCGACGGGCCCGGACGCTGCGACCGTCGATGCCGCTGCCACCCCCATGCGCGAACGCGTTGCGGTGCTGGGCGTGCTGAACAAGCGCAACGGCGTCGAGCGCGAGATCACGCTGAAGCCCGGCCAGGCCGCGCGAATCGACGGGACGGTGACGGTTCGCCTGCGCGCCTGCGAACGCACCGCCCCCTGGGAGCAGGACCGGCTGACCGGCGCCTTCGTCCAGCTGGACGTGCACCGCGACGACAAGCGCTGGCACCGGGTTTTTTCCGGCTGGCTCTACAAGGAGCAGCCGGCGCTCAACGTGGTGCAGCACCCGATCTACGATGTCTGGCCGAAGAGTTGCGCGATGACCTTCCGGGACAGCGGGCCGGAGACCGTGCCGGCATCGTCGCCCGGGGCATCCAGCGCGAAGAGGTCGCCTGCGGGGGACGGGAACGAAAGCGCGCCGCTACCCGCGCCGGCCGAATCGCCGAGTGCCGCTTCCAGCAACGCGACATAGTCGTCGCGCGGAATCTCCACCGCGCCCATCGAGGCGAGGTGGTCGGTGATGAACTGGCAGTCGAGCAGCTGGAAGCCGCCGGCCTTCAGTCGTGCGACGAGATGCGCCAGCGCGACCTTGGAGGCATCGCGGACCCGGGTGACCATCGACTCCCCGAAAAAGGCCCGGCCCAGCGCCAGGCCATAGAGGCCGCCGGCGAGCTGGTCGCCTTCCCAGCATTCGATCGAATGAGCATGGCCCTGGCGGTGCAGCGCCAGGAAGGCGTGCTCGATCGTGCCGTTGATCCAGGTGTCCGGGCGGTCGGCGGCGGCTTGGGCGCACAGTCGCAGGATGCCCGCGAAATCGCGGTCGATGGTGACGTGGAAGCGATCGGCGAGGATCGTCTTGCGCAGCGAGCGGGCACAGTGAAAGCCGTCGAGCGGCAGCACGCCGCGCAGCTTGGGCTCCACCCAGTAGACCGCCTCGGCATCGCGCGAATCGGCCATCGGAAACACGCCCATCGCATAGGCCCGCAGCACCAGGGCGGGATCCAGTTCCCTGGCGGGCGGCCGGTGGCGCGTCACCATCGCTGGACGCGTTCCGCCAGATAGCGTTCGATGACCTGCCAGCTATCGTTGAACGCGCGGGCGCCGGCGCTGCGGGGCGCGAAGGCTCCCACCGGCGCACGCTGCACCGCCACCGATTCGATGAGGCTCGCCATCGGGATTACCGGCCAGTCCGGGTGCCGGGCGAGCGCGTCGGCATGCAGCTTGCGGCGCCGATCGACCATCGCGTGCACCGGCAGCAGGGGCACCTTGGCGCCGCGCTGCGCGAGATGGGCGGCGACATCGTCGAACGCGCGCTGCGACAGCGGCGAGGGCACCACCGGCACCACGATCAGATCGGCGGCGCGCATCACCTGTTCGCTCGTCTCGGTCAGGCCCGGCGGGCAATCGAGCAGGATGCGGTCATAATCGCCGCCCAGATCTTCCAGGAGCTTGCTCAGCCGCTTCTTCTTGTCGAGCGCGTGAAAGAGGTGGTCGAGCTGGCGCAGCGAGCTGTCCGCCGGCAGCAGATCCAGCCGCTCGACTGCGGTGCCGCGGATCAGCTTGGCCGCGGCGACGTCCTTCGAGAAGATCGACTGGGCAGGGTGGCGCCCGGCCGCATCGCCGCCGAGCAGGAAGGTGGAGGCCGCCTGCGGATCGAGATCCCAGAGCAGCGTGCGCCGGGCCGAGCGCATGGCCGATGCCCAGGCCAGGTTGATCGTCAGCGTCGTCTTCCCGACGCCACCCTTCAGGCTGTAGACCGCAACGGTGGACACTGGAGTCTCCTCGGGGGTGAAGCTGGCATGAAAAAAGCCCGGCGGAAATACCCGCCGGGCCCTGTTTTTCTGCGGTGCAGCGCCGTCTCAGGCCTTGCAGGTGTGGACCGAACCGTCGGCGAGCGTGATCTTGGCCGCCTTGGCGGTGCCGTCGATCTTGTAGCCGCCTGCCGCGACATAGGGCTTGCCCGCTTCGGGTGCGGTGAGCAGCACCGACTTGGGCGAATCCTTCTTCTCGCGCAGCGCGACCATCTTGCTGCCCTTGAAGAAGTCGGCCGCGAGCAGCGTGTTGCCCGGCTGGCAGCGGAAGCTCACCGTCGCCTCGATCGTCGGCGGGGCTTCGACCGGCGCAGCGTTGGCGAGCTGCGACGCCATCGGATCCGGCGCGCGGCTGTCGACCACTTCGGGCTGGTTGTTGCAGGCAGCCAGCGAAAGCAGGGCTGCGGCGGAGAGGACGAGGGGGGAGGCGTTTTTCATAGCGTAGGGTGCTTTTCCTCAGGTGCTAAACATCGTCAAGCGAAAAGGGGGTACAACATATCGCGGAATTGTGCATCGCAACGGCGTGGACGCAAGCATCGCGCAACCGGGAAACCTCCGCACCTAAGGGCAGATGCCGCTACCGGGGGGAGGACGGCGTTTAGCTTGCTTGACCCCGCGGCGGCGACTGCGCAGGAAGCGGCGGAGGAGAGTTGGAATGAAGCCGAGCCTGTGCTGGATGCTGATGCCGCTGGCGCTGCTGGCCGCCTGCGGGGAAACGCCCAGCGAAAACGCCGCCGACGATCCCGCCAATGCCGCGGTGCGTCGCGGGCCGATGCTGGGCGCAGTCGACCTTGCCGCGCCGCTGGAACTGCGCGGCGGATCGCTCGAGACCGGCTGGACGCTCGATCTGGCGCCGGGGCGCATTCTCTACCGCCCGGCCGGCGGCAAGCCGGTACCCTTCTACCCGATCTCGCCGCAGATGAAGAACGGTGCCGCGGTCTATCCCACCCAGACCCCGGACGGCGCGGCGGTGACGATCACGCTGCGGCCCGGCAGCTGCCTCGGCGGCGGGATCGTCCTGGCCGAGGTCCGGATCGGCGCAAAGACGCTGGAGGGCTGCGGCTTTGCCCAAAGCATCGAGCAGGTCCACCGCGACCTGTACAACGAAGCGCTCTCGGTGCCCTATGACAATGGTGCGGCCGGGAACGACAGCGAATAGGCGCAGCCCGCCCAAGGGTGTCGGGTGGCGCCATTGGTAGGGAGCGCGTGTCTGGACTTGGGTGGAGAGCCGCGGCTCCGTTTTTGGGATATATGGCTGAATGGCTGACCGCACGATGCTCCAATTCGACTATGAGGAAGTTCACGGTCGAACGGTGAGTGGAGTCGTGGGACGCCGAGATGGTCCTGCCGGTTGGGAATCCATCGCCTTTGTCGTCGAGCAGAGAGCCGTCGTGCTTCGGGTAGATCCTGATACGGATGAAGTGGTCGTCACCTTGGAAGAAGCCTCCAACCTTACGAGCGGCTGGATTGAAGTTGCGGAGATTGCCGATGCCATCGGTTCTACGCTTGGATGGTGTTGGATAGGTCGCAATTACCGTGGTTATCTTGACATGTTCACGCTGTCATTTTTTGGTATCGAACCGCAAATCTGCTTCCTTGGCGAAGCCTCCACCCTTACGATTAAGCACATCAACGCGAGCCGCTAAACGCCCACTTTGGGCGCTACGTGTCTCACACGTTCCTGCGTAGGCACCGTCGCCCTACGTCGTAGATGCCAACCGTGAACACACCCGCGAGGCCTGCTCCAACCTCGGGCGGAGCGGAAGTTAGATGCTCGCAAAGCGCGGCGAGCAGTCCGCCTGCGGCTATCGCGATCAGGAGGGCTGGGAGAGGGCGCATTCCGAAAGAGTAGCAGAGCAGCGCGCATCCTGAAGCTCCCTCACCCGGGAATATGCGCTGCCGGGAGGGTGAAGACGAAGGTGGCGCCGCCGCCGGGGGTCTGTTCCGGCCAGATCTTGCCGCCATGTCCCTGGACGAGATGGTGCGAGATGGCGAGGCCGAGCCCCATGCCCCGTCCCTCGCGCCCCGGGGCGCCGAGGCCGGGCTGGAACAGCATGGGCTGCAGCGCGGGCGCGACGCCGCGGCCATTGTCGATCACATGCACGGCGACGGTACCGCTCTCGTGCGGGCGCGTCGCGACCGTGATCGCCGCATCGTGCCGATCGGCACAGGCCTGGCCGGCGTTGCGCAGCAGGTTGGCGAGCACCTGCGCGATCTGGACATTGTCGAACCGGGCATGCGTCGCCTGCGGCGCGATGTCGACCGTCACCGGCGGCAGCAGCCACGGCGCCGCGGCGCGCACGAGCAGCACCGCCTCTTCCACCACCGGCGCCAGCGCGCGGGTTTCGAGCAGCAGGTCGTCCTGGCGGACCATCCGCCGGATGCGCCGGATGATCTCGCCCGCCCGATGCAGCTGCTGCTCGGCGGAATGCGCCAGCCCCTGGGCTGTCGCGTCGCTCGACGGGGCGAGGCGGAGCGCGGCGAGATAGTTGGTCGCGGCCGCGAGCGGCTGGTTGAGTTCGTGCGCCACCGTCGCGGCGATCGAGCCGAGCGCGCTGGCGCGGGTCAGCTCGACCATCTGTCGCTCGATCACGCGGCGCTCGGCCAGCATCCGGTCGCGCTCCTGCAGCCGGGCGCGCAACTCGCGGTCGACGCCGATGCGGTGGTCGGCGAGCGTCACATAACTCGACAGCGTCTGCAAGAAACGCACCTCGGTGTCGCTGAAGCGGCCGCAGCAGCGCCGGCCGAACGCGAGCGTGCCGAGCAGTCGATCCTTGTGCAGCAGCGGCGTGCCGTAGAAGGCACGCAGGCCCATGCCGCGCGCGACCTCGTGGCGAGGATCGTCCGACTCGTGGATATTCTCGCCGATCATCACCCGGCGTTCCTGCACCAGCGTGGCGCACACACCTTCGGTGATCCCGATGCGACGCCAGTCCTGCATCCGCTCGGCCGGAACGCCGCCCCAGGCGGCGAGGTCCAGCATCTCGGCGGCTTCGTCGAACGCATAATGGAAGAAGACGTCGAGGCGCAGCTGGGTGCGGATCCGCTCGAAGATCCGGTCCAGCGCGGGGGCAAGATCCTCGGCCTGCAGAAGCTCGCTCGCGCTGTCTGCCAACAGTTCGAGCAGCTGACGATGCACGTTCTCGTCGCTGCCACCGTCGCAGGCCTGGTCGGTGGTGCCGGAAAGGTCGGTGCGGGTCAGCATCGCATGGTTTCTCAAAGATGAGAGTATCCGGACCGTGCAGGAAGCCCACTACGTATTGCTACTTGGTCTCAACAGAGCATCCGGCCGCCGTCCCATTCGGAGCTAACGCTAATCATTATCGCGCAAGAAGGGGGCAAGTTCGCGCCAGGCGGGAAGCTTGGCCGCCAAGCCGACGGTATGCAGCGGGCTAGAGGACGGCAGCGCGATGATCGCATAGCGGCTGGCGACGGTGCCGAGCTGGCGCAGACCGTGGCGATGTGCGGTGGCGCCGTTGAACGCGATCGCGCGCAGATCGGGCAGGGTGGCGGCAAGCGCGGCGATGTCGTGCGGCGCAATGTCGCGCAGCGCCGCATCGGTGCTGCCGGGGCGCGTCGCGCTGGCCACCACGTCCCACAGGCCGATCCGCGCCGCACGCAGCGCCGCCAGCCGCTCTTCATACTCCAGCCCCGCGAGATCGCGGCCGGCGGCAGGGGAGAGCAACTGCCAGAACTGGTTCTGCGGGTGAGCGTAATAGCGTGCGGCGGCCAGCGAGCGCTCCCCGGGCAGCGAACCCAGTATCAGCAACCGGGTATCGGAGGCGACGACGGGCGGGAAGCTGTGCTTGCGTTCGGACATCGCGGCGATTGGTAGGGCAGGGCGGCGCGCGTCGAAAGGGGCGGCTGCGCGGACGCGGGATTCAGGGTGAAATCGAAGGTCTTTTCTGGCCGGATGCGCACCGCGTTAAGGATTGGTCAAGCATGTTCGCCATGTGCATGGGATCCGGAGTCGATCTACGTCCTTATTGGTGAACATGCGTTAACCGTAAAAATGCGGAATGGACTTCCTTTCTACTGAGCGGATTTCGCCAGAATCTTTTTTCAAGAGTTTACAATAATTCAATTCTCTCGGCCGAATAACGGTGCGGCGCACAAACAGCGCTCCGCATGGGCCGGCGATTTCGGCCCCGCCGCAGAAGCGGCGTTTTTCCAGAAGGGATCACCCATGGCTTTCTCCGTGAACACCAATGTCGGCGCGATGGCGGCTCTGCAGAGCCTGAGCTCGACGCAGAAGGATCTGTCGACCACCCAGAGCCGCATCAACACCGGCCTGGCGGTTTCGTCGACCAAGGATGACTCGGCGACCTACACGATCGCCCAGGGCCTGCGCAGCGATCTGGGCGGCCTGAAGTCGGTGTCGTCGTCGCTCAGCCGCGCCAAGAGCGTGACCGACGTCGCCGTCGCCGGTGCCGAGCAGATCTCCGACATCGTCAACCAGATGAAGGCCAAGGCCTATCAGGCTGCGGACGCCGGCCAGACCGCCGACAGCCGCACGCAGCTGAACAACGACTTCACCGCGCTGCGTGACCAGATCACCACGATCGTCAACTCGGCGAACTTCAACGGCACCAACCTGCTCAAGACCGGTGGTGGCACCGTGACGGCGCTGCAGTCGCTGCAGGACTCGAACACCGCGTCCACCGCCTGGAACCCGGACTCGCTCTCGGTTTCGAACCAGGGCCTGGATCTCGGTGGCTCGACCATCACGATCTCGTCCTCCGCGACGATCAGCACCCAGGCTTCGGCGCAGTCGATGATCGACACGATCACCACCACGCAGAGCAACCTGACCGGCGTTCTCGGCCGCCTCGGCGCCGCGTCGCGCAAGATCGACGCGCAGCAGTCCTTCACCAGCAAGCTGTCCGACACGATCGAGAGCGGCATCGGCAACCTCGTCGACGCCGATCTGGCGAAGGAATCGGCGAAGCTGCAGGCGCTGCAGGTCAAGCAGCAGCTCGGCGTGCAGGCGCTGTCGATCGCCAACCAGGCGCCGCAGACCATCACCTCGCTGTTCCGTTAATCGACGGACTGGCCAACGGGTCCAACCCTGGGGCCCCGAAGCCGGAGAGGGTCGGGATGGTTCGCCATCCCGGCCCTTTCTTTTTGTCCCGCGCGCCCGGCTTCCCGCGCGGTGCGAATGCGGTTAGGATCCTGCGCATGGCCCGCACGATCACCCGCTACCGGGATTTCTGGCCCCATTATCTGCGCGAACATGCCCGGCCGGCGACGCGCAGGCTCCATTATGTCGGCACCGCGCTCACCTTCGCCGCGCTCGCCGCAGGCGCGCTGCTGAACAGCTGGTGGTTCATCGCCATTCCCCTGGCCGGCTACGGCTTTGCCTGGGGCGCGCATTTCGGCGTGGAGCGCAACCGGCCGGCGACCTTCACCTATCCGCTCTGGTCGCTCCTGTCGGATTACCGCATGTTCTTCCTGTGGATCGCCGGCCGGCTCGGTCCGCATCTGAAGCAGGCCGGCGTCGCGCAATAGATTGCGTTGCTTGCGCGCGGCCGGGGCAGGACCCTATCTAGCCGCCATGCACGTTTCCCAGAACACGCTCGCGTTGATCGGCAATACTCCGCTCGTCCGGCTGCGGGGCCCCAGCGAGGCGACCGGCTGCGACATCTTCGCCAAGTGCGAATTCGCCAATCCCGGTGCTTCGGTGAAGGACCGCGCCGCGCTCTACATCGTCAACGATGCCGAGGAGCGCGGGCTGCTGTCGCCCGGCGGAACGATCGTCGAGGGTACGGCGGGGAACACCGGCATCGGCCTGGCGCTGGTCGCCAATGCCAAGGGCTATCGCACGATCATCGTGATGCCCGAGACGCAGTCGCGCGAGAAGATGGACACGCTGCGCGCGCTCGGTGCCGAACTGGTGCTGGTGCCGGCGGCGCCCTATTCGAACCCCGGCCACTTCGTGCACACCAGCCGCCGGATCGCCGAGGAGACGCCCAATGCGATCTGGGCGAACCAGTTCGACAATATCGCGAACCGCAAGGCCCACATCTACGGCACGGCGGAAGAGATTTGGACGCAGATGGAGGGCCGCATCGACGGCTTCACCTGCGCAGCGGGTACCGGCGGCACCATCGCCGGCGTCGGCCTGGGGCTGAAGGCGAAGGACGAGAATGTCACCATCGCGCTCAGCGACCCGCATGGCGCCGCGCTTTACGAATATTTTGCCTGTGGCGAACTGCGTGCCGAAGGCTCGTCGGTGGCCGAGGGCATCGGCCAGGGGCGGATTACCGGCAACCTCGAGGGCGCGCCGATCGACACGCAGTTCCGCATCTCCGACGAGGAGGGGCTGGAATGGGTGCGCCGACTGCTGGCGGAGGAGGGGCTGTGCCTTGGCCTGTCCTCGGGCATCAACGTCGCCGGCGCGGTGCGGCTCGCCCGCGCCCTGGGTCCGGGCAAGCGGGTCGCCACGATCCTGTGCGATACCGGCTTCCGCTACCTGTCGACGCTGTACGATCCGGCATGGCTGGCGGCCAAGGGGCTGCCCGTTCCGGCAGAATTGGCGTCGCGCTGACGCTACGCTCGACAATCGCGCGCTTGCGCGTTACATTTATGCCACAGTCATGAAATTCGGTTCGCATCAGGATCCAGCACAGGCGATGCAGCGCATCCGCGTCGGCATGACCGGACTCGCGGCGGTGATCCTGTTGATGGCGCTCTCGTTCATGATTCTCTCCTCGGCGAATCGCGAGGCGCCGGTGAGCGCGGCGGGGGCCTCGAACGCCGCCGTGGTCGCGAACCTGACGGGAACCGACAATGCCGCCGCGGATCGCACCCGCGACGAGCCGCTGGCCGAGCTCGGTGTCGCGCCGGGTGCCGACTCGACCGATCCGGCGGGCGCCGCCAAGGCCCGCGAGCAGCTCCACCAGCAGGAAGCTGCCGGGCGCTGAGTCGAGCAGGGGGAGGCTGGCTTCCCCGCACACACGCAACGGGGATGCGAGGGGAAAGGCCCCACCGGGTGCTGCCGGCGCCCCGCCCCTGCGGCCATACGTGACAAATTTGCCATGTTCTCCGTAGCTTGCGGAGATTTTGCGGCGATCGCCCCCGGATCACCGCAAAGGCCGAAGCGCGCGCCGCGGCGCCTCGCCCTGCCGAAATTAAGCATATTTCCGGATCTGCGAGGGCTAGCGCAGGGGTGAATGTAGAACAAAAAGGGTTCATTGCGGGAATTGCGCCAGATGGTGGCGATCAGTGGGTCAAATTCCCCTGCTGTCCCCAACTCTCCCGTTGTTTCCCGGCCTATATTGTGATTAAAAGGGCACACTAAAGGGGGGCACGAACCCTTTTCTCCCGAACATCGTCAGCTGGAGCACGGTCCGCGTGATTCCGGCGGCGGGAGAGTCGTGCCTGGCTTGGGATTTGGCGTGGCAGACAGGGAGCTCTTCGAAGGATTTGCGCTCCAGGCGGTCGACCAGAAGGGTCGCGTCGCCATCCCCGCCGACCTGCGCGCTGCCGCCGAGCGCAATGCCGAGGTCCGCCAGATCGTGATCGGCGTGCATGCGGAGGATTTGTGCCTCTCCGCCCACGACACCGGCTGGTCGCGCACCAAATATGACCGCATCGACAAGCTCGATCAGCAGGCGCTCGATCGTGGCGAGCAGCCTAGCGTCCGCCCCAAGCGCCGCGCCTTCGGCTTGGTCGAGAAAGCACCGTACGACGATAGCGGGCGGTTCGTGCTGCCGCCCTTCTTCCGCAGCAAGGCCAAGATCCAGAAATGGGCCTTCTTCCTCGGCAGCGGCGACACGTTCGAGATCTGGTCGCCCGAGGAGCTGCTGGCGAGCGAGACCGTCGATCCCGAAATCAAGGAAATCTGCTTGTTCCTGATGCAGCAGAAGGGGGCGATGTGACCGACGCTCCCCATATCCCGGTGCTGCTCGATGAGGTGCTGGACGCGCTTGCGATCCAGTCGGGCGAGATCCATGTCGACGGCACGTTCGGCGCCGGCGGCTATACGAGAGCCATGCTCGACGCTGGCGGGACCGTCGTCGCGTTCGACCGCGATCCGACCGCGATCGCCAATGGCGCGCGGCTGGTCGCGGAGCGCGAGGGCAAGCTCACCCTCGTCCACGCGCCGTTCAGCCGACTGGCCGAAGAGCTCGACGCACGCGGCCTCGCGCCGATGGACGGGGTGGTACTCGATATCGGCGTTTCCTCGATGCAACTCGACCAGGCCGAGCGCGGCTTCTCGTTCCAGCAGGACGGGCCGCTCGACATGCGCATGGCAGGCGAGGGGATGAGTGCGGCAGACTGGCTCAACAGCGCCGACGAGGGCGAGATCGCCGACGTGCTGTTCCACTATGGCGAGGAGCCGCGCGCGCGCCGCGTGGCCAAGTTCATCGTCGAGGCGCGGCCGCTGACCCGCACCTCGGAGCTGGCGGCGGTGGTGCGCCGTGCGCTCGGCCATCGCCCGCACGACAAGAAGGATCCCGCGACGCGGACCTTCCAGGCGGTGCGCATCCACATCAACCGCGAGCTGGACGAGCTGACCGACGTGCTGGCGGCTGCCGAGCGGGTGCTGAAGCCCGGCGGCCGGCTGGTGGTGGTGACCTTCCACAGCCTCGAGGACCGGCTGGTCAAGCGCTTCTTCCGCGAACGCAGTGGCAGCACGCCGGCGGGTTCGCGGCATCGCCCGGCGGTGGGGCCGCGGGCGGAACCGAGTTTTGAGACGCCCGCCAAGGCCGTGCGCCCTGGCGAGGCGGAGTTGGTGCGTAACCCGCGCGCCCGTTCGGCAACGTTGCGCGCGGCGCGGCGGACCGACGCGGCGCCGTGGGCTGGGGATGGAGTGGCGTGATGGCAGTCTATGGCTTCAGGGGGCTTGGCTGGTTCCTGTGCGTCGCGGTCGTGGCGCCGACCTGCTACATGGTGAACTCGCATGGCGCGGCCGAACGGGCCAAGCTCAAGGCGACGCAGGTCGCGATCATCCAGGCGCAGAAGGATATTCGCGGGCTGGAGACCGAGTTCGACACGCGCGCAAACATGGCCCAGATCGAGCGCTGGAACGGTGACGTGCTGGCGATGAACGCGCCGCAGCCGCAGCAATATCTGGCCAGCGCGAGCGGCCTTGCCGCGCTCGACCAGCCGGCAGTCGCGACCCCGGCGGCGGCGGGCGGCGACGCGAGGGTGCAGACCGCCGCGCTGGTGATCCCGACCGGCACCCGCCCGGTGGAAACGGCGTCGGTGACGCCGACGGCGCCTGCGACGGCCAAGCCCGTGGCGACGGCCTCGGCCGCGCCGGTCACGCTGCCGGCGGCCAAGGCGGCGGCCGCCACGGTGGTGCGCGTCGCCGCGCGGGACAGCAAGCCTGAAGAGGATCTTGGCAAGCTGATGCAGAAGGTGGACAAGGCACGGCTCGCCAAGCCGGATCGGCCGCTGCTGAGCGCAGCCACGATCAGCGATCTGCGCCGGGTGGCCAAGCGCGAGCAGACGGCGCAGCGATGATCGTCGTCGTCGCCCCCCCGGCGCGGGCGCGCGGTTCGGGCGGCGGGCGCGAGGCGCTCGTCGCCGTCGCGCAGTTGCGGCTGATGGTGCTTACCATCCTGTTCGGCGCGGGCGTGCTGGCCATTTTGGGCAAGCTCGCCTTTCTGGCGCTGTCGGCCGGCCCGGCAACGCCGCGGGACCTGTCCAACGCACTGGTGCCGGCGCGCGGCGACATCGTCGACCGCAACGGCACGCCGCTCGCGCGCAGCATCGATGCCTGGACGATCGCGATCCACCCCAATCAGGTGATCGGCGACAAGGCTGCGCTGGCGCAGAAGCTGGCCGAGCTGATCCCCGAGCGCAGCCAGGCCCAATATTATGCGCTGCTGCACAGCGGCAGCGGCTTCGCCTTCCTCAAGCGCCGGGCGCTCCCCGAACTCGTCAACCAGATGAACGCGCTGGGCGAGCCGGCGATCGAGTTCCAGCGCGAGACCGACCGCCTCTATCCCCAGTCGGACATGGCCGCGCACGTGCTCGGCTATCTGGACGACAAGGGCCGCGGCGTCACCGGCATGGAAAAGGTGCTGGAGCCGCGGCTGACCGATCCGGCGCAGCGGGGCAAGCCCGTCACCCTGTCGCTCGACGCACGGGTGCAGGCAGCGCTGGAGAGCGAGCTGGGCCGCGCGATGGCGGATCTGCAGGCGCGGGGCGCCGCAGGCGTCGTGCTGGACGTGAATACCGGCGAGGTCGTCGCGATGACGTCGCTGCCCAGCTTCAACCCCAACCAGCTTGGCGGCCCGCCGCCGCGCAACAACGTGACCCAGAGCGTCTATGAGCTGGGTTCCACCTTCAAGCCGATCGCGGTTGCCGCGGCGATCGATTCCGGCACCATCACCTCGATGTCGCGGCGGTTCGATGCCACCGTGCCGATGAAGGTCGGCCGCTTCACCATTCATGACGATCCGGGCGACGAGCAGTTTCGCTGGCTGAACATCCCGGAGACGCTGATCTACTCGTCCAACATCGCCACCGCGCGCATCGCCGACGAACTGGGCGCGGAGAAGATGCAGGACATCTTCCGCAGGCTCGGGTTCGACCAGCGGCCGAGCATCGAAATCGGCGCGGTGCGTCCGCTCTGGCCGGCCAACTGGGGGCGGATCACGGTGATGACCACCGCCTATGGCCATGGCATCGCGGTGACGCCGCTGCACCTTGCCGCCGCCTATGCGGCGCTGGTCAATGGCGGGATCTGGCATCCGGCGACGCTGATGAAGGTGGATGCCGAACATCCGGTGCAGGGCCGGCGGATCTTCCAGGAAGCGACCAGCTACCGGATGCGTCAGTTACTCCGCCTGATCGTGCTCAAGGGCACCGGCCGCAAGGGCGAGGCGCCGGGCTACCGGGTCGCGGGCAAGACCGGCACCGCGGAGGCCGCGAGCGAGGGCGGCTATGACCATCATCGCAACGTCTCCACCTTCGCGGCGGCTTTTCCCGCCGACGCGCCGCGCTATGTGGTGGTGGCCATGCTCGACTCGCCCAAGGCCAATGCCACGACGCCGCGCACCACCGCGGCCTGGACCGTCGCGCCGGTCGTCTCGCGCGTGATCGCGCGGACCGGCGCCCTTCTGGGCATCGCGCCCGACAACGCCAAGGACATCGACGAAAGCGGACTGCTGCCGCTGGTCGATCGTTCGCCGGAGCCGGGAGCGGGAACCGAATGAGACTGGGCCAACTGATCGGCAGCGGGGACGACGCCATCGTCACCGGCTTCGCGATCGACCATCGCAAGGTGGCGCCGGGCACGATCTTCGGCGCGTTCGAAGGCGCGAAGGTCAACGGCGAGGACTATATCCCCGCGGCCGTGCAGGCGGGGGCGATCGCGGTGGTCGCGCGGCCCGAGGCCAAGGTCGAGGGCGCGGTGCACATCGCCGATACCAATCCGCGCCAGCGCTTCGCGGGCCTCGCGGCGCAGTTCTTCGCGCCGTTCCCGGGAACGACGGCAGCGGTGACCGGGACCAACGGCAAGACGTCCATCGTGGAGATGACCCGCCAGCTGTGGCGGATGGCGGGCTTCCACGCCGCTTCCATCGGCACGCTGGGGGTGACCACCGCCGACGAGCGCGTCTCGACCGGCCTGACCACGCCGGACATCGTCACCTTCCTGTCGAACGTCGCGGGCCTCGCGCGCGAGGGCGTGACGCATGTCGCCTTCGAGGCATCCTCGCACGGGCTGTCGCAATACCGTACCGAGGGGCTGCCGGTACGCGCGGCGGCGTTCACCAATCTCAGCCGCGACCATCTCGACTATCACGGCGACATGGCGACCTATTTCACCGCCAAGATGCGCCTTTTCGCCGAGGTGCTGGCTGAGGACGGCACGGCGGTGGTGTGGGCCGATGATCCGCACAGCCCGCAGGTCGAGGACCTTGCCCGGATGCGCGGCAACCGGCTGATCACGGTGGGCGAACACGGCAAGACGCTGCGGCTGGTGGCGCGGACGCCCTCGCTGCTCGGCCAGACGCTGGAGATCGAGGCGGAGGACAATGTCCACATCGTCAAGCTGCCGCTGATCGGCGCCTACCAGGCCGCGAACGCGCTGACCGCCGCCGGGCTGGTGATCGCCACTGGCGGGAACGTGGCTGCGACTCTGGCGAACTGCGCGCGACTGCAGCCGGTGCGCGGGCGGCTGGAGCGCGCGGTGATCGCCGCCAATGGCGCGCCGGTCTATGTCGATTATGCCCATACCTCCGATGCGCTGGAGGCGGCGATCGCCGCGCTCAAGCCGCACACCGAGGGTCGGTTGATCCTGGTGTTCGGCGCCGGTGGCGACCGCGATCCGGGCAAGCGCGAACTGATGGGGCAGGTGGCGGCTGCGGGCGCCGATGTGGCGATCGTCACCGACGACAATCCGCGCACCGAGGAACCGGCCGAGATCCGCCGCGCGATTCTGAAGGGCGCGCCGGAGGCGACCGAGATCGGCGACCGCCGCGCGGCGATCGCGGCGGCGATCGCGATGGCCGCGCCGCACGATATCGTGCTGGTCGCCGGCAAGGGGCATGAGCAGGGCCAGATCGTCGGCGAGATGGTGCTGCCGTTCGATGACGTAACCGTCGCAAGGGAGTGCGCGGCGTGACTTCCAAGCTTTGGACCTCGGACGACATCGCCGCCGCCACGCAGGGCACCGCCTCCGCCGACTTCACGGTCTCCGGTGTCGCCTTCGATTCCCGCGAGGTCGGCCCCGGCGACCTGTTTCTCGCCCTCAAGGGCGAGAGCACCGACGGGCATCGCTTCCTCGACCAGGCCTTTGGGCAAGGGGCGGCCGGTGCGGTGGTTTCCGATGCGACCGCGCATCCCAGCGTCCAGGTGGCGGACACCACTGCCGCGCTGAATGCGCTTGGCGCCGCGTCGCGCGCGCGTTCGGCCGCGAGGATCATCGGCGTCACGGGCTCGGTGGGCAAGACCGGCACCAAGGAGGCGCTGTTCGCTGCGCTCGACCGCATCGATCCCGGCACCGCGCACCGATCGGTAAAGAGCTACAACAACCATACCGGCGTGCCGCTGAGCCTCGCGCGCATGCCCCGCGAGGCGCGCTACGGCGTGTTCGAGATGGGCATGAACCATGCCGGCGAACTCGCCCAGCTGACCCGGCTGGTGCGGCCGCATGTCGCCATCGTCACCGCCATCGCGCCTGCGCATCTCGGCTTCTTCGACAGCGTCGAGAAGATCGCGGATGCCAAGGGCGAGATCTTCCAGGGGCTGGAGCCCGGCGGTACCGCGATCGTGCCGTTCGACAGCCCCTATCGCGACAGGCTGCTCGATGCCGCGCGGCCCTATGCCGCGAAGATCGTCACCTTCGGCCTTGGGGAAGGGGCCGATTACCGGGCGGTCGAGACGATGCGTGCCCGGAGTGGCGGCACCTTTGTGATGGCGCGGTTCGGCGACCGCGAACTCAGCTTCACCATTTCCCAGCCGGGCGACCACTGGGTCTCCAACGCGATGGCGATCCTCGCCGCAGTCGATGCGGTGGGCGGCGACCTCGAAGTCGCCGGCCTCGCGCTGGCCGAACTCGGCGGCCTTGCCGGGCGCGGCGCGCGGATGACCGTGCCGGTGGGCGACGGCACCGCGCTGGTGATCGACGAGAGCTACAACGCCAATCCCAGCTCGATGCGCGCGACGCTCAAGGTGCTCGCCGCCGAAGACGGCCGCAGGATCGCGGTGCTCGGCGAGATGCGCGAGCTGGGCACGCATGCGCATGCCCTCCACGCCGAACTCGCCGATCCGATCGCGGAGGCCGGGGTGAGCCGTGCCATTTTGGTGGGCGAAGCGATGGCGCCGTTGGCGGCTGCGCTTGAGGGGCGGCTGGATTTCGTCCATGTGGCCGATGCCGCAGCTGCGAAGGCCGAGCTCGAATCGACGCTCGCGCCGGGCGACGCGGTTCTCATCAAAGGGTCGAACGGCGTGCGGCTGGCGACGATCGTCGCGGCGCTGGCGGAAAGGCAAACATGCTCTATCTGATCGCGGAGCAGCTGGGCTTCCCCGGCGTCCTCAATCTGTTCCGGTATCTCTCGTTCCGCACCGGCGGGGCGGTGGCGACCGCGCTGCTGATCGGGCTGCTGGTGGGGCCCAAGTTCATCGGCTGGCTGCGGCTGCGCCAGGGCAAGGGGCAGCCGATCCGCACCGACGGTCCGCAGAGCCACCTCGCCAAGCGCGGCACGCCGACGATGGGCGGGCTGATGATCCTGACCAGCCTGACCTTGTCGCTGCTGATCTGGATGGACCTGCGCAACGCCTATGTGTGGGCGTGCATGTTCGTGACGCTCGGCTTCGGCATGATCGGTTTCCTTGACGATTACGACAAGGTGCGGAAGCAGAAGACCGCCGGCGTTTCCGGCAGGGTGCGGCTGCTCGGCGAGTTCCTGATCGCCGGCATCGCCAGCGCGATCATCATTTTTGCCGAGGGCAATACCCAGCTCTACGTGCCCTTCTTCAGCTGGGTGCATCCCAATCTCGGCTATTTCTACATCGCCTTTGCGGCGTTCACGATCGTGGCGTTCGGCAATGCGGTGAACCTCACCGACGGGCTCGACGGGCTGGCGACGATGCCGGTGGTGATCGCGGGCATGGCGTTCATGCTGATCGCGTACCTCGCCGGCAACAAGATCTACGCGACGTATCTCGGCATCCCGCACGTGCCGGGCGCGGGCGACCTCGCCATCTTCTGCGGCGCGATGATCGGGGCGGGGCTGGCCTTCCTGTGGTTCAATGCGCCGCCGGCAGCGGTGTTCATGGGCGATACCGGCAGCCTGGCGCTGGGCGGGGCGATCGGCACGATTGCCGTCACCACCCACCATGAGCTGGTGCTCGGCATCATCGGCGGCCTGTTCGTGATGGAGGCGCTGAGCGTCATCATCCAGGTGTTCTTCTTCAAGCGCACCGGCAAGCGCGTGTTCCGCATGGCGCCGATCCACCATCATTTCGAACAGCTCGGCTGGTCGGAGCCGACGGTGGTGATCCGCTTCTGGATCATCGCCTTCGTGCTGGCGCTGGCCGGCCTCGCGACGCTCAAGCTGCGGTGATCACCAGCCCCGCCTGGCGCGGCAAACGCTTCGCAGTGCTCGGGCTCGCCCGCTCGGGTGCTGCGACCGTGCGCGCGCTGGTGGCGAGCGGGGCGGAAGTGCTGGCGTGGGATGCGAACGAGGCGGCGCGGCAAGCCGTGCAAAAGAGTGCCGGGGAGGCCGAGCGCCTGTTCGTCGATGACTTCGCCGACTGGACTGAGATCGAAGCGGACGGCTTCGTGTTCTCGCCGGGCGTTCCGCTCAATCGGCATCCGCTGGCGGCTGTCGCGCGCGAAACGGGCGTGCCGCTAATCGGGGACATCGAGCTGTTCGCGCAGGCGCGCGCCGATCTGCCGGCGCACCGCGTGGTCGGCATCACCGGCACCAACGGCAAGTCGACCACCACCGCGCTGATCCACCACATCATCGAGACGGCGGGCGTGCCCGCGCGCCTCGGCGGCAATATCGGGCTGCCGATCCTCGGGCAGAAGCCGCTGCCGGAGGGCGGCGTCTATGTGCTGGAGCTGTCGAGCTACCAGATCGACCTGACCCACAGCCTCGACTGCGACGTCGCGGTGCTGCTCAACATCACCCCCGACCATCTCGACCGCTATGACGGGTTCGAGGGCTATGCCGCCTCCAAGGCGCGGCTGTTTGCGATGCAGAGCAAGGGCCATGCCGCGATCATCGGCATCGGCGATGCTGCCTCGGCCAACATCGCCCGTCAGGTGGCGCTGTCCGGTCGTAGCGAGGACGTGACCAAGATCGCGCCGGGCGTCTGCATGGACCAGTCGCGCTGGCCCGCGCTGCAGGGCCCGCACAACGCGCAGAACGCGCTCGCCGCCATCGCCGCCTGCGAAGCGCTCGGCATCGACCGTGCCGCGATCGACCGGGGGCTGGAGAGCTTCCCGGGCCTGCCGCACCGGATGGAGCGGATCGCGACGCGGAGCGGCGTGCTGTTCGTCAACGACAGCAAGGCGACCAACCCGGAATCGACCGCGCCGGCGCTCGCGGCCTTCCCACGCATCCACTGGATCCTCGGCGGCGTCGCCAAGACCGACAGCCTGGAGGCCTGCCGCCCCGGCTTCGGCCATGTCGTTCGCGCCTACACGATTGGCGAGGCAGGCCCGTTGTTCGCAGGCTTGCTGGAGGGCGAAATGCCTGTCGAACAGTCGGGCACGCTGGAGGCCGCCGTCCGCGCCGCCGCCGCCCAAGCCAAGCCGGGCGAGGCAGTGCTGCTTTCTCCCGCCTGCGCCTCGTTCGACCAGTTCCGCGACTTCGAGGCGCGCGGCGATGCCTTCCGTGTCGCGGTGGAGTCGCTCGGGTGAGCCGCCAGCCGGGAGACGCGGACGAAAAGCAGGGCGGCCTACCGCGCATCTCCAACCAGCTCAGCCGCGCCAGCAAGTCGCGCGCGGGCATGTGGTTCTGGGAAGTGGACCGCGTGCTGCTGTTCCTCCCCCTGTTCCTGATCGCGATCGGACTGGTGGCGGTGGCCGCAGCCTCGCCCGCCACCGCGCGGCGCTACTCCGACGCGGCGCACATCGTGCAGCCGATGTACTATTTCTGGCGCCAGCTGATGTGGGTGTGCATCTGCGTGCCGGTGCTGGTGATCGTCTCGATGCTGCCGACCTCGGCGGCGCGGCGGCTGTCGCTGGCCGGCGCGGTGGTGTTCCTCGGGCTGATGATGCTGCTGCCGATCATCGGGCATGAGGTGAACGGCGCCAAGCGCTGGATCAGCCTCGGCATTTCGGACCTGCAGCCGTCCGAATTCCTCAAGCCCATGTTCATCGTGTCCACCGCCTGGATCCTCTCGTTCCGCGCCAAGGATCCCGAGCTGCCGGTGATGATCGTCACCGGCGCGATCACCGCGCTGATCGCGGTGCTGCTGATGCTTCAGCCGGACTTCGGCCAGACGATCCTGTTCTCCGCCGTGTGGGTGATCCTGCTGATGCTCTCCGGCATCTCGCCCGCCGCCATCGCCGGGCTGGGCGGGGTCGCGATCGGCGGCGTGGTTGCGGCATACCTGTTCTACGGCACCGCACGCACCCGCATCGACAATTTCCTGTTCCCCACCAAGGAAGCAGCCCTCGCCGATCGCTATCAGGTCGAAATGGCCCACGACACGCTGAGCGCCGGCGGGCTGTTCGGTGCAGGACCCGGCAGCGGCCAGATCAAGTTCCGCCTGCCCGAGGCGCATACCGATTACATCTTCTCGGTGATCGGCGAGGAGTTCGGGCTGATTGCCTGTGCGGTGATCGTGCTGCTCTATCTCGCCATCGTCGTCCGCGTGCTGATGAAGCTGCTCGACGAGGAGGATCCGTTCCGGCTGCTGGCGGCGGCGGGGCTGGCCTCGCAGTTCGGCGTGCAGGCGCTGATTAACATGGCGGTGAACACCGGCATCGCGCCCTCCAAGGGGATGACGCTGCCGTTCATCAGCTATGGCGGCTCGTCGATGATCGCGCTGTCGATCGGCTATGGCCTGCTGCTCGCTTTCACGCGCCGAAACCCGTATCTGAAGCGGTCTCCCTATACCGGCCGCTGGAGCAAAGCCGCATGACCGAACGCCGTAGTTACGTCCTCGCTGCCGGTGGCACCGGCGGGCACATGGTGCCCGCGGCTGCCTTGGCGGTGGAGCTCGCACGGCGCGGGCATCAGGTGGCGCTGGTCAGCGATGAGCGCGGTGTGCGCTTTCCGGGCCTGTTCGAGGGCGTCGAGACGCATGTGCTTCCCGCCGGGCGACTGGGCGGCGGGCCGATCGGCTATCTCAAGGCGGCGCGGCAGATGCTGGCCGGCCGGGCGATGGCGCGCAAGCTCTACAAGCAGTTGCGCCCCGCCGCGGTGATCGGCTTCGGGGGCTATCCGGCCTTCCCGGCGCTGATGGCGGCGTTCAGCGCGCGCATTCCCACGGTCATCCACGAGCAGAATGCGGTGCTGGGCCGGGTCAACCGGCTGGTCGCAGGCCGGGTGGCGGCGATCGCCACCTCCTATGACAAGGTCGAGCGGATGAAGCCCGGCTGGGAGGCCAAGACCCACCTGACCGGCAATCCGGTGCGCGAGGCGGTGCTGGCCCTGCGCGCCAAGCCCTATCCGATGCTCGAGGAAGACGGACTGTTCCGCGTGCTGGTCACCGGCGGCAGCCAGGGCGCGTCGATCCTCAGCCAGGTGGTGCCCGACGGCCTCGCGCTGCTGCCGGTGCATTTCCGCCGCCGGCTGCAGGTGACGCACCAGGCGCGCATCGAGGACATCGAGATGGTCCGCGCCAAGTACCAGGAACACGAGATCCCCGCAGAGGTCGCGACCTATCTGCCCGATATGCCCGAGCGGCTCGCCTGGGCGCATCTGGTGATCGCGCGGGCAGGGGCCTCGACCATCGCCGAGCTGACCGCCGCCGGGCGCCCCGCGATCCTGGTGCCGCTGCCCAGCGCGACGGACGACCACCAGACCGCCAATGCCCGCGAGATCACCGAGGCCGGCGGTGCGCGGACCATCCCGCAGCGCGCCTTCACCGCGCCCGAGCTCGCCAAGCAGATGCAGAAGCTGGGGCTCGACACCAAGGCGCTGGAGAATGCGGCGGCACGGGCGCGCGGCGTCGGGCGCCCCGACGCGGTGCGCGACCTGGCGGATCTCGTCGAATCGATTCACGCACCCAAGGCCCCGGTGGGCAAGGTGCAGAAGGCAAGCAACGGAAGGCCAGCTTACGCATGAAGGGCGTCGCCACCGACATCGGTACCATTCACTTCGTCGGCATCGGCGGCATCGGCATGTCGGGCATCGCCGAGGTGATGCATAACCTCGGCTACAAGGTGCAGGGCTCGGACGTGGCGGACTCCTACGTCGTGCAGGGCCTGCGCGACCGCGGCATTCCGGTGACGATCGGCCATGCCGCCGAGAATCTGGGGGACGCCGCCGTGGTGGTGGTCTCCACCGCGATCGTGCGGACCAACCCCGAGGTGGAAGCCGCCTATCAGAACCGCATTCCCGTGGTGCGGCGCGCCGAAATGCTCGCCGAGCTGATGCGGCTCAAGTCCACCATCGCGGTGGCGGGCACCCACGGCAAGACGACGACCACCTCAATGGTCGCGGCAATCCTCGATGCCGGCGGGGTGGACCCGACCGTGATCAACGGCGGGATCATCAACCAGTACGGCTCGAATGCCCGGCTGGGCGAGGGCGACTGGATGGTCGTCGAGGCGGATGAGAGCGACGGCAGCTTCCTGCGGCTCGACGGCACCTTCGCGATCGTGACCAACATCGATCCCGAGCATCTCGACCATTATGGCTCGTTCGAGAAGGTGAAGGCGGCGTTCGTCGAGTTCGTCGAGAACGTGCCCTTCTACGGTGCGGCGCTGCTGTGCCTCGATCATCCCGAAGTGCAGGCGATCATCCCGCGCGTCCGTGACCGGCGGATCGTGACCTATGGCTTTGCGGCGAGCGCCGATGTGCGGGGCGTGAACGTCACGCCGCATGCCGGCGGCAATCGGTTCGAGGCAATCATCCGCAATCGCGACGGCTCGACCCGCTCGATCGAGAATATCGAACTGCCGATGCCCGGCCGCCACAATGTCCAGAACGCGCTCGCCGCGATCGGCGTGGCGCTGGAGCTGGGCATTCCCGATGCGACGATCCAGCAGGGTTTCGCCAAGTTCGGCGGGGTCAAGCGGCGCTTCACCAAGGTGGGCGAGGTCGCAGGTGCCGCGATCATCGACGATTACGGCCACCACCCGGTCGAGATCCGCGCGGTGCTGGCGGCGGCGCGCGAGAGCACGCGCGGCCGGGTCATCGCGGTGGTGCAGCCGCACCGCTATTCGCGGCTGGGCAATCTGATGGACGAGTTCGCCCAGGCCTTCAACGACGCCGACATGGTGTATGTGGCGCCCGTCTATCCGGCGGGCGAGGCGCCGATCGAGGGCGTCCATGCCGATGCCCTGGTCGAGCAGATCTCGCATCGCGGGCACCGTGCCGTGGCGGCGACGACGGACGCGACGGCACTGGCGCATGCGCTGGGGGGCGTGGTGCGCGAAGGTGACATGGTCGTGTGCCTGGGCGCCGGCGACATCACGAAGTGGGCGGCCGGCCTGGCACCGGCGATCGCGGCTGCGCGGGGGGACGCGTGAGCATACCCGAGGTCCGCGGCAAGCTTACGCCGAACGCCCCGCTTGCGCCGCTCGTGTGGTTCAAGAGCGGCGGCGCGGCGGAGTGGCTGTTCGAGCCGGCCGATGCCGACGACCTCTCCGGCTTCCTCGCCGCGCTCGATCCCGCCATACCGGTGATGGGCCTCGGCCTCGGCTCGAACATGATCGTCCGCGACGGCGGCGTGCCGGGCGTCGTGATCCGGCTCGGCAAGGCCTTCGCGTCGGTCGAGCAACTCGACGAAACCACCTTGCGCTGCGGCGGCGGCGCCTCGGGCATCCTCGTCTCCTCCAAGGCGCGCGACTGGGGCATTGGCGGCGTGGAGTTTTTGCGCTCGATCCCCGGCACGGTCGGCGGCTTCGTGCGGATGAACGGCGGCGCCTATGGCCGCGAGACCTGCGACATCCTCGTCGAATGCGAGGTCGTGCTCCGCTCGGGCGAGCGGCGCGTGCTGGCCAATGCCGATCTCGGCTATACCTATCGCCACAGCAACCTGCCCGAGGGCGCGATCGTGGTCAGCGCCACCTTCCGCGGCTTCCCCAAGCCTTCGGACGCGATCCAGGCCGAAATGGACCGCATCGCCGCCGCGCGCGAGGAATCGCAGCCGCTGCGCTCGAAGACGGGCGGCTCGACCTTCAAGAATCCCGAGGGCCACAAGGCCTGGGCGCTGGTCGACGCGGCCGGCTGCCGGGGCCTGCGCCGCGGCGACGCGCAGGTCAGCGAGAAGCATTGCAACTTCCTCCTCAACCTGGGGGAAGCGAGCAGCGCCGATATCGAGGCGCTGGGCGAGGACGTCCGTGCGCGCGTGAAGGCGCAGTCGGGCGTTGAACTGGCGTGGGAGATTCAGCGCGTGGGAGTGGCGAAGTGAGCCGCGACCTCAACGATTACGAGCGCCGGATCCTCGACAATGTGCGCGATCACGGCTGCCACATCAATTATGTGGCGGACCCGGAGGGCGAACAGCCGCCGTTCGGCTATTCCGTGGGCTTTCCAGAGACGATCGGCCAGCCCGAAGTGATTGTCTTCGGCCTTTCGAGCGAACTCGTCGCTGCGATGATCAACGCGATCTATCGTCAGTGCCGCGATGGCCTGCAGATGGAAGATGGCCTTGCTGTCTCCGACCTGCTGGCAGGGCATGATTGCGTGCTGGAGCGTGTTGCGCCCGGCAACATCATCCCCGACTATTTCAATTCGGCCATGTGGTTCTGCCGCCATACAACCGGCGAAGCCATGGACACAGCCTATCAGATCGTCTGGCCCGGCGCGCAGGATGGCTTGTTCCCCTGGGACGAGGATGCCTCCGACGAGGTTCGCGCGCTGCAGCTGCCGCTTAGTTCAGAGAGTTTCAAAGCATGACCGTCCAATCCCTCCACATCGCCGTATTGATGGGCGGCTGGTCGGCCGAGCGCGAGGTGTCGCTGATGTCGGGTAGCGGCGTCGCGGAAGCGCTGGAGAGCCTCGGCCACCGCGTCACCCGGATCGACATGGACCGCGACGTCGCCGCCAAGCTGGCCGAGGCCAAGCCGGACGTGGTGTTCAACGCCCTGCACGGCACCCCCGGTGAGGATGGCAGCGTGCAGGGCATGCTCGACCTGATGGGCATCCGCTACACGCATAGCGGCATGGTCACCTCGGTCATCGCGATCGACAAGCAGCTGACCAAGCAGGCGCTGGTGCCGCACGGCATCCCGATGCCCGGCGGCCGGATGGTGTCGCGCGAGGAGCTGTACCGGCAGGACCCGCTGCCGCGTCCCTATGTGCTGAAGCCGGTCAATGAGGGCTCGTCGGTGGGCGTGGCGATCGTCACCGCCGAAAGCAATGTCGGCAACCCGATCCACCCGGATGCGCGCGGCCCGTGGCAGGAGTTCGAGGAACTGCTCGCCGAGCCCTTCATCCGCGGGCGCGAGCTGACCACCGCAGTGCTGGGCGATCAGGCGCTGGGCGTGACCGAGCTCAAGCCGAAAAGCGGCTTCTACGATTACGAGTCCAAATACACGGACGGGCTGACCGAACACGTCTTCCCGGCGCAGATCCCCGACGACGTGGCCGAGGCATGCAAGCGGATCGCGCTCGACGCGCACCGGCTGCTCGGCTGCAAGGGCGCCTCGCGCGCCGATTTCCGCTGGGACGACAATCAGGGCGTCGACGGGCTGTTCCTGCTCGAGGTCAACACTCAGCCCGGCATGACCCCGCTCAGCCTGGTGCCCGAACAGGCGCGCCATCTCGGCATCGACTATGCTAGCCTGGTGCAACGGATCGTCGAGGAGGCATTGTGAGCCGCAGGCCCGCCCAGGCGCAGCGCGCGACCACCCGGCGCGGCGAGAAGCCGAAGCCGCGCGGCACCGCACGCCGGCCGCAGCGGGCGGGCGTGCTCGACCAGGCGATTGCGGGCATTCCGCTGAGCCCGGAGACGCTCCACAAGATCACCACCTGGAGCATCGTCGGCGCGGTCGGTGCGGTGGTGCTGACCATCGGCATCCTCGCGGGCGTGCCGCAGATGATCGGCGTCGGCATCGCGCAGGCGGTGGGCGATGCCGGCCTCAAGGTCGACGAGATCCAGATCGACGGGCTCAAGCGGATGGACCGCGCGACCGTCTACGATCAGGTGCTCGACCAGAATTCGCGCGCCATGCCGCTGGTCAATCTCGCCGAGGTGCGCGCCAAGCTGCTGACCTTCCCCTGGGTGAAGGACGCGCGCGTCTCGCGCCGGCTGCCGGGCACGCTGCACATCGCGATCGAGGAGCGGACCCCCGCGGCGGTCTGGCAGAACCATGGCCAGCTGATGCTGATCGATCCCTCGGGCGTCGCGCTGGAGCCGGTTTCGCCCGAGGCGATGCCCGAGCTGCCGCTGCTGATCGGCGAGGGCGCCAACACCCAGGAAGCCGCACGCAAGCATCTGCTGGAGACGCAGCCCACGCTCCGCCCGCTCGTCAAGGCGATGAGCTGGGTCGGCAATCGCCGCTGGGACGTGTATTTCACCTCGGGCGAGAAGCTCCAGCTGCCCGAGGGCGAGGACGAGGCGGTGGCGTCGCTGCGCAAGTTCGTGGCGATCGACGGCACGCAGCGCCTGCTGGGCCGCGGCTATGTCGGATTTGACATGCGCGTTCCAAACAAGTTGGTTGTGCGCAGACAGGGCGTGATCGAGCCGCCGCCGCCGGTTTCCACGGCGCCGGCAGCACCGGGCGCCCCGGGGACGACAACGACGATACCGACCACAACGACACCGCCGGCGGGCACCGGCACGGGGGAAGGCTGATGGCGAAAGTAGCGCCCGAGGGGTTGATCACCGCACTCGACGTGGGCTCGTCGAAGGTCTCGGCGCTGATTGCGCAGCGGACCGACGAGGGCAATCTGATCGTGCTCGGCACCGGCCAGCGCGAGAGCCGGGGCGTCAAGCGCGGCTATGTCGCCGACATGCACGCGACTGAAATCGCGATCCGCGAGGCGGTGGAGCAGGCCGAACGGATCGCCGGCTTCAACATCGAGGATGTCTGGGTCAGTTTCTCGGCTGGCGGGCTGGTCTCCAGCGTCGTCAAGGTCGAGGCGGATCTGGGCGGCCACCGCGTCGAGCAGGCGGATATCGATGATCTCCTGAAGGCGGGTCGCGGGGCGATCGATCCGCAGGGGCGGATGGTGCTCCACGCGCAGCCGACCCGCTACACGGTGGACGGGCTTGGCGGCGTCAAGCGGCCGCTGGGGCTGCATGCCGATCGGCTGGGGGTCGACGTGCATGTCGTGACCACCGAGGGATCGCCGGTGCGCAACCTCGACCTCTGCGTCCGCTCGGCGCATCTGGAGGTGCGGTCGATCATCGCCGCCCCGGTGGCGACGGGGCTTGCCTGCCTCACCGAGGAGGAGCGCGAGCTGGGCGTGGCGCTGGTCGAGATCGGCGCGGGCGTCACCAATGTGTCCGTTTTCGCGCAAGGCGTGCTGGCGGGGCTGGCCTCGATCCCGATGGGATCGGCCGACATCACCGACGACATCGCCGCCGCGTTCGGCACCGCGCGCGCCTGGGCGGAGCGGACCAAGTGCTTCCACGGCTCGGCCAACCTCTCCCCGCGCGACAATCGCGAGACGATCGACGTGGTGCCGGCAACCACCGAGGACGGCGTGGAAGGACCGCGCATCACCAAGGCGGCGCTCAACACCGTCATCCGTCAGCGGTTGGAACGCATCGTTGCCGAGATCCAGAAGGAGCTGAAGAAGCTCAATTTCCAGGAGCCGGTGGGTCGCCAGATCGTGCTGACCGGCGGCGGCGCGGAACTCGCGGGCATCGCCGACTATGCGCAGCAGGCGCTGGGCAACGCGGTGCGGGTCGGGCGCCCGCGCGGACTGCTCGCCATGCCCAATGCGCATGCCGGCCCCGCCTTCTCGACGCTGGCGGGACTCACCCAGTTCGCCGCGGCGGACCCGATCGACCTGCGCACGCTGGAGCCGAGCCGGCACCAGCTGGTGACACGGGCGAGCCCGGGCGCGCTGTTCCAGCGGTTGATCGCGGCATTCCGGGCGAATTATTAAGGAAAAGAGTCCGGCGGGGTGATATCGGCTAGAGTCGTCGCTCCGGTTCGTGCATCACAGAATATCAGGTTGCGCAGCGCGTGCGAGGCGCTGCCACGGGAGACCATAGAATGAGTATCGATTTCCTTCCGCCCGACGTGGACGAACTGACGCCGAAGATCGCGGTGATCGGGGTTGGTGGCGCCGGCGGAAACGCCATCGCCAACATGATCCGCGCCGAGGTGCAGGGCGTCGAGTTCCTGGTCGCCAACACCGATGCGCAGGCCCTCAAGCAGTCGGTCGCCCCCCAGCGTATTCAGCTGGGCGCAAAGATCACGCAGGGTCTGGGCGCCGGATCGCGGCCCGAGATCGGCCGTGCAGCGGCCGAGGAGACGATCGAGCAGGTCCAGCAGTCGCTCGAAGGCGCGCATATGTGCTTTATCGCCGCCGGCATGGGCGGCGGCACCGGCACGGGTGCGGCGCCGGTGATCGCCAAGGCGGCGCGCGACATGGGCATCCTGACCGTGGGTGTCGTCACCAAGCCGTTCGCCTTCGAAGGCAAGCGTCGCGCCCAGTCGGCCGAGGCGGGCATCGAGGAACTGCAGAAGTATGTCGACACCCTCATCGTCATCCCGAACCAGAACCTGTTTCTGATCGCCAATGCGAACACGACCTTCAAGGAAGCGTTCGAGATGGCCGACGAGGTGCTGCAGCAGGGCGTGCGCGGCATCACCGACCTGATGGTCATGCCCGGCCTGATCAACCTCGACTTCGCCGACGTCCGTTCGGTGATGCAGGAGATGGGCAAGGCGATGATGGGCACGGGCGAGGCGGACGGCGACGACCGTGCGCTGATCGCCGCCCAGAAGGCGATCGCCAACCCACTGCTCGACGGCGTCTCGATGAACGGCGCCAAGGGCGTGATCGTCTCGATCACCGGCGGCGAGGACATGCGCCTGCTCGAGGTGGACGAGGCCGCCAACCATATCCGCGAGCTGGTCGACCCGGACGCGAACATCATCTGGGGTTCGGCGTTCAATCCGGAGCTGGAAGGTCGCATCCGCGTGTCGGTGGTCGCCACCGGCATCGACGCCAATGTCGAGAATCGCCCGGCCGCCCCGGCGGAACAGCCGCGCGTCTTCTCCTTCTCCACCCCGCGCCGCACCACCGCTGCGCCGTCGACGGAGCCGGTACCCGCGCCCGCGCCGGTCGCTGCCGCTGCGCCTGAGCCGGTCGCTCCTGCCCCCGTGGTCGAAGAAGCGCCGGCCCCGACCGTCTCCGCGCCCGAGCCGGTAGCGGCTGCTCCGGCACCCGAGCCGACCCCGCCGGCTCCGCCGTCGGACGAGCTGCTGCTCGGCACCGAGGCGCTGGTCCCGACGCCCGCACCTGCCCCGGCTGCGGCGCCGGCACCGGAAGCACCCGCCGGCCGTCGTCGGTGGCTGACCGGTGGTGACGAGGAGGCGGATACCCGTCCGCGTCCCAAGACCGGCGGCACGCTGTTCGAGCGGATGGCCTCCGCCTCGCGGGGCGCAAAGCCGACCGAAGACGAGGATAAGGATCCGCTGGATATCCCGCGTTTCCTGCGCAGCCAGAACAACCAGTAAGATTGGCGTACGGGTGGCACGGTTCGCCGGCCACCCGCGCTTTTGTCAGCGGCGGTTCAGCGCCGCTGTGCCAGCAGTGTGGCCAGCATGATCAGCAAGAAACATCTCGGCATCGGCGCGTTCGCGTCGGCGCTTCTCCTCGGCGCGTCTCCGGCGCTGGCGCAGGGCGAAATCGTCCAGGCGCACAACCCGGATGCGGACGCGCTTGCCACGCAGATGCGCGTGCTTGCCGAGAACCCGCGCGATGTCGAGGCGCTGCTGGCGGCGGCGCGGCTGAGCACGCGGCTGGGTGATCTGTCCGGCGCGCTGGCCCTGCTCCAGCGGGCCGAGAGCATCGAGCCGAGCAATCCGCGCATCGCCAGCAACCGCGCCGCGGTGTTGGTGCGGCAGGAGCGCCCGGGCGAGGCGCTTCGGCTGTTCCAGCGGGCGGAACAGCAGGGCGTCGACGTACGCGAGTTTGCCGCCGATCGCGGCCTTGCCTATGATCTGCTCGGCCAGCCGGTGCTTGCCCAGCGCGACTACAAGCTGGCCCTGGCGACACGGCGCGAGGACGAGCTGGTGCGCCGCTATGCGCTGTCGCTGGGCATCAGCGGCAGCCGCGCCGAGGCGGAGCGCGAGCTGGACTCGCTGCTGCGGGCGCAGGACCGTGCCGCGTGGCGGGCGCGGGCGTTCATCCTGGCGATGAACGGCGACATCCCGGGTGCCGAGAAGATCGCCGAGACGATGATGCCGGGCGCCGCGGGCAAGAACGTGGTGCCCTTCTTCCGCCGCATGGCGACGCTGCCCACCGCCGACCGCGCCTTCGCGGTCCATTTCGGCGAGCTTTCGCCGACGCCGGCGCGGCTGGCCGATGCGCGGCTGGCACCGTCGCTGCCGGCCTATACGCCCAGTGCGCCGGTGCAGGTCGCGCAAACACAGCCGGTGAAGCCTGCCACGACGCCGGTTCCGGCGCGCGACGAGTCGCGCGGCCGGCGCTCGACCGCCCGAACCGCGCCCGTCCAGATCGCCCGGGCAGAAACACCGCCCGCGCGTCCGGTCCCGACCGCACCCGCACCAGCAACCGCGCCGGTGTCGACTCCGGCGACGAGCTATCCGGCACCGACCGCCGTGCCCACGCCCGCGCCCACCTATCGCGCACCGACGCCGGTTGCGCCGAGCACTGCGCAGCCCCTCGCGAAGGTGGGGGCCGAGGATAAGTCGCTCGCCGCGATCATCGCGCATGTCGACGTGCCGGCAAGCGAGCGCGAGGCGGCGGCGCGTCCGGTGGCACTGCCGCCCTGGATCAACACCTACACGGCGCGTCCGACGCCTGTCGCGGCCAAGCCGGCGGAGGAGGAGGCGGCCAAGCCCGCCAGGCCCGCCGCTCGCAAGCCGGTGAAGGACGAGGAACCGGTGGAGGCCAAGCCGGTCCGGGGCGTGGCCAAGAAGACTGCGCGGATCGAAGACGAGACAGACGCCAAGCCGGTCAAGGGCGCGCTGAAGAAGGGCGCCAAGACGGAGGACGAAGTCGAGGCCAAGCCGGGCAAGGCTGGCCTCAAGAAGACTGCCAAGGCCGAGGACGATAGCGACGCCAAGCCCGGCAAGGCCGGCGCGAAAAAGGGCGCCAAGGTCGACGAGGACATCGAGGCCAAGCCGCTCAAGGGTAAGAAGGGCGAGCCGAAGAAGCCCGATCCCAAGAAGACGGATCCCGAGCGTGTCTGGGTGCAGGTCGCGAGCGGCGCGAACGAATCGACCGTCGATCGCGCCTGGAAGAGCGTGGCGGCCAAGTCTCCCAAGCTGCTCAAGGCGCGCGGCGGCTGGTGGATGCCGTTCAAGGCGACCAATCGCATCGTCACCGGGCCGTTCAAGACCAACGCCGAGGCGCAGGCCTTCGTCAACAAGCTGGCGGGCGAGGGCGTGTCGGCCTTCGCGGTGACCAGCGAGGCGGGGCAGAAGGTGACGAAGATCGCACCCTGACCCTTCGACAAGGGATCGGGGCTCGGCTAGGGGCGGGCGCGTGAAACAGCTTTCTTCCTGGGCCTGTATGCCCGGCGACACGCGCGGGCGCCTGCACCCCGAAGCCGGCGGGGGCGCCCGCGGCCCGCGCGACGCCTTTCAGCGCGACCGCGATCGCATCATCCATTCGATCAGTTTCCGCCGCCTGCGCCACAAGACGCAGGTGTTCCTGGCGCCCGATGGCGACCATTTCCGGGTTCGGCTGACCCACAGCCTGGAAGTCGCGCAGATCGGGCGGGCCATTGCGCGCGCGCTGGGGCTCAACGAGGATCTTACCGAGGCGCTGTGCCTTGCGCACGATATCGGCCACCCGCCGTTCGGCCATGCCGGCGAGGATGCGCTCGAGGCGGCGCTGGCGGGCAAGGGCGGCTTCGATCACAACGGCCATACGCTCCGCACGCTGACCCTGCTCGACAGCCCCTATCCGTCGTGGAACGGGCTGAATCTCACCTGGGACACGCTGGAGGGCCTCGCCAAGCACAACGGTCCGATCCACGAGCCGCAATGGGCGCTCGCTGCCGCCGATGCGGAATTTCCGCTGGAGCTGGACAGCTGGCCCTCGCTCGAAGCGCAGGTCGCCGCGATCGCCGACGACATTGCCTATGACAATCACGATATCGACGATGGCCTGCGCGCCGGGCTGCTGACGCTCGACCAGATCATGGACGTCCCGATGATCGCGTCCGCCTGGCGCGATGTGGAGGCGCGGTTCCCGGGCGTGGGGGCCAAGCGGCTGACCGGCGAACTGATCCGCTCGCAGATCGGATCGATGGTCAACGACTTCATCGCGGAAACGCGGGCAAGGATTGCGGACTCCGGGGTGACGACGGCCGAGGAGGTGCGGCAGGCGGGGCGGTGCCTGGCCGGCTTCTCGCCCGCGATGCGCGATGCCGAGCGGGGCCTCAAGCGGTTCATGTACGCCAATCTCTACCACCATCCGAGCCAGCTTGCGGCGGCGGCCTCGGCACGGCAGGTGGTGGCAGGGCTGTTCGCCGCCTATGTCGACGATCCGACGCGGATGCCGCCGGAATGGCAGGGCGCGCTTCCTCCCGAGGAGCCGTGGCGCAGCCGCCACATCGCCGACTTCATCGCCGGCATGACCGATCGCTACGCCATCGCCCGGTACCGGGAGCACTGCGGCACGATCGATCTGCCCGAGGGGTTCTGACCCTATTTCCTCCCCCGGAGCGGGGAGGGGGGACCACCGCGCAAGGCGGTGGTGGAAGAATGTCCCGCCAGGCTGGTGGCTCCATCCCGGCCGGGACACCCTGTGTCACGCTGCGCGCGGCCCCCCCCCTTGCGAGGGAGGACTGCGATTTCAGAACGCGGCGCTGAGCGAGAACACCACCTGGCTGCCCGAAATGCTCGAGCCGTCCTTGGTGCTCGAGAAATTCGGCAGCAGATAGGCGCTGTCGCGCTTGGTAATGCTGGTGTCGACATAGGCGACGCCCAGTATCACCTTGCCGAGGGCAAGGTCCGCGCCGAGCAGCCAGTCGGCATAGCTTCCCGTGGGAGCGACGCTGGTGCCGTTGGGGCCGAGGCCCGGGTTGCCGTCCGAATAGCCGAGATGCGCCTTGAGCGTGATCGGCGTGCTCGGCACCGCGGTGCTGACATCGCCCCACAGATAGAGGTTGTGCTTCTTGTCGCCCGCCTTGCTCTCCGGCGTGTTGCTCCAGTTGCCCAGCGCTTCCTGCGGTGGAGCATAGGCGACGCCGGCCAGCGCCGAGACCGGGCCGATCGTGCCGCTCAGCTTCACATAGGGCTCGGCAAAGTCGGTCTTGGAGGCGCCGCCCGGATACATGTACCAGGTGACGCCCACATCGAGCGCCGCACCCTTGCCGATGGGCAGCTTGTAGCCGCCGACCACGTCCAGCTCCATGTTGGCACCGCCGAACGTGCCCCAGCCGGCGAGATTCGACCCCCAGAGCGAGGCATAGAGCCCGCTTTCGTGCGTGGCAGTGAGGCCGCCCTGGACGGCCATCTGCTTGTCGGTCTGCGAGACGCCGCGGAAACGATAGTCGGAAACAAGGGCGACGCTGCCCGACACCGTGACCGGCGGGGGCGCATCCGTCTCCTGGGCGAATGCCGGGGAGGACAGGCCGAGCAGGGCTGCGGCGGCAAGACGAATCTTCATGGAACATTCCCTCTCGGTAGCGAGTGAAAGTTCCAGCCTGCGTCGGCGCGGCGGACGATTCTCGATGGATCGTCCTGTCTTGCCTGCGCCCATTCTTGCGGCGCAGCATTGCCGCTTCTTGGCGCGACTGTAAGAAAATGTTGCTGGCCGCCGTTTCTCCCGGGCGGGACATCTTTCGTTACAGCCACGCAAGGCGACCGAAAAACCTCGGGCGTATCTCCGAGGTCGTGGGTACCACGCCCGCAAATGAGAGGATCGCCACCGTGAAGCTTGCAACCATCGCGCTGTTGTCCGCGACCCTGCTCGCCGCCCCGGCGGCTGCCCAGTCGCTCCACGAGACGCATGAGCGGGTCTGGATGCCCGCCGGCAAGAGCCATGTCGTCGCGTGGCGTGTGAAGGGCCACAAGGCCGAGGCAGCGCAGGCGCACCATCAGGCCGGCAAGCACCAGCATCTCCCGACCCGCAAGGCTCCGGCCGAGGCATCGCGTCAGGGCAGCGGCAGCAGCGTCGGCGCCCCCGACTAGGATTTCATTTCCGTCCCCCCAGAACGGAAAACCCCGCGGTCGCCCAGGCGGCCGCGGGGTACTTCGTTTTACAGGGAGCCTGTGCGGCGTCGCTCAGCGCGACGCGACCTGCACCTTGGTTGCCTTGGGAACGCGGAACGAAACGCGCGTGCCGGCGGCGTTGCCGTCGACCCAGCCGTTGCGGACGACGAGGCGGAACTTCTGGTTGCCCGGCTTGGCAACGCCTTCGAGAACCTGCGCGTCACCCTTGGGGGTCGACGTGTAGACATAGGTCACGCCGTCGCGGGTGAAGCTGCGGGTGGCAGCGTTGTCACCGGCGAAAGCCGGAGCGGCGGCGAACAGGGTAGCGGCAAGTGCGCTGGTGAAACGGGTCACGATCTTTCTCCTTCGTGGATCGAAAAGAGCCAGATCGGCATCCTTCCTATGTTCTTGATAGACAAAATGTTGCGCTGCAGCAGATTCGACAACCGCAAAGGACGGGGGTCATGATTGCAGCATTTGCAACTGTTGCGCGGTGGGACGAGCCGAACGGCGATGCGACGAACCGTTGCGGCTGGCAAACTTCTGCGACACTCGGCGCGTAGACCCTCCTGCAGTCAGCGGAGGTATCGCGGATGGCGGACAAGAGTATCGCATTGAACCGCTTCGGCCTGGGCGCCCGCCCGGGTGACGATCCCGGCGCAGACCCCCGCGGCTGGCTGGACGCGCAACTTCGCCTTTTCGAGGCGGTGCCCGCGGCGCTGGCGAACCAGCCGGCCAGCGGCACGCTCGTCGCCCAGTTCGTCGACTATCGCGAGCGGCTGGCCCAGCTGAAGAAGGCAGCAGGTGCGCCCGGTGCGCCGACCGCCGCCGTGCCGCCGCCCGCGATGCCGGCAAGACCCGCGGGCGCGATGGCGCCGATGGTCGCCCAGCCGCCGGTGGTGCAGGCCGCGGACGACCCGACGGAGGCCTTTCGCAAGCAGTTCGGCCAGCAGAGCCGCGCGCTGTACAATGCCGCGGTCACCGCCCGCGCGCTCGCCGCGATCCAGTCGCCCGCGCCTTTCGCCGAGCGACTGGTGCATTTCTGGGCCAATCATTTCGCCGTCTCGGGCGACAAGATGGAGGTGACCAACCTCGCCGGCGCGTTCGAATTCGAGGCGATCCGCCCGCATGTGATGGGCAGCTTCCGCGACATGCTGTTCGCGGTGGAGCGGCACCCGGCGATGCTGCTGTTCCTCGACCAGGCGGTGTCGGTAGCCGAACAGCCCGCTGGCGGTGCGGGCAGCCAGTCGGCCCAATGTCCGCCGCGGACTCGGCCTCAACGAGAATCTCGCTCGCGAGATCATGGAGTTGCACACCCTTGGTGTGCGCTCCGGTTACAGCCAGACGGATGTGACCGAGTTCGCCCGCGCGATGACCGGCTGGACGGTGGCCGGCTTCGGGCGCGGGCCGGTCGCCAGGTTCACCGGCGCCACCGGCCGCCCGGGCGACTTCGTCTTCGCCGAGCCGATGCACGAGCCGGGCGCGCGCACGATCCTCGGCAAGCAATGGCATCAGGAGGGGGAGGCGCAGGCCGCCGCGGTGCTCGAATATCTCGCCGTCCATCCCGCGACCGCGAAACACATCGCTACCAAGCTCGCCCGCCACTTCGCCGGCGACGATCCCCCGCCCAAACTGGTCGCGCGACTGGAGTCCATTTTCGTCAAGACCGGTGGCCACCTGCCGAGCGTCTATCGCGCGTTGATTGCCGCGCCGGAATGCTGGGCGCCTGCCCCGGTCAAGTTCAAGCCGCCCTGGGAATGGTCGATCTCCGCCATGCGGGCCGTCGGCACCCAGCAGCTCCAGCCCAATGCGGTGCCGGGGCTGATGTACCAGCTCGGCCAGCCGGTGTGGAAGCCGGGCTCGCCCGCCGGCTGGGACGACGTCACCGGCGCCTGGGCCGCGCCCGATGCGGTACTGCGCCGGGTGGAGGCCGCCGAGCGGATCGCCCAGCGCACCCGCGATCAGATCGACCCGCGCGCGCGCGCCGCCGAGATGTTCCCGGAGGCGCTCAGCCCCGGCACCGCCCAGTCGATCGCGCGGGCGGAAAGCAACAGCCAGGGGGTCGCGCTCCTGCTGGTCGCGCCCGAGTTCCTGCGGAGATAAGCGCCATGATGCTCCATCGTCGTCACCTGCTCACCGCCGGCGCGACCGCGCTGCTGGTCTCGCCGCTGGGCGCGCGCCTGGCCTTTGCCGCCGCGCCGACCGAGCGCCGCTTCGTCTTCATCATCCAGCGCGGCGCGGCCGATGGGCTCGGCATCGTCGCCCCGGTGGGCGACCCCGCCTATGCCGGCGCGCGCGGCGACCTCGCCGCCGATTTCGCCAGCGCGCCCAGGCTGGACGACATGTTCGCGCTGCACCCGGCGATGGCGAACTTGGCTGGACTCTATCAGGCAAAGCAGGCGCTGTTCGTCCACGCCGTTGCCTCGCCCTATCGCGACCGCTCGCATTTCGACGGGCAGAACGTGCTCGAGACCGGCGGCGTCTCGGCCTATCAGCTCAAGGACGGCTGGATGAACCGGCTGCTCCGCCTGCTGCCCGAAGGCGACAAGGCGATCGCGCTCGCCGCCGCGGTCCCGATGGCGCTGCGCGGCAGCGTCGAGGTGGCGAGCTATGCGCCGTCCTCGCTGCCCGACGCGTCGGACGACCTGCTCGCGCGGGTGACCGCGATGTACGAAGGCGACCGCCAACTCCACCCGCTCTGGCAGGAGGCGATGGCGACGCGGATGCTCACCGGCGACCTCGGCAGCGACGGGGGCAGACGCGCCGCGGACACCGGCACGCTGGCGGCCAAGCTGCTCTCCGCCCCCGGCGGCGCGCGGATCGCGATGATCGAGACCGGCGGCTGGGACACGCATTCGGGCCAGCGCGGACGGCTGGGCGGGCAGCTCAAGGGCCTCGACGCGATGGTCGCTGCGCTCAAGACCGGGCTGGGGCCGCATTGGGACAATACGCTGGTGGTGGTGGCGACCGAGTTCGGCCGGACGGTGAAGGCCAACGGCACCGGGGGCACCGATCACGGCACCGGCTCGGTCGCGATGCTGCTCGGCGGCGCGGTGCAGGGCGGCCGGGTGCAGGCCGCCTGGCCGGGGCTGGGCGACGCGGCGCTGTACGAGGGGCGCGACCTCAAGCCCACGACGGCGCTCGACGTGCTGATCGCGAGCGCGGTCTCGCGGCATTTCGGGCTGGCGCCAGCGGGGACGGCGAAGGCGCTGTTCCCGGCGATGACAACGGCGGCGGGGATGGAGGGGTTGGTGCGGGGGTAGCGTAAGAATTTTCTTAGGACGCGTGGCGCCCTGCTCATCGCCTGATGCCATAGTTGATTGTCGGGCAGGGCGCTACCACCGTTGGAATGCTGTGAGGGGTGGCTGTAATCAGCCCGCCACGGGTGAATTACTGCGCGGCTCTGCTAGCATTGCAAGGATCACTTCTTTAACTTCCGGGTCTAGATCAAGATCATCTATCTTATGAACTAGGTATAGGCCCGCCCCCGCGACGGACCGCGTTTTTGGATCTCCGAAAAATCTTGGTGAGAGCTCGCGAAGATAACGGGGTTCGGATATGAAATGATTTTTATCTTGTTTGTCTACGCATTTGTAAAGGGCGTGCGCGACAAGGTCTGCCATTTGAAGTAGGGGTTCTTCCGGTTTAGCTTTGACAGAGATGTTTTCTACTTCGATGTGAGATAGTAATGCAGTGTTTGGGTGCTTTGGATTTCGCTGGCACGTGTACAGGAGTCCACGAAGTTTATCGTAGTCGAAGTTTCCTTCTTCGAACACAATATTAAGATTATTGGAAGGAATGTCATTTTCCTTCATAAATGAGCCGACTCGTTCTAGAAGATACTGTGCGCATTTATTATAATACAACTTATGATTATCGTCTATGGCGTCCTTGTATCCACCTAACGTCTTCTTATAAGAGATAACGCCAAAGAGTCTCTTCTTGTGCTTTGATAGCCTTCGTATAAAATGTAACTTTTGAAAATGGTCAAGATTGGAGCAGTGAAGGTTCTTTTGCCGATTTCCGCTCGGACCTGCTCCAAGGTTTCTCTTACTTCGTCGAAGGTTTCGTTTAAGATTAGAGCGGCGCCCATAGTCATATAAGGTGAGGCGCCCTTGGCTTTTCTCCTGACCGAACCACCCCGATTCCGCTGTCTCCGCTTTCGTCAATGAAAACCGTGAATTTATGCTTCATATGGAATGCCCCCTCGTTCCGCAGGTTAAGTCAATCGATCGATTCGGGATATCAATGTGTAAGTTATATTAGAAACAAGTTAAATCTGTTAGGTGGTTTATCAAAGGATGCGCCATTCCAGTTGCCGTCTCGTCTTTGGCGTCAGCAAGAGCTTCGAAACTAGGCAGCGTCCGGAGGGCCGGTCTGAACTGTCCTGTGGAGGCATCTGATCTGCGGAAAGGGGGCGTAGCTGGACGTTGTGTCGCTCCTCCTTCATCGCGAATCCCAATAGGGATGACGGCGCCGCGCCACTGCGCTACAGCCGCTGCTCCCATTCCCCATTGGATTGCTCAATGACGCTTTATGCTCGTTTCGCCGCGCATCTGAATCTGGCCCTGGATGCGCTCGTCCTCGCCGGCGATCTGCCTGCGGGGCTGGAGCGACGTGCGATCACGGTCGAGCCGCCGCGCGATCCGAGCCATGGCGATCTCGCCACCAATGCCGCGATGGTGCTCGCCAAGCCCGCCGGCACCAATCCGCGCGCGCTCGCCGAGAAGCTGGTCGCCGAGCTGGAGAAGCTGGACGAGGTCGCCGCCGTGTCGGTCGCCGGCCCCGGCTTCATCAACCTGACGCTCCAGGCGGACAGCTGGCGCGGCGAAGTCGCCGAGATCCTGCGCGCGGGCGCCGACTATGGCCGCTTGTCGCTGGGCGCGGGGACGACGGTCAACGTCGAATATGTCTCGGCCAACCCGACGGGCCCGATGCACATGGGCCATTGCCGCGGCGCGGTGGTGGGCGATGCGCTGGCGAGCCTGCTCGAATATGTCGGCCACAAGGTCATCCGCGAATATTATGTCAACGACGCGGGCGGCCAGGTCGACGTGCTCGCCCGCTCGGCCCATCTGCGCTACCGCGAGGCACTGGGTGAGACGATCGAGATCCCCGAGGGGCTCTATCCGGGCGACTATCTGAAGCCGGTCGGCCAGCAGCTCGCCGCCGAGTTCGGCGACAAGTACGTCGACGCGCCCGAGAGCGAATGGCTGGCGCTGTTCCGCAAGACCGCGGTCGCGGCGATGCTCGTCATGATCAAGGACGATCTGGCGCTGCTCGGCATCCATCACGACCTGTTCTCGTCCGAGGCCGAGCTGCAGGCCGCCGGCAAGCCCGAACAGGCCGAGGCATGGCTGCGCGAGCGCGGCCTCGTCTATGACGGCGTGCTCGAGGCCCCCAAGGGCGAGACGCCCGAGGATTGGGAGCCGGTGGAGCTGCCGCTGTTCCGCTCGACACAGTTCGGCGATGACCAGGATCGCCCGATCAAGAAGTCGAACGGCCAGTGGACGTACTTCGGCGCCGATCTCGCCTATCACTTCCAGAAGGCGCAGTCTGCCGACCAGCTGATCGACATCTGGGGCGCCGACCATGCCGGCACGGTCAAGCGGATCGTCGCGGCGGTGCAGGCGCTGACCGGCGGCGAGACCCGCTTCGACGTCAAGCTCGTCCAGATGGTCCGCCTGCTGCGCGCCGGCGAGCCGGTGAAGATGTCCAAGCGCGCGGGCAATTTCGTGACCCTTGCGGACGTGGTGCGCGAAGTGGGCAAGGACGTGGTGCGCTTCACCATGCTCACCCGCAAGGCCGATGCCCAGATGGACTTCGACTTCGCCAAGGTGCTGGAAACGTCCAAGGAAAACCCCGTTTTCTACGTGCAATATGCCCATGCCCGCGTGGCATCGGTGCATCGTCGCGCGGCCGAGGCAGGTATCAGCCTGGACGAGGCGGCGGACCTGTCGCTGCTCGACGGCCGCGAGCTGACGGTGGCCAAGCTCGCCGCGCAGTTCCCGCGCGTGGTGGAAGCCGCGGCGAGCGCGCGCGAACCGCACCGGATCGCCTTCTATCTCTATGATCTCGCGGCGGAGTTCCACGCCCTCTACAACATGGGCAATGACTCTGCCGATCGGCGTTTCCTGATCGTGGAGCAGCCGGCGCTCACCCGCGCGCGGCTGTTCCTGGGCCGCTCGATCCAGCAGGTCATCCGCAACGGCCTCGCGCTGATGGGCGTGGAGGCGGTCGAGGAGATGTGATCCCGATGGCCGGCCGGTATGATGACAGCGAGCGGCTCCCCTGGCTGGAGACCGTGGAAGAGGCCTATGAGGAACCCCGGCAGGGCCGGGTGTTCGTCTATGTCTTTGCCGCGCTGCTCGTGCTCGGCCTGGCCGGCGGGCTCTATTACTGGCTGCGGCATCAGGCGTCGCGCGACGGCAATGGCGCGCTGATCGCGGCGCCGGCCGAACCGTACAAGGTGCGGCCGGACCAGCCGGGCGGCATGCGCGTGGATGGAGAGGGAGACATCGTCTTCCGCACCAGCCAGGGCGGGCCGAGCGAGGCGGGCATCAATGTCGGCGCGCTGCCCGAGGCGCCGGTGGAAGGCCAGAAGCCGCAGAAGAACCCGGCCAATGCCCCCAAGGCGAGCAGCAGTGCCACCATCGCGCTGCCCGCGCCGACGCTGATCCGCGCGACGCCGATGCCCAAGACGGTGACGGCGCCCACTGGCGAGGGATCGGGCGCGCTGGTGCAGCTCGGTGCCTTCCCCAGCGAAGGGGTGGCCAACGCGGCCTGGGCGCGGATGTCGAAGCGGTTCGCCTATCTCGCGCCGCTCGGCAAGCTGGTGATCCCCTTCGCCACCGCGGACGGCAAGACCGTCTATCGGCTGCGGGTGAATGCCGGCAGCAATGACCAGGCGCGCGAGATCTGCGGCAAGCTCAAGGTGGCCGGCGAGAACTGCTTCGTCGCGAATTGAAGGGGGTTGCGGGCAGGGCGCAATCGGCTAGGCCTGCGCCCATGAAGCCCGTGATCTTCGGCCTGTCCGGCCTTTCGCTCACCGACGACGAACGCGCCTTTTTCCGCGACGCCGAGCCGCTCGGCTATATCCTGTTCAAGCGCAATTGCGAAAGCCCCGCCCAGATGCGGGCGCTTACCGAGGATCTGCGTAGCTTGCACGGGCGCGACGACCTGCCGATCACGATCGACCAGGAAGGCGGCCGCGTCGCCCGGATGCAGCCGCCGGTGTGGCCGGCCTTTCCGGCGGGTGCGGCATTCGATGCGCTGTACGAGCGCGCGCCGATCTCCGCGATCGAGGCGGCGCGGGCGAACGGCCACGCGCTAGCCGCGATCCTGCGCGAGGCGGGGGTGAATGTGGACCTTGCGCCGATGCTCGATGTGGCGGTGGAAGGCGGCACCCCCGCGATCGGCGACCGCGCGTTCGGGCGCGACCCGATGCGGGTGGCGGCGCTGGGGCGGGCACTGCTCGACGGGTTGCGGCGCGGCGGCGTGGTCGGTGTGATCAAACATATGCCGGGGCATGGCCGGGCCATGGTCGACAGCCATCTCGAACTTCCGCGGGTGACGGCCAGCGCCGAGGAACTCGAAGCGGACCTGCTGCCGTTCCAGCGACTGGCGGCCGCCCCCATGGGGATGACCGCGCATATCGTCTATGAGGCCTGGGATTCCGAACTGCCCGCGACCCTTTCGCCGACGGTGATCCGCGAGATCATCCGGGGGCGGATCGGGTTCGACGGGCTGCTGTTCACCGACGATATCGACATGAAGGCGCTCTCCGGCACCGCCGGGGAGAAGGCCGAGCGCGCGCTCGCGGCGGGCTGCGACGTGGTGCTCGATTGCTGGGCGCGGATGCCGGAGATGGTGGATATTGCCGGGCGGATTGGCGATGCGCCAGCGCCGTGTCTGGAGCGGCTGGCGCGGGCGATGGGGTCGGTCGGCGCGGCGGAGGACGTGCCGCTGGCCGAGCTGCTGGCGAAGCGGGATGCACTGCTGGGGGTATGACCCTTTCTAGCCGCTCCTCCTTGGACGGGCAGGGCTATCGCATATAGCCAAAAGACGTCGTCATCCCCGCGAAGGCGGGGATCGATTGGCGGTGCATCCGAGGTTCTTTCCCCAGCGCACTGGCCAATGGATTCCCGCCTTCGCGGGAATGACGATGGTTTTCGAGATGCCCGCCGACCTTTGGCGTCCTATGCGGTAGCCCGCCCCCAAGGAGGAGGGGCTAATTGTTGCCGCGCCTCGTACCGCCCCCTATGACCGGCCGGTGGACGGGGGCGACGACATCCTGAAGATCGAGGTGGAGGGCTGGGAAGGCCCGCTCGACCTGCTGCTCGCGCTTGCGCGCACGCAGAAGGTCGATCTGCGCCAGATCTCGATCCTCGAACTGGTCGAGCAGTATCTCGCCTATGTCCATGCCGCGCGCGAACTGCGGCTGGAGCTTGCCGCCGACTATCTCGTCATGGCGGCGTGGCTCGCGTATCTGAAGTCCGCGCTGCTGCTCCCGCGCAACCCGGCCGAGAGCCCGAGCCCCGAGGAGCTGGCGCTCCGCCTGCAACTCCGCCTGGAACGGCTGAGCGCGATGCGTGAGGCGGGCGCGCGGCTGGTCGCGCGCGACCGGATGGGGCGCGACGTCTTCCCGCGCGGCGCGCCCGAAGGGCTGCGCGTCGAGCGCCAGGCCAAGTGGGAAGTCGAGATCTTCGACCTGATCGCTGCCTATGGCCGCATCAGCGCGCGGACGCGGCCGGTGATGCACGTCGTGGCGCACCGTGACGTGATGACGCTGGAGGCGGCGCTGGAGCGCCTTTCCACCCAGCTCGGCACCCGGATCGACTGGACGGTAATCGAGAGTTTTCTGCCCGACGGTGCGAGCGATCGCTATCGCCGCTCCGCGCTCGCCTCGTCCTTTGTCGCGGCACTCGAGCTGGCGCGGCAGGGGCGGCTGGAGATCCGGCAGGCGGCACCATTTGCGCCGCTCTACCTCAAGGCGATCCCGCAATGATCGATGCCGGCGATCCGGTGCGGGCGGTGGAGGCCGTGCTGTTCGCCGCCGAGGGGCCGCTCGGCGTGGAGGATATCCGCGCCTATGTCGGGCCCGAGGTGGACGTGCGCGCCGCCCTCGCGGCGCTGGGCGGTTTCTATGCCGGGCGCGGCATCGAACTGGTCCGCCGCGGCGATCGCTGGCATTTCCAGACCGCCGCCGATCTCGCCCATCTGCTTCGCCGCGACCGCGAGGACAGCCGTAAGCTCAGCCGCGCGGGCATCGAGACGCTGGCGATCATCGCCTATCACGAGCCGGTCACCCGCGCCGAGATCGAGGCGATCCGCGGCGTGCAGATCTCCAAGGGCACGATCGACGTGCTGATGGAGGCGGGCTGGGTGCGCCCGGCGGGCCGCCGCGAGGTGCCGGGCCGGCCGCTGATGTATGCGACCACGCCCGGCTTCCTCAGCCATTTCGGGCTCGCCAGCCGGCGCGACCTGCCGGGTATCGAGGACCTGAAGGCAGCGGGGCTGCTCGATCCCGTCGATCTCGCGCTGGAACAGCTGGATGCGGCCGAGGCGGCGAGCGAACGCGAAACTGTCACGGACGACGAATAAGGCCGTCCTCTTCCATTCGGCGCTGTGTACGCCAGCGTTGGGTGATCAACCGTTGCCGTTGGGGGCCGCGGGCCTTAGATAGGTCCGGATATCAAGGAGAATTCTCATGGGTAGCTTCAGCCTGATGCACTGGCTGGTCGTCGGCATCATCGCCATCCTGCTGCTGGGCGGTGGCCGTTTCTCCAACATGATGGGCGACGTCGCCAAGGGCATCAAGAGCTTCAAGAAGGGCATGGCCGAGGACGACAGCACGCCGACGCCGCCGACCCGCCTGGAAGGCAAGGCCGCGCCGGAGACGGGCTATACCCCGGACGCCGAACGCGCCCGCGAGGAGCAGCGCTGAGCGCTGCCGGGGCGCCCGGCCGTCGGGCGCCCGGATGTTGATCGCAGCGTGCCGGGTACACCGGCGCATGCCATGCGAGTGGATACGCCGAAAGAATGTTCGATATCGCGCCCAGCGAGTTTCTGCTCGTGGCCATCGTAGCCCTGGTGTTCATCGGCCCGAAGGATCTGCCGCGGGCCATGCATTTCGTCGGCAAATGGGTGGGGAAGGCGCGCGGCGTCGCCCGCCAGTTCCGCTCCGGCCTCGATTCGATGGTGCGCGAGGCGGAGCTTGCCGAGCTGGAGAAGCAGTGGGCGGCGGAGAATGAGCGGATCATGCGGCAATATCCGCCGCAGCCGCTCGCGGCGCCCGAGGCGCATGCTGTGCCCGCGGCGATCGAGCATCAGCCTCAGGACCCGACGCTCCACGGCGACGACGCCCCGGTGATGACGCCCAAGCCGGATATCCATGCCGATCCCGCGCCGGTGGAGGTTTCCGCAGCCAAGCCGGCGGCAACCGAGGCCAAGGCCGTGCCGGCCACCGGTGCCGTACCGCCCGCAAGCCCCGTACCTCCTTCCAGCGAAGTGCAGCCGTGACCGAGATCGACGATACCCAGGCTCCCTTGCTCGATCATCTGATCGAGCTGCGGCGGCGGCTGATCTGGTCGATCGTATCGCTGCTCGTCGCGTTCGGCGGCTCGCTCTATTTCGCGCGCGGCATTCTCGGCTTCCTGGTTGCCCCGCTCAAGACCGCGGGTCAGGTGAAGATCATCAACACCGAGATCTTCGGCGGCTTCCTCGTCGAGGTGAAGGTCGCCTTCTTCGCGGGCCTGATGATCGCCTTTCCGGTGATCGCCAACCAGCTGTGGCAGTTTGTCGCCCCCGGCCTCTACCGGCGCGAGAAGCAGGCGCTGCTGCCTTTTCTGCTCGCAACGCCGGTGCTGTTCACCGCAGGGGCGGCGATGGCCTATTTCGTCGCCATTCCGGTGGCGCTGAAATTCCTGCTCGGCTTCCAGGGCAACCTCGGCGGCGTGCAGCAGGAAGCGCTGCCAGACGTCAACAGCTACCTCAAGTTCATCATGCAGTTCATCTTCGGCTTCGGGATCTCGTTCCTGCTGCCGGTGCTGCTGATGCTGCTCGAACATGCCGGCATCGTCACCTATGAGCAGCTGAAGGGCGCGTGGCGCTACGCGATCGTTGCGTCGGTGGCGATTGCCGCGGTGCTGACGCCGCCGGACGTGGGATCGCAGCTGCTGCTCGCGGGCCCGCTGGTGGGCCTGTACTTCCTGTCGCTGGTCGCGATCTATTTCACGCGACGCCGGCGGGAACGCACGGCGGCGGCAGACGGCGAGGCGCATACCGCCGAATAAGCGACGCCCCCGCCGCGAGGTCGCGGCAGGGGCGCGCTGAAATTCTTACTTCGACTTGGCAGCCGCGTTGGCGACCGTGTCGCCGGCCGAGGCCACGTCCTTGCCGGCGCCTTCCACGGTGTTGCAGGCAGCGATCAGCAGGGTGCCGGCAAGAGCGGCACAGGCGATGAGTTTACGCATCGAACATCTCCAGATTTTCCCCGATTTCGGGACGGTGGTTCAATGCCGTGCTGCCCGAATCGTTCCGGTCGCGCGCCGGGGTGCGGCTGCGGTGCAGTGAAGATTACGATGGTCTGGGGGGATGTAGGCCCGGAAGCGCCACCGGGGGGGGGAGGGGGTAGACGCTTCCGGGCCCATGTCGTGGATAGCGAGAGCGGGGGGGCAAAAGGTCGCTATCCGAAGATGAAAACGTCGGTCGTGGAAGCGGGTTCCCGCATGCCCGCAAATTTTATGGGCGTCCGTTGATCGCGATGCTGGTTTCATAGGCGCCGACGAGCGGATCATGATGCAGCTGGGCGCGCAGCTGCCGGGCAAGGCCCTGCAGCACACGACCATAGCGCTTCTCGACCAGCAGTTCGAAGGTGGGATTGCTGATCAGGGCAGGCGAGGAGACGCGCAGCACCGCCCGCTCGGCGCCGTCGGGCGCCTTGATCGAGATGCGGATCTGCGCCGCGTCGTTGCAGGCGATGGCGAGTTCGACGATTTCGGTGAGCAGGAACGAAACGGCGATGGCGACGTCCTGTGTCACCAGCAGCGCCTCCACCTCCAGCGTGATACCGACGCCCTTTGCCTGGGCGGGCGCCGTCGCACGCAGATTGGCGGCAAGCTCGCCGATCACCGCGCGCAGTTCCAGGCCGCGGTTTTCCTCCATCTCGGCATAATGGTGACGATGCACCACGGCGAGCGCGTCCACCCGCCGCTGGATCGAGGCATAGGCGTCGGCGGCCTCCTGCCCCTTGGCGGCGCGGGCATGGAAGTTGATCAGGCTGGAGATCACCTGCAGATTGTTCTTCACCCGGTGATGCACTTCGCGGGTGAGCTTGGTCTGCTGCACCAGCCCCTTGGCCAGATCGGCTTCGTGCGCCTGCACGGTGCGGCTGATCTCGCTGAAGGTATCGCCGAGTTCGCGAATTTCCTGGGCTGGGATCGGACCAAGGCGCTCGGTATCGATCACGTCGCCCGGGCGATAATGCGCGACGCTGCTGCGCAGGCGGCGAAGCGGGCGGATCAGCAGAATGTTGACGACGAACCAGCCGATGCCGGCCGCGGCGATCCACATCAGCACCAGCAGCACGGTGGCGATCACCAGCGGTGACGTGATCGGCGCCCCCGGCATGGTGGTTTCGAGCGCGAGATCGTCCACGCCAAGGTTGCTGCGCAGGCTCTTGCCGCGATCCAGCGGGCCGCTCTCCTTGAGCGCGCGCAGCGTCAGCCGATCGCCATGGCCGATCAGCGCCGCGCCATATTCGGGCACGAAGCCGCTGGGGCGTGCCAGCCCGGCCAGCAGGTCGCGCGGATAATAGGCGATCGCCGCGCTGCCGGCCTCGCCGCCGAGGCGCAGCACCAGCCCGCCCGGCACGATCCGCGCCGCGAGCCCGCCGCGCTCGGCTGCCAGTAGATCGGCCTGTTCGAAGGCGCTGCCGCACAGCACGCGCCCGCGGCCATCGCGTACCACGAAATGGGCGGGGGCCTGCCCCGCATAGGTGCCGGCGAGCCGAGTGCAGCTGGGGGCATCGTCGGGATTGCGGGCCAGCGCCGCCAGCGCGTCGCCCAGCTGCGCGACATGGTTCGCCAGCAGGTTTTCGAGATTGCCCGCGCTCTCCTGCGCGGTAACCGTCAGCCGCTCGCGCGCTTCGTCGTCAGCGCTGCGGGTGGTCTGCAGCGTGGTGAACAGCGCAATCAGTGCCAGCGGCAGCAGCGCGCCGACCAGGATAAGGAATACTTTCGCGCCGGTGGGCAATCGCCCCAGCGCCGCCGAGAAGCCTCGGCCGCGGGGTTGGGAATCCAGGCCGTTCATGTCCGGCGGTGTTTAATCCAGCTTCTTCAAGAGGTCGAGCAGATCATCCGGCACGGACTCGTTCAGCGTGTCGTCATATGCGCGGCGCAATGCATCGCCGACATCGGCGCTGGGAGCTGGCGTCTGGCCACTACCCTTTGCCGGCGGCTGCTTGCCCTGATTATTGTTAGCGGAGTGCACCAATTCCCCCCTGAGGGTCCGGATCGTCCGGACGAGCCGGACCGAGTGAACAATGTGACCGCTACCGCGAATACCGCGAACGACGCCGAGTGCAAGCACCCGGCGTCGCGGCAGCCATTCACGCAGTCCGACCGATGAAACCAAAGATCACCTCGATTGTTCCACGTTCGATGCGAAATCCGGGGAGGGGCTCCTTCGGGTGACGGAATCAATTGAATTACGGCCCGTCGGGGGCGAGAAAGGCCCCCGAACCTGATGGAGAATACACAGCTCATGTCGCTTGGTCAGCAACTCGCGCCGCACCTTCCGCTCCTGCGGCGCTATGCCCGTGCGCTCACCGGCAATCAGGCCGAAGGCGATCGCTATGTCCGTGCCGCACTGGAAGCGATCGTCGAAGCGCCGGACCAGTTCCCGCGAGACGTGGATGCCCGTCTCGGCCTGTATCGCACCTTCCAGGTGATCTGGCAGTCGAGCCAGTGGGACGACAGCATCGACGCAGTCGAGCAGGGCACGGACGCCGAATCGATCGCGCGCAAGCGGCTCGCGCGGCTGACGCCGCTGTCGCGCCAGGCGCTTCTGCTGACGACGGTGGAAGGTTTTCCGCCCGAGGACGCTGCCTTTCTGATCGGCGAGCCGGCGGATCGTGTTGCCGAACTGGTGGCCGAGGCGGTAAGCGAGATCGAGCGCCAGACGCGTACCCGCGTGATGATCATCGAGGACGAGCCGCTGATCGCGATGGATCTCGAGCAGATCGTTCGCGACCTCGGCCATGACGTCACCGGTGTCGCCGTCACGCGCGACGAAGCCGTCGCGCTGGCAATGGAAGATCGCCCCGGTCTGGTGCTGGCGGACATCCAGCTCGCCGACGACAGCTCGGGCATCGACGCGGTGAAGGACATCCTCGCCGAATTCGCGGTGCCGGTGATCTTCATCACTGCCTTCCCGGAGCGACTGCTTACCGGCGAACGCCCCGAGCCGACCTTCCTGATCACCAAGCCGTTCCAGCGCGAAACGGTAAAGGCGACGATCAGCCAGGCGCTGTTCTTCGATGAGGCGACGATCCCGGCGTGAAGGTAAAATGAGGCGGGTTCCACCCGGTACGGACCCAAAACGGTCCTCATGTGTTTAACCGTCATGGCTGAGCATGATGAACCCGCCTCCGTCAGCAAGGATCGTGCCCGTGGCGGCACGACGCCCGGCGTTACCCGCTATGTGTTGGGTATCGGGCTGCTGCTGGTCATCGTGATTTTCGCCATTATCCTCTTGGTCTGATTGGCATGTTTCGAGAAACGAAGCTTGTAATCGACCCTCTGGACCCCAGCTTGGCAATGAACGACGCCGCGAGCGCAACTGATCGGGAATGCATGACGACCGAAGCTACCCACACGGATCATGAAGAGCCGGGCGCGAACGCGGCGCCGGTGGAACATGTTTCGCTCTCGGACCCCGAGTTCAAGACGCAGCTTGCCCAGGTAATCCCGCATCTGCGTGCGTTTGGCCGTTCGCTTTCAGGCAGCCGTGACCTCGCGGACGATCTCGTCCAGGAGACGCTTCTGAAGGCATGGGCCGCACGCAAGCGGTTCCAGGCGGGCACCAATATGCGCGCCTGGACCTTCATCATCCTGCGCAATCTCTATCTCAGCCAGATGCGCCGCGCGCGGTTCAAGGGCGAATGGGACGACCTGGTCGCCGATCGCCTGCTGGCGGCACCGGCGAGCCAGGATCGCCATGTCGAGCTGGCAGACATGCAGCGCGCCTTGCTGCACCTGCCGCAGCCGCAGCGCGAGGCGCTGATTCTGGTCGGCGCGGGTGGCTTTGCCTATGAGGAGGCGGCCGAAATCTGCCAGGTCGCCGTCGGCACGATCAAGAGCCGGGTCGCGCGTGGCCGCGTCGCACTGGAGGCGCTGATGTCGGAAGGCCAGCTGCCCTCGCGTCGCTCGACCGCGCTCAACGAGGACGGCCGCACGGCGCTGGATACGATCATGGGCGAAGTGGAAGACCTCAGCCGCGAGCGCTGAGGCGATTGACGAAATCCAGTGGGAAGCCGGTACGGACGCCCACGGATTCTATGGAGAGCCTCCGCCCGACGGCATCCCGTCGCTCGGAGGCTTTTTTGCGACCAGACCATAATCGCCCGGGCCGGGGTTGTATGCGCGTGGGCGATATCCTCGCCCGGTTTGCTGCGCTGATCCGCTAGGCCAAACAGGCCCTTGCATCGGCGACGTGCTTCGCCCATATGCGCCGCGGGAGTCGGGCGGACGGGATCGTCGCCAACCCGGTCAGGTCCGGAAGGAAGCAGCCGTAACGATTTCGTCCCGGGTCGTTCCGGCTCCCACCCCTCCGACATCGCTATCCACAGGCCAGCGCGCTAGCGCTTCGACAAATGCCGTGCGGATGCCTAGATAGGCAGCGATGTCCGATTCCCTGCTTGGCCTCGACGAACCCCCGCAGCCGCAGCGCGGCGAAGCCTATCGCGTGCTCGCCCGCAAATACCGGCCGCAGACGTTCAGCGCGCTGATCGGCCAGGATGCGATGGTCACCACGCTCGGCAATGCGATCCGTCGCGGCCGGCTGGCACACGCCTTCCTGCTGACCGGCGTGCGCGGGGTGGGCAAGACCTCCACCGCCCGCCTGATCGCCAAGGCGCTCAACTGCATCGGCCCGGACGGGCAGGGCGGTCCGACGATCGACCCGTGCGGCGTGTGCGAGCCCTGCCGCGCGATCGCCGAGGGGCGCCATATCGACGTGATCGAGATGGACGCTGCCAGCCATACCGGCGTCGACGACGTGCGCGAGATCATCGAGGCGTCGCGCTACGCCGCGGTCTCCGCGCGCTACAAGATCTACATCATCGACGAAGTCCACATGCTGTCGAAGAACGCGTTCAACGCGCTTCTGAAGACGCTGGAGGAGCCGCCGGGGCATGTGAAGTTCCTGTTCGCCACCACCGAAGTGAACAAGGTGCCGGTGACGGTGCTGTCGCGCTGCCAGCGCTTCGACCTGCGCCGCATCTCGGCCGAGCTGCTCGCCGAGCATTTCGCCAAGGTGTGTGCGGCCGAGCAGGTCGAGGCGGAGCCCGAGGCACTGGCGCTGGTCGCGCGTGCGGCAGAGGGCTCGGCGCGCGACGGGCTCTCGATCCTCGACCAGGCGATCGCGCATGCGGGGCTTGAAGGCGAGGGCGTGAAGGCGGAAGCCGTGCGCCAGATGCTCGGCCTGTCCGATCGCGGCGCTAATCGCGATCTGTTCGGCACGTTGGTGGAAGGTCAGGCGCAGAAGGCGCTGGCGGGGCTGCGGGCGCAATATGATCTCGGTGTCGATCCGCTGGCGGTGCTCCGCGCGCTGCTGGAGACGGTGCACGGGGTGACGTTGGTCAAGCTCGGCACGCATCGGCTCTCCGGCCAGTCGCTCGAGGAGCGCGAGGCGATGGAGGGCTGGGCGAGCCGGCTGTCCTTCCCGGCGCTCCACCGGCTGTGGCAGCTGCTGCTGCGCGGGCATGACGAGGTCGCCAAGGCCGCCCTGCCGATCGAGGCGACCGAGATGGCGCTGCTGCGGGTGATCCATGCAGCCCAGCTCCCCGATCCGGGCGAGCTGGCCAGGCAGATCCTGAGCGGCAGCATCGCAGTGCCGGCGGGCGGCCCCGCCGCTGCTGCGCCTGCCGCGCCGACCGCGCCTGCGCCGGCGACGGTGCAGGAAAGCGGCCCGGTGCTGCCGACCAATCTCGCGCAACTCGCCGAGCATCTGGAGGAGCATCGTCGCCTTCAGCTCGCGATGTTCGTGCGCGATTACATGCGACCGGTGCGCTTCGAGGGCAGCGAGATCGATTTCGGCGCAGCGCGGCCGCTGCCGCAGGATTTCGTGCGCGAGCTCGGCGGTGCGCTCAAGGACAGCACCGGCGTGCACTGGAAGATCGCCCTCGTCGACGGGGCCACCGCGATGACGCTGCGTGAGGAGCAGGCGGCGGCCGAGGCGGCCGAGCGCGACGCCGTGCTCGCCTCGCCGATCGTCGCCGCGGCGATGCAAGCTTTTCCTGATGCCGAGTTGATCGGCTGGACCAAAACCGGGAGTGACGGATGAAGAGTCTCGAAGACATCATGGCCATGGCGCAGAACGTGCAGGCCGAACTGACCAAGGCGCAGGCAAGCCTCGACACGGTCGAGGTCGAGGGCGTGTCGGGCGGCGGACTCGTCAAGGTGACGGCGAGCGCCAAGGGCCGCATCATCGGCATCGCGATCGACGATTCGCTGGTCAACGTCGCCGAAAAGGCGATGCTGGAAGATCTGCTGGTCGCCGCGTTCAACGATGCGCGAGTGAAGGCCGATGCCGCCTCGTCGGAAGCGATGAGCAAGATGACCAGCGGCCTGCCGCTGCCGCCGGGCTTCAAGCTCCCGTTTTGAGACAATAGCTTAGGGAACCATCGGTTCGTCTACTCGGTTGCAGTCGCCAGTGTAACCGAGGAGACACGATCATGGCGGAACGTATCGTTGAAGATGGCGTGGCAACGGATCGCGCGAGCCACACCACGGTGATCGAGCGCCGCAGCGGCGGCGGTGCCGGCATGGCGCTGATCGGCTTGGCGGTGCTGATCGCGGTGGTGATCGGCGCATTCTATCTGTTCAACCAGAACGCCCGCGAAAATGCCAAGACCAACGCGGTGACCAGCGCGGCGAGCAGCGTGGGCGATGCCGCAAAAGACGTTGGCGACGCGGCGAAAGACGCTGCGAAGTAAACGCTGCTAAACTCCCCTCCCGCTTTCGGGAGGGGAGCGCAAGAGGCGCGTTTGGGTCACAGGCACCGATCCAGCCCATTGCCCGCCACGACGTTGATCCGCGCAGTGATCTTGTTGCCATAGCGCCGGGTGAACCCGCGCGGGTCGATCGCCGCCCGCTTCTTGGGCAGCGGCAGCACGGCGGCGATCAGCGCCGCCTCGCGGTCCGAGAGCTGCGAGGCATCATGGTGGAAGTAGCGCTCGGCCCCGGCATTGACGCCGTAGGTGCCGATGCCGGTTTCGGCGACATTGAGGTACACCTCCATGATCCGCCGCTTGCCCCAGATATTCTCGATCAGCACCGTGAAATAGGCTTCCAGGCCTTTCCGAAAATAGCCGCCGCCCTGCCAGAGGAACACGTTCTTGGCGGTTTGCTGGCTGATCGTCGAGCCGCCGCGAATCTTGTGCGTGCCCTGCGCGTTGCGCTGATAGGCCTTCTCGATCGCTGCGAAATCGAAGCCGTTATGCTGGCAGAAGCGCGCATCTTCCGCCGCGATCACCGCGCGGGCCATGCTTGGATCGATGCGGCTCAGCGGCATCCAGTCCTTGGTGGCGCCGTGCCCGGCGACCACGTCGCCGAGCATCGTCCAGGTAATGGGCGGCGGCACCAAGCGATAGATCGTTACCATCAGCAGCGACAGCAGCACGAAGCCGAACACGAGTTGGAACCCGAGCACGATCAGCCGGCGCCACCAGGGCTTTCGCTGCGTGGTCGAAGAGCCTCGACGCGAGGAAGGACGGGGGGAGGAGCGGGCGCGATTCCTAGTCACGCGCTCGCCATGCCCCAGCCGGGGCGGTTCCTGCAATCACCTGGCAGGAACCGCGCGCCGGATCAGTGTGCGGCGAGCAGACGGCGGTCGCCTGCCAGACGCATCATCGCCTTTTGCAGCTTCTCGAAAGCGCGCACCTCGATCTGGCGGACGCGCTCGCGCGACACGCCATAGACCTGGCTCAGTTCCTCGAGCGTCTTGGGGTCGTCGGTCAGGCGACGCTCGGTGAGGATGTGCTTCTCGCGCTCGTTGAGGTCCTCCATCGCCGAGACGAGCATGTCGTGGCGGACATCGGCCTCCTGCGCTTCGGCGACCGCCTCGTCCTGCAGCGGGCCTTCATCGGCCAGCCAATCCTGCCACTGGCTCTCGCCGTCCTCGCGCATCGGCACGTTGAGCGAGGTATCCCCGCCCATCGCCATCCGGCGGTTCATCGAGGTGACCTCTTCCTCGGTCACCCCCAGATCGGTGGCGATCTTGGCGAGGTTTTCGGGCGAGAGGTCGCCATCCTCGAACGCGTCGAGCTTGGCCTTCATCCGGCGCAGGTTGAAGAACAGCTTCTTCTGGGCTGCCGTGGTGCCCATCTTGACGAGCGACCAGCTGCGCAGAATGAATTCCTGGATCGACGCGCGGATCCACCACATCGCATAGGTGGCCAGGCGGAAGCCCCGATCCGGCTCGAACTTCTTCACGCCCTGCATCAGGCCAATATTGCCTTCAGAGATCAGCTCCGACACCGGCAGGCCGTAGCCGCGATAGCCCATCGCGATCTTCGCCACGAGGCGGAGGTGCGAGGTGACCAGCTGGGCCGCGGCATCGGTGTCGCCATGCTCCTGAAAGCGCTTGGCGAGCATATACTCCTGCTCCGGGCTCAGGATCGGGAATTTCTTGATCTCGGAAAGATAGCGATTGAGGCTGGCCTCGCCGCCGAGCGCCGGGATCGTCGCGGGGACGTTGCTGCCGGTAGCCATGATCGTTTCTCCCTTTCCTTCGGGCGCCGGTCCCACCGGGACTCGCGCGCCGCAAAACTCATACGATAAGCTGGTTGAACAGTTCCTGCATGTCTGCAGGTATTTCGCTATCGAACGCCAAAGCGTTACCATTTATCGGGTGGATGAACCCGAGACGTGCCGCATGCAAGGCCTGGCGCTGGAAACCCAAGGTTGCCAGAAGTCCGCGATGGGTGGAACGCATACTTCCATATAGAGGGTCCCCGACCAGCGGGTGGCCGATCGACGCCATGTGGACGCGCACCTGATGCGTCCGGCCCGTTTCCAGCCTGCATTCTATGTAACTTGCATCGCGCAGTTCACGAATTTTGCGCCAATGGGTAATAGCATGCTTGCCATGACCCGGCGAACACACCGCGATCTTCTTGCGGTTGCTTGGCGAGCGCGCAAGCGGGGCATCCACCGTTCCGGAGGCAGCCAACACCCGGCCGCTTGCGATCGCCCGGTAGCGCCGGTCGATCGAGTGCGCCTTGAACTGATGGGCAAGGCCGACATGCGCAGGATCCGTCTTGGCCGCGACCATCAGGCCCGAGGTGTCCTTGTCGATGCGGTGCACGATCCCCGGACGCGCCACGCCGCCGATCCCGGAAAGCTGGCCCGCGCAGTGGTGGAGCAGGGCATTGACCAGCGTCCCGTCGAGATTGCCCGCCGCGGGGTGGACGACCAGGCCGGCCGGCTTGTCGATCACGATCAGATGCGCGTCTTCGAACACCACGTTGAGCGGAATGTCCTGGGCTTCGTTGTGCGCGGGCTTGGGATCGGGGACGGTGACCTGGAATACTGCGCCCCCCACCGCCTTGCGGGCGGGATCGCGGGCGAGCGCGCCATCGGGGCCGGTCACCGCGCCGGAGGAGATCAGCGCCTTCACGCGTTCGCGCGACAGCGTTGGCAGCGCGTCGGTCAGCGCACGGTCGAGGCGCCAGCCATGCGCCTCGTCTGCGATCCGCGCTTCTAAGATGGAAACCCCCTGATTCATGTTTTACCGGAAATGGGCATGGGCGTTACGATTTCAAGATCTATACTGGCCGGTATGAAAAAAGCTTCGGCCGTCGCCGCACCGCGCGAGGCGTGCGGCCTGCTGTTCGGCGCGGATGACGCGATCATCGCCTTTTCGCAGACGGCGAACATCGCCGCATCGCCCGAGACCCGGTTCGAGATCGATCCGGCGGCGCTGTTCGCGGCGTTGCGCGCCGAGCGCGCGGGCGGGCCCCGGCTGATCGGCTATTGGCACTCGCACCCCAGCGGTGATCCACTGCCCTCGGCGACCGACGCTGCCATGGCCGCGCCCGACGGCAAGCTGTGGGTCATCCTCGGCGGGGCGGCGGTTACCTGCTGGCGTGCGGGGACGCATGGCCGCTGGGACCGGTTCGGGCCGGAGGTGCTGGAGGCGGTGTGATCGCCGAGCCACGCCCCGATTGCACCGGTGCGATCGGCGGCATACACCCTGCGCGCCGCGACGGGACGCGGCGATGCTGCCGGGAGCATGCATGCCGATTTTGATGGGCCTCGGCCTCGCCGCCGCCCTGTTGGGATACCAGGCACCGCGGTGGGGACGGGCAAGGCCGGGCCTGTCCCTCCTGCTGGCCGCAGTGCTTCCGCTGGCTGGGCTGTGTCTTCTCTACGTCCTCCGCCTTCGGCCCGACGACTGGGAGGGGATGGGCGCGGCCGCGGCGGTGCTTCTCGGCACGGTCTGGCTGCTGGTGACCCTCGTATCCGGGTGGATCTCGATCCGGCGGGCGGAAGGCCGATAAGCCGTGTGGGCACGCGCAGCCGTGCGGACCGGCGGCGAAGCCAGGCCGATCGCGGCCTGCCTCCAATTTCCTGCGAGGCAAGATGATGGAACTGTTCGGCGAACTCCTGAGAGCCCTGCTGGACCTGATCAACGTGTGGCCCGGCAAGGGCTCCACGCTGGAGGACGTGGCGGCGCTGCATGCCGACGAGGCGGGCGCGACGGACGACGCGGAAGGCAGGTAGCGAAGCCTAGCGGCGGCGAAGCGGACGGACGTACCGGCTGATTCTTACCCTTGGGCGCGCATCGGCAAGCAGATCCTGCCGAATGTGCGGCCGAGCCTCTGCAACGCGCTCGGTCACGGCTCAGAGCGCGGGCGCCGTGGCCTCTGCGTGGCGGGGCGACGGGAGCCAGCGCAGCGCGGTCTCCTCCGTCGCCTGCACCGCGCGGGCGCATTCGATTAGTTCATGAACCTGCATGGCATAGTGGAAGCGAAGCGTGGGGAAGCCCGCCGGATCAAAGGCGCGCAGGCTGGGGCCGAGGTGCAGCAGGAAATGGCTGCCCTCCGCGCGCTTGAGCAGTCGGCGGACATGCGGCTGCGATACCCCGAAGGCCCGCGCGAGGCCGGCGAGCGACACGATCGCGCCGTCGTTCGGGCGGAAATCGGAATCGGTGCAGGCCAGCACCAGCGTGTGCAGGATCGAACATCCCGCCAGCGGGTGCAGGAAGGCGGCACGCAGCGAGGGAAACGGATCGGTCAGGCGGGCGAGGTCGTGCAACCGTCCCGCCTGGACGGTGAGGAAGCGGCGATAGACGGTCGCGTCCGTCACCCTGTCGCGCACCGTGCCCACCGACGGATCGACCAGCGCGGCTGCGTCCAGCGCCACGTGGAGCAGTCCGCTCCAGGACTGCCGGAACTCCGGCGTGGTCCGGCAATAGCCGGCAGCGTCGAACTCGAGAAAACCGAGATGCGCCATGAAGTCGATCAGCGCAGCGGCGCGATTGGCGGTGAGCAGGCCCGAGCCCGCGCAAATCTGGCGCAGCGAGGAAAGCGTGAGCGCGCCCTGCGATTCCAGATAGGCCGCAGACATCGCGGTCATGTAATGGCCGGCATCCTTGCAGATCGCGGCCAGCTTGCGATCGGCCTCGCACACGGCCAGCAGATTCCCGGCCAGTCGGCGCGCAGCGGCCGGGAAGGCCGGATGGTTGCCGACCGAGACCCAGCCGGGCGGCAGCGTCTCCCGATCCAACGTGGCGGATTGCAGCAAGGAGTCCCCCAGAATGTGCCTGCGACCCATAGCATGCCCATTCTGGGAGAAACAATTCGATTCCGGAACGAGGCCCGTGGAAGCGTCGGTCAGGCAGCGTCGGCGGCGATCTGGCGGAGTGCCTGTTCGAACGCCTCGGGCGGCTGCCCGCCGGAGATCAGATAGCGTCCTTCCAGAACAATCGCGGGCACCGCGTTAATTCCGCGAGACTGCCACAAGGTCTCCTCGGCGCGAACCTCTTGCCCGTACCGTCCGTCCTCCAGCACGCGCGCCGCCGCCGCCGCGTCGAGCCCGGCCTGTTCGGCGGCGGCGAGCAGCACGGCCCGGTCGCCCGGATTGCGGCCCTCGGTGAAATAGGCGGTGAACAGCGCCATCTTGAGCGCATGCTGACCGCCGTTCAGGCCGGCCCAGTGCAGCAGCCGGTGCGCATCGAACGTGTTGTAGATGCGGCTGTCGTCGGTCATCGCCATCGTGAAGCCGAATTCGGCGGCGCGTTCGCGGATCATCGCGCGGGTGGCGGCCGACTGTTCCGGTGTCGCGCCATATTTGCGGCCGATATGCTCAACGATGTTCTCGCCCTCCGGCGGCATCGCGGGATTGAGCTCGAACGGGTGGAAGCGGATCTCGGCGGTCACGACGTCGGCGGCGCGGGCCAGTGCGGTCTCCAGGCTCCGGAGGCCGATGACGCACCAGGGGCAGACCACGTCCGAGACGAAATCGATGGTGAGGGGGCGGGGCATCGTCAGGATCCTTTCGCGCGGAGGGGCGTGCGCCCCATGCGCGCAGTGCCGAAAAGGAACAAGCATGCTGTTGCGCCCCGGCCACACTGTCGAATGATTACGAAATCGTTACAGTCGGCGAAACATCACGAAGCAGTATCGCGAATTTTCGCCCCTCCTTTTGCGCGCTTCGCCGCGGCCGGCCTCGGCCCCGCCGGCGTGTACGAAGGAGCAAGTGATGAACAAGACTTTCCACCGCGCCCTGCTGGCGTCCTCGCTGCTGATGGGCCTGCCCGTCGCGGCGCAGGCGCAGGCGCAGACCGGGAATGGTGCGGCGAGCGAGCCGCAGAGCGAGATCACCGTCACCGGCTCGCGCCTGACCAACCCCAATCTCGAACAGGCGGCCCCCGTCACGACGCTGTCGGCGCAGGACATCGCGCTGACCGGGCAGGTCAATGTCGAGAATATCGTCAACGAGCTGCCGCAGCTGGTGCCGAGCGTGACCGCGGCATCGAACAACCCGGGCGGCGGCGTCTCCACGGCCGACCTGCGCGGGCTGGGCGCCACCCGCACGCTCGTGCTGGTCAACGGCCGCCGCTATGTCGCCTATGACAGCAGCCAGGTGGTCGATCTGAACACCATCCCGGCAGCGCTGCTGGAGAAAGTGGAAGTGCTGACCGGCGGCCGCTCGGCCACCTATGGGTCCGATGCGGTCTCGGGCGTGATCAACTTCGTCACCAAGCAGGACTTCAACGGCGTCCAGGCCAATGCCAATTACCGCCTGACCGGCGAGGGCGATGGCGGCACGTTCAACTCCAGCCTGCTGGTCGGCAAGAACTTCGCGGGCGGCCGCGGCAACATCACGCTGTACGGCGACTATACCAACCGCACCGGCATCCTGCAGTCCGCCCGCAGCTACACCGCGACCACGCTGACCGAGGACGGCGCCGGCGGCTTCACCTCGGGCGGCTCGGGCACGATTCCGGCGGGCCGCATGTCGCTGGGCGGCAAGAACTACAAGTTCGGCACCGACGGCAGCTACTCGTCCTACAGCTCGCCGGCCGACCTCTACAACTACGCGTCCGAAAACTATCTGCAGGTGCCGCAGGAACGCTACATGTTCAGCGGCCAGACGCATTTCGAGGTCAACGACCACCTCACCCTGTATGCCGAAGGCCAGTACATCCACAACGAGGTGAAGAACCAGCTGGCGCCGACGCCGTTCACCGGTGCGGTGGTGCTCGACACCAACTCCTCCTTCCTGTCGGCCAGCACCAAGGCGCTGCTCAAGGGCTATGACACGGACGGTGACGGCTATGTCTCCACCAACGTCTATCGTCGCGTGACGGAAGTGGGCGACCGCATTTCCGATAACAAGAGCGAGGCCTATCGCGGGCTGGTCGGTGCCAAGGGCGACATCACCGGCAACTGGAAATACGATGCGTATTTCAGCTTCGCCCAGACCAAGCAGACCGAGCTGCAATATGGCAACGTCTCGCGCAAGCGCGTGCTGCAGGCGCTGAAGACCACCACCAACGCCGCCGGAACCCTGGTCTGCACCGACACCAGCAATGGCTGCGTGCCGCTCAACATCTTCGGCGCGGGCAATATCAGCACGGCAGCGGCACAGTTCGTCGCGATCACCACGCGCAACGCCTCGACGATCACCGAAAAGGTGGCGAGCGGCGTGATCACCAACGACAATCTGTTCGATCTGGGTGCGGGCCCGGCGGGCCTGGTGGTCGGTGCCGAATATCGCGACGAATATGGCAGCTACAATCCGGACGAGGCGCTGTCCTCGGGCGACGTCGTCGGCTTCAATGCCGGGGAAGGCCTGGCCGGCGGCTACAACGTCAAGGAGCTGTTCACCGAAATCAACGTGCCGATCCTCGCCGACAAGCCGTTCGTGAAGAGCCTCGATTTCAACGGCGCCTATCGCTATTCCTATTATTCGACGGCGGCCAAGTCGGTGAACACCTATTCGGCCGGCCTGGTGTGGGCGCCGATCGCGGACTTCAAGCTGCGCGGTACCTACGCCCGCGCGGTGCGCGCGCCGACCGTTGCCAACCTGTACAGCGGCCAGGCACAGGATTACCCCACCGTCAGCGATCCCTGCACGACCAGCACGGCGGTTTCCAACGCCAGTCTTCGGGCCAACTGCATCGCCACCGGCGTACAGGCGAGCCTGCTCGGCACCGCCTATAACGGCGGCAACACCCAGATCGAATCGATCTCCGGCGGCAACCCGGCGCTGCGCGAGGAAACCGCGGACACCTATACGCTGGGCGCGGTGTTCCAGCCGACCTTCGCGCCGCGCTTCTCGCTCTCGGTCGACTATTACCGCGTCAAGATCAGCAATTACATCGCCAGCATGAGCACGGCCAATCTGGTCAAGGCATGCTATGGCGACGCGAACAACGGCTGGTCACCGTACAACAGCAGCTTCTGCAGCCTGCTGCCGCGCGACGGCACCGGCACGATCACCGGCGCGGTCAACACGCTGGTCAACAGCGGCGGCCTCAAGACCCGCGGCATCGACTTCGAGGCGCGGTACAGCGTGCCACTGGGCTTCGGCCTCCAGGAAGGCAGCAGCCGGCTGGACCTGCGCCTCAGCGGAACGCACCTGATCTCGTTCCTCTATTCGCCGATCCCGGGCCTTGATGCGCTGACCATCGAATGCGCGGGCAAGTTCGGCATCAACTGCGGCGATCCCTATGCCAAGTGGCGCCTGTCGGGCCGCGCGACCTGGGATGCGGCGCCGATCAAGCTGTCGCTGTCCTGGCGTCACCTCTCGCCGGTCAAGGACGACGACGACACGACCACCTACACGGTGGAGCGGATCAAGGCGTTCGATTATTTCGACCTGACCGCCGCGATCGACGTCGCCAAGGCGTTCACCTGGCAGCTGGGCATGAACAACATGTTCAATCGCAAGCCGCCGCTGCTCGGGGGCAACCAGCAGCAGTCGAACACCTATCCGTCGACCTATGACGTCTATGGCCGGACCTTCTTCACCGGCGTGACGCTGAAGTTCTGATGGGAGCCGGGGGGAGCGCGCTGGCTCCCCCCGTTTCTAGCGACCGACGGCGGACATGCGCGCCGGCGGCGGCAGATGCCGGATCAGTCCCAGCGGACCTGATGCGGCATCATATAGCCCTGGCCGCGCATGGTGACGATCACCGGCACGGCGGCGGTCAGCTCGGCGCGCAGCCGGCTGACCAGCACGTCGATCGCGCGCAGGCTGCGGTCGCTGCCGAGCACCGGGGCGGTGCCTGCGAGCAGTTCCTCGCGGCTCAGCACCCGGCGGGGATTGCGCAGAAACAGGGCGAGCAGGTCGGCCTCGGCCGTGCTCAACCGCTGCTGGCCGCCATCGCGCCGCCGCAACACCCGGCGCTGGGGATCGAACGACAGATCGGCGAAGCTGGCGGTGCCGCCCGACGTCGTGGATGCACCACTGCTCCGCCGGCGCCCGAGCAGCGCACGCACCCGCGCCAGCATCTCGGCCGGACTGCACGGCTTCGACACGCAGTGATCGGCACCCATTTCGAGCGCGATGATCCGGTCGATCTCGCTCATCGCCGGAGCGGCGACGATCAGCGCCGGCGGGCTCGGCAGCCGGGCAAGCTCACCGAACAGGCTGGTTGCGGCGGCCCCCGCCAAGGCGGGGTCGAGCACCAGCACGTCCCAGGCGGCGTTGGCGAGGCGGCTGAGCAGATGCGGCAGATCGTCGCACCGGCACACCTGCAACCCTTCCTGCTCGAAATGCTGCGCCAGCCCGAGCATGAAGATCCGATCCGGATCGGCAAGGAGCACGCGCCGACCGACGAGCGGCGGCCGCACCGAGGGGGGCGGCGCCTCGCGCTCGGTGGCGGAATGGGGCGGAATCGCTGCGTGCAGGGACATGATACGCTTCCCTCATGGTTACGGAAGCGTGTTGAGTGCGAATCCTCCGTTGCAGCAGCGTTTCATTCCGTTGCGGAATTTGGCCGGCGTCTCAGGAACGTTTGGCGCGCATCTGTCGTTACCCGGACCTGTTTCTGGGAGAGAGATATGCTTTGGACGCTCGTCGTAATCCTCGTCATCCTCTGGCTGCTGGGCTTTTCGTTCCATATCGCCGGCGGAATCATCCACATCCTGCTGGTGATCGCGCTGGTCATCGGTCTGATCCAGCTGTTCACCGGTCGCAGAGTTTGAACCGGCTGCCCGGCAGGCGATCAGTCGCCTGCCGGGCCGCGATAGCCCGCGCCGTACACCGCCTTGCGGAAGTCGCGGTGCAGCGTGCCGTCGAACGGGGCGGTCTGGACGAGAAACACCGCCGTCAGCTTGTTCGCGGGATCGACCCAGAACAAGGTCGACCATGCGCCGTCCCAGAAGAATTCCCCCACCGCACCCCGATTTTCCTCCGGCGTTTTCGGCTGTGCGGTGCGCACGAAGAAGTCGATGCCGAACCCGCCTTGGCCCTTGCCGGGAAGCCACAGCCGCTCCGTCATCGCGGGATCGAGATCGTCGGTCGCCATCCGCTCGACGGTCGAGGGCTTCAGGATCCTCGTGCCGTCCAGCGTGCCCTTGCCGAGCAGCATCCGGGCAAAGCGCATGTAGTCGTCACTGGTGGATACCAGCCCGAAATCGCCCGGGGTGAGCTTGCGGGGGCCGAAGTTGATGCGGCGGATCATCGCCTCCGGCATCCGCGCGAGCTTGCCGTCCGCCCCCTTCTGATAGCCGGTTGCGAGCCGGGCGAACCGGCTCTCGGGCTGCGTCCAGCCCGTGTCCTTCATGCGCAGCGGATCGAAGATGTGCGCCTTCACATAGGCCTCGAGCGGCATGCCGGAGAGCTTTTCCACCAGCAGCCCCTGCACGGCGACCGCCGCGCTGTACCGCCACTGCGTGCCCGGCTGATAGACGAGCGGTACCGAGGCGAGCCGTCGGCCAAATTCGGGCAGGTCGTGATCAAGGCCCAGCGGATCGGCCTGGTCGAACAGCCGGTCAGCCGGATGGTCCTTGCCGCCATAGGAGAAGCCCGCGGTGTGGCGCAGCACGTCGCGGATCAGGATCGGCCGGCGCGGCGCCTCGGTCCGTACCGAGCCGTCGGCATTGGTGCCGGCATAGACTCGAACGTTCGCGAACTCGGGCAGATAGTCGGCCAGCGGATCGTCGATGCGGAACTTGCCCTGTTCCCAAAGCTGCATCAGCGCGACGCCGGTGACCGGCTTGGTCATCGAGAAGATCTGGATCAGCGTGTCCCGGGACATCGGCCGGCGGGCCTCGCGATCGGCGTCGCCACGCGCGCTGAAATAGACTTCGCGGCCATCCACCCAGATCAACGCGCTGACCCCGACGGCGCGTCCGTCGGCCACCATCCGGGCCAGTGCAGTATCGATACGACTGGGATCGATGCGGAGCTTTTGGACGGGTTGACTCCTGCGCGCTTGCGCAGCCGCCGGCGGGACAGCGTTGTCCGGCAACAGCGCCGCGCCGGCAAGCAAAGCCGCAATTATCTGAATCTTCATATAATTCCCCTCCGTTGCCGCGGTTCGTCCGACCCCGGTTTCCGATGGCGCGATCGCGCCGCCGGGATGCTTGCAGCTTTTTGCCCGCTGCGCCAAAGGGGATTCACAGCTGGAGCCACAAAAATTGAATATCAGCCCTACCGAGTTCGCTAGCCTGCTTTGCTCGCGCCTGTGCCACGATCTGTTGAGCCCGGTCGGCGCGCTCAACAATGGTCTGGAACTGCTTGCCGACGAGCATGATCCGGAGATGCGCGCCCGCTGCCTGGAGCTGCTGGCGGAGAGCGCCCGGGCCAGCGCGAACAAGCTGAAGTTCTTCCGCCTGGCGTTCGGCGCCGCGGGCGGCTTCGGCGAAACGGTGGACACCCGCGAGGCGCAGGCCGCGCTCGAGGGGCTTTTCGGCGACAACCACCGCGTGAAGATCGGCTGGATGGTCGAGGAGCCGGTGATGGCCAAGCAGGCGATCAAGGTGCTGCTCAACCTGGCGCTGATCGGCGGCGATGCGCTCATCCGCGGCGGGCAGCTCGACATCGGTGCCGAGACCACCGACGGCGCGATCGAGATCGTGATCCGCGCCGATGGCCCGCGCATCGTGCTGGATCCCGAACTGCGCAGCGCGCTTGCCGGTGGCCGCGAGGAAACGCCGATCACGCCGCGCGCGGCGGCGGCCTATCTGGCGCACGAACTGGTGGTGCAGCATGGCGGCGCGCTGCAGGTGAGCCCGCCCGAGTCCGAAGTGCTGCTGTTCGGCGCGTCCTTCCCGCTCGGCTGAGCGGAGAAGGGCGGGGCTCCATAACCCGGAATTAACCCTCGGCCGCCATGGTGGGGCTCGGAAATTTCCACCGGGGCCCCATGGACGACCTGCTGCAGGACTTCATCGCCGAGACGCGCGAGACGCTCGAGGCGCTTTCGGGCGAGATCGTCGCCTGGGAGTCGCAGCCCGACGACCGGGCGCGGCTCGATGCCATCTTCCGTTTCGTCCACACCGTGAAGGGCAGCTGCGGGTTTCTCGACCTGCCGCGGCTGGAGCGGCTCGCCCATGCCGCCGAGGATGTGCTGGCGCAGGTGCGCGATGGTGCGCGGGTGCCGGACCGGGCGCTGGTCAATGCGGTGCTGGCGATCGTCGACCGGATCGGCGAGATCGTCGAGGCGATCGATGCCGGTGCCGCGCTTGACGACAGCGGCGAGGAGCTGCTGATCGCGGCGCTCGCCGAAGGGTCGGACGAGATCCAGCTGCCGACGGCGATCGCCCAGCGCGCGCCGTCCCGCTCGGTCCGACTGGGCGTGGACCTGCTCGATCGGATGATGAGCGGCATGTCCGAGATGGTGCTCGCCCGCAACGAGCTCGCCCGGCGGTTGCGGATGCACGAGATCGATCCGGCGGTGGAGGCGGCGCTCGAACGGTTGTCGCTCACCGTCGGCGAGATGCGCGATACCGTCACCCGCACCCGGATGCAGAAGATCGATGCGCTGTTCTCGCCGCTGCCGCGCATGGTGCGCGATACCGCGGCAGGGCTGGGCAAGTCGGTCGTGCTCGAGATCGACGGATCGGATGTCGAACTCGATCGCGAGATGATCGAGGTGATGCGCGATCCGCTCGTGCACATCATCCGCAACGCCATCGATCACGGCATCGAGGCGCCGGCCGAGCGCCGTGCCGGTGGCAAGCGCGAGGCCGGACGGCTTAGCGTCGCGGCGCGCCAGTCGGGCAACCAGATCATCATCGAGATCGCCGATGACGGCCGCGGGGTGGACGTCGATCGGCTGATCGCCAAGCTGGCCGCGAGCGGTGTCCGCTCCGAGCGGGAACTGCGCGCGTTGCCCGAAGCGGCCAAGCTGGAGTTGATGTTCCACCCCGGCCTGTCGAGCAGGGACACCGTTTCCGAGATCAGCGGGCGCGGCGTCGGCATGGACGTGGTCAAGGCCAGCATCGACCAGATCGGCGGCCGGGTGGCACTGGACAATGTGCCGGGCAAGGGCCTGCGTATCGCCATCCATGTGCCGCTGACGCTTTCGATCATCTCCGCGATTCTCGTCGGCGCCGGGCGCCAGCGTTTCGCCATCCCGCGCCAGTCGATCGAGGAGATCGTCAGCGAGAAGGGGCAGGCGATCCGGCTCGACGTGCTGGGGGGCACGCCCATCGCCACGGTTCGCGAACGGCGGATGCCGTTGCTCGATCTCGGCGCGCTGCTCGATCTCTGCCCGGGTCGCGAATGCCACGGCCCGCGCATGCTGGTGATCGTCGGCGTCGGCAGCGGCAGCTACGCGCTCGCGGTCGACACGGTGCTCGACAATGAGGAGCTGGTGATCAAGCCCGCCTCGCCGGCGGTGATGGCAACCGGCATCTATGCCGGGCAGACACTGCCCGATTCCGGCTTGCCGATGCTGCTGCTCGACTGCGCGGGCCTGGCGCGCGCTGCAGGGCTCGATTTCAGCCGCGACCTGAACGAGGCGTTCGAGGACGCCGCCACCGAGATCGAGGCGCCCGGCCTGCCAGCGCTGCTGTTCGACGATCTGGACGGCATCCGCCGCGCGGTGCCGCTGGCGGCGGTCGACCGGGTGGAACAGGTATCCGCAAGCCAGGTGCGGCAGGCCGCTGGCAGCCACCGCCTCGCCATCGAGGGCCGCATCCTGCCGCTGGCGATGCAGGGGCAGCTTGACGGCCGCGAGAAGCTGAGCGTGCTGCGCCTGAAGGACGAGGACGCCGAGGTCGCCTATGCGATCGACGCGGCGATCGAGATCGTGACCCTGCCGGCGGCGATCGCCCCGGCGCGCAGCCCCGGACCGGCGGCGGGCGTCGCCCTGGTCGACGGCGAACAGGTGGAACTGCTCGACGTGCTGTGGGTGTTCGACGCGCATGTCGATCGTGTCGCGGCGGCCGATGCGCCCCTCTGCCTACTCGCCGGGGACAGGGATGGCTGGCTCGCCACCTTCGTGCGACCGCTGCTCGAAACCGCCGGCTACCGCGTGGCCGCAACGCTGGCGCCGGGCGAGGAGCCGGCAGTGGTGCTGGCGGCGGATGCGGCGGAACCCCCGGTGCGTACCGCGCCGGTGGTCCGGCTGCGGCGCCAGCGCCAGGCCGAGCCGGGCGACGACAGCGTCTATCGCTATGATCGCGCGGGGCTGCTCTTCGCGCTCGAGGCGCGCGTGGCGCAGCGGGGAGGCCGATGATGGCGCAGCAACTCTATCTCATCGCCGAAGTCGCCGGGCGCACCGTGGCAATCGATTCGGACCAGGTGGAATCGGTGGTGGATATCGGCGAGGTGACCGCCGTTCCGCGCGCGGCCAAGCCGGTGCGCGGCCTTGCGGCGCTGCGCAGCCGCGTGGTCACCGTGGTCGATACCGAGGCGGCGCTGGGGCTGAACGGGTGCACGCTGGCTCGGCGCGCGGTCATCACCCAGATCGATGGGCACCACTATGCGATGCTGGTCGATACCTTGGACGACGTGGCGCCGTTCGACTTGCGCCCCCTCGCCACCGGCATCGCGCTGGAGGGAAATTGGCGGGCCGCGGCACGCGGCGTCATCGAACGGGACGGCGAGCCGATCCTGGTCGTCGATCTGGCCGCACTGGTCCCGGCCTCCGCGCTGCTTTCCTGACCCTTGGATTAACGCGAAACTCACATCTCGCGCTTATTGTCGAAGGACAAAGACGCCTGCCAGGGGACCAGGGACCATGAAGACTTGCCTCGTCGTGGACGATTCGAAAGTAATTCGAAAAGTCGCCCGGCACATTCTCGAGACGCTGCAGTTCGAGGTTCGCGAAGCCGGTGACGGCCGCGAAGCGCTCGATTCCTGCCTCGCCACGCCGCCCGACGTGGTGCTGCTCGACTGGAACATGCCGGTGATGAGCGGCATGGATTTTCTGCGCGCGCTCAAGAACTCCGGCATCGAACAGCGACCGAAGGTCGTCTTCTGCACCACCGAGAACGGCATGGCCTATATCCGTGCCGCGATCGAGGCGGGCGCCGACGAATATGTCATGAAGCCGTTCGATCGCGAGACGCTGGAAAGCAAGCTGCAGATCGTGGGCGTCGCCTGACTTCCCTTCCGCCGGAGCGCGCCCGCGTGACGAGCCTGCCATCCCCGCATCTGCCCGATCCGGTGCCCGCCGCGCAGCACGGACGCGTGCTGATCGTAGACGATTCCGTCGTCGCGCGATCGGTGCTGACGCGCATGATCGAAGGCACGCGGCGTTTCCGGGTCGCCGCGGCGCTGAGCGACGCGCGCGCCGCGCTCGACTTTCTGGGTCGGGCACAGGTGGACATCATTCTGCTCGACATCGCCATGCCCGGCATCGACGGCCTTACCGCGCTGCCGGACGTGGTTGCCGCCGGCAAGGGGGCCAAGGTGCTGATCGTCTCCTCCTCGGCCGATGAAGGCGCCGCGGCGACGCTGCAGGCGCTGGCGCTGGGGGCTGCCGATACGCTGGTCAAGCCCGGCGTCGGCGCGTTCGGCGGACGCTTCGCCGAGGTGCTGGAGGATCGGCTGTCGCGGCTGCTCGATATGCCCGTCGAGCATCACGCCGCGCCGCCGCCCGCGCCGCGCAACGCCCCCCCCGGCACGCAGCTCGATGCCTTCCAGATCGTCGCGATCGGCGCATCGACCGGCGGCATCCATGCGCTCAGCCAGCTGTTCCGCGAGATCCCGGCCAGCTTCCAGCTGCCCATTCTGGTCACCCAGCATTTGCCGCCCACCTTCATGCGCTATTTCGCCACCCAGCTGGCCGTGCTCGGCGGGCGGCCATGCGACGTTGCGGAAGATCGCATGCGGATCCGGCCGGGCCGCATCGTCATCGCGCCGGGCGAGGCGCATATGAAGATCGTGCGCACCTCGGACGGCGCCGCGATCCGGCTGAGTACCGAATGGGCGCGCAGCGGCTGCATGCCCTCGGTCGATCCGATGTTCGACAGCCTTGCCGAGGTCTTCGGGGCCCGCGCGCTGGGCGTGGTGTTGAGCGGCATGGGGCGCGACGGGTGCGAAGGCGCCGGCCGCCTGGTGGAAGCCGGCGCGAAGGTACTGGTGCAGGATCAGGCGACCTCGGTGGTGTGGGGCATGCCCGGCGCGGTGGCGACCGCGGGGCGGGCCAGCGCGGTATTGCCGCCGGACGAGATCGGCCGTCTGATCGGGCGGGGAGGGGCGCGATGATCGGCGATACGACGCCCAGTGGCGGCGCGATGCACCTGATCGGGTCGTTGCTCGAACAGCGTACCGGCCAGCAGATCGCCGCCAACCGCGCCTGGCGGATCGAGACGGCGCTGAAGCCGGTGCTGCGCGAGCGGGGGCTGCCCAGCCTGGATGCGCTGGTCGGGCAATTGCTGGGATCGCGTTCGGGGGAGCTCGCGGATCAGGTGGTGGACGTTCTGCTCAATCAGGAAACCAGCTTCTTCCGCGACGTGGCGGTGCTGGATCAGGTTGCGGCTGCCGCGGTGGCGATGCAGGCGGAGCTCGGCAATCGCCGGCTGCGCATCTGGTCCGCCGGCTGCTCGACGGGGCAGGAGCCGCTGTCGCTGGCGATGCTGTTCGCCGAGAAGGCGTCGGCCTTCCCGATGCCGCCGGAGATCGTCGCCACCGACGTATCCGCCGCGGCGCTCGCGCGCGGCAAGGCCGGGCGCTATTCGCAGTTCGAGATCCAGCGCGGCCTTCCGGTCCGCCGCATGGTCGAATGGTTCGATACCGTGGAAAGCGAGTGGGTCGCCAAGCCGGATCTCGTCCGACGGGTGCAGTTCCGGCAGCAGAACCTCACCGCCGATGCACCGCCGCCGGGCAAGTTCGACCTGATCCTGTGCCGCAACGTGATGCTCTATTTCTCGCTGCCGCTGCGTCGGCAGGTGTTCGATCGCCTCGCGGGCGCGGCGCGGCCGGGCAGCCTCCTGGTGCTGGGCGCGGGGGAAACGGTGATCGGGCTGACCGATCATTTCACGCCGAGCGAGGTCTTTCGCGGCTTCTACCGCGCGGTGGATCCGGCGACCGCACCGCTCGCCGCAGCGAGCTGATCGACGGATTGCCTGATACCGCCCGCGCAGTAGAAGAGTGCATGACCAGCGGCCTGGAAATACGCGAAGCACCGTCCCCGAACTTCGGCGAGCGCCTGTCCCCCGTCTCGATGATCGTCCTCCATTATACCGGCATGGAGAGCGGCGAGGCGGCACTGGCGCGGCTGTGCGATCCGGATGCGCAGGTCTCGGCGCATTATCTGATCGAGGAAGATGGTCGCATCTTCCGCCTGGTCGACGAGGGCAAGCGCGCCTGGCACGCGGGGCGGGCGCACTGGCGGGGGATCGACGACGTCAATTCCGCGTCGGTCGGGATCGAGATGGTCAATCCCGGGCATGAGTTCGGCTACCGGCCGTTCACGCCCGAGCAGATGAGCGCGCTGATCCCGCTCGTGGCGGACATCAAGGAGCGCCACGGCATCACCCGTGGCAACGTGGTCGGCCATTCGGACGTTGCGCCGGCGCGCAAGCAGGATCCGGGCGAACTGTTCAACTGGCACGCACTGGCCCGCTTGCGGCTGGCGTTGCCGCGGCCGACGCGCAATCTGGTCGATCCCGGCTGGCCGGACGGTGGCTTCATGCTGGCACTGGAGCGATTCGGCTATGACGTGACCGATCCGGTCGCGGCGGTCACGGCCTTCCAGCGGCGCTTTCGGCCGGAGATGATCGACGGCGAGATCGACATGGAATGTCGCTGTATCCTGTTGGCATTGCTGCTTCCCAAGCCGCAAGGCGACGACTGAGCGCTGCGTCCCGGCGAATCGCGTGCCCGGTAACCATGATGGGTTACGAAATTCTAAGCGAAATCTGATGGAATGCGCGCCGGAGGTACACACGGTGAGTATTTCGATCCGACCGCAGATGACGCCGATCGGCCCGGTCCATGTTCGCATGACCGGCGTGGTTCGGGGCGACCAGAAGGGGCCCGGAATCGGCATCGTCAACGCACCCACCGCGGCGGAGGCGACGGCCGAGCTGCACCGCGTCGCGCGCGTCTCCGGCGCGGACAAGGTGGTGAGCGTCGCCGCCGACTATCGCCGCGCGGCGCTGGCGGGGGGGACGACGGCCACCCAGTGGCGCATAGAGGTACAGGCCTGGGGCACGGCGATGGCGCCGGCCAAGCCCGAGGCGAGCGACGCGCCGCAGGCCGATGCGGAGCAGGAAAGCCGGAAGCAGGACAGCGAGAAGGCGCGCGATGCGGACGCCGCCAGGAAGGCACAGGACGGCGCGGCGAAGGCGGATGCAGCGACCATGCGCGGGGACTCGCCGGAGCCGGACAAGGCTGCCGCGCCGGTCGCCCCGCCAGACCCGGTCGAGGCCGCGCCCGCGCCGGCCGCCGAAGCACCGTCCGCACCCGAGCCGGCACCGGCCACGCCTGCGCCGATCGCGACATCGGAACGCTGAACCGCTTGCACGGACGCGCCGAGGCGCTACAGCGGGCGGGCCAGAGGATCGGGCGGCCGCCGCTTTGCAGCAATGCGAGGGGAGGAAAGTCCGGGCTCCACGGAACGACGGTGGCGGGTAATGCCCGCCGGGGGTGACCCCAGGGAAAGTGCCACAGAGAGCAGACCGCCCACTGCCCCGGTTCACCGGGGTAAGGGCAAGGGTGAAAGGGTGCGGCAAGAGCGCACCGCGCGACCGGTAACGGAAGCGGCTTGGTAAACCCCACCGGGAGCAAGACCGAATAGGGACGGCACATGCGCCTCGTTCCGGCGCGTCGTCCGGGTTGGTTGCTGGAGCGGCGGAGCGATCCGTCGCCTAGAGGAATGGTCGCCTATCCCCTTCGGGGGTGGACAGAACCCGGCTTACAGATCCTCTGGCGTTACACCTTTGAACACGTGCGCGGCTCTGGCCTTTGGCCGGCCCCGCGCCTATCTGGGCACGCTATGGCGCGACACACGCGATCGATGGACTGGGGCTTTCCCCGCTGGCGCGAGTATGGCTCGGAGCGCGAGGCCGCGCGCGTCCGCCTGTGCGACCGCGACGGTTGCGACAAGCCGGGCGATCGCCCGGCCCCCAAGTCCCCCAACAATCCCGAGCGCTGGTATTTCTGCGAGGAACATGCCGCGGAATATAACCGCAACTGGGACTATTTCGCTGGGCTGACCGCCGAGGAAGCCGCCCAGCGCGAGGCCAATGAGCGGCGCACGGCGAACGGCTATGCCCATTCGGCGACCAACAGCTGGGCCGGACCCGGCGACGGCAGCCGCTCGCGCGACGAGATGAAGGCGCTGGAAGTCCTGGAGCTTGAGGTCGACGCGACCTTCGAGGCGGTGCGCGGCGCCTGGCGGCGGCTCGCCAAGGAATATCACCCGGACGTGCGGCCGAACGATGCCGCTGCGGCCAAACAGTTCCAGGCGATCCAGGCGGCATACGACGTGCTCAAGACCGCCGAGGACCGGCGGCAGTGGAAGCCGCAATGAGCCAGCTGGTCGCGTCCAACTGGGGCAATGCGGTGCTGGTCTGCGGCAAATGTTCCAAGAAACTCGGCGGCGGCTTCGGTCCGAAGGGCAGGACCTCGCTCGCCAAGGCACTGCGCAAGCAATTCGGGCTGGGCAAGGGCCGCAAGGCCGAGGTCGGCGTGGTCGAGACCAAGTGTCTCGGCGTGTGCCCCGGCGGCGCCGTCACCGTGGTCAACGGCGCGCAGGCCCGCGAGTGGCTGATCGTGAAAAAGGGCGCGGATCTGGAAGAAGTCGGGAAAGAACTCGGGCTTTCCTGAGCCACGCGCAAAGAGGGCGTGCCCTCTCCAACCTCCCATCGTCATTCCCGCGAAGGCGGGCATCCATTCGCCTGTGCGCTTGGGGAAAGAACGGTGCCTTCAGCGGCGACGGATCCCCGCCTTCGCGGGGATGACGAGGTATCTGGTTGAAGCGAGCGGCGTACGCTCCCCGGAGGGGAGGGGTTCAGGCGTACCTTCCCGCCGTTTCCCGGATCAGCGCGATCATGTTGGGGATGCCCTGCGTCCGGTTCGAGCTTAGCTGGTTCTTCAGGTCGAACGGCGCCAGCGCAGCTTCGATGTCCGTCGCCAGGATCTCGGCGGGGCTGCGGTCCTGCACGGCAAGCAGTACCAGCGCGATGATGCCCTTGGTGATCGCCGCGTTCGAATCCGCCAGGAAGTGCAGCCGGCCGTCTTCTGCCCGCGTGGGGTAGACCCACACCGAGGCCGAGCAGCCGCGCACCAGCGTCGCATCGGTCTTGAGCGGGGCGGGCATATCCTCGAGCGCCTTGCCGAGATCGATCAGCAAGCGATAGCGATCGTCGGCGTCGAGAAACCCGTATTCTTCCTGGAGATCGGCAAGGCTAGTCATGGCGTCCGCGCTAGCCGTGCCGCGCGGGATTTTCCAGCCTCGCGATTACTTCGCGGTCGGCGCGTCGTAGCGCAGGCCGAGCCGGGGACGGGGTGCCCGCGCCGGCGCCGGGGCGGGCTGGGCCTCCGCCACCGGTGGGGGCGCCTGGTTCACAGATCGACCCCTGCGGCGATCGCTTCCAGCTTGCGGATGCGTTCCTTGAGGTCGGCCAGCTCGATCCGCGAGGCGGGGCTGGGCATCGTCGTTGCTGCCGCGTCGGGGCGACGGAGTTCCACCAGCTCGCGGTGCTTGAGTGCCAGCCAGCCGCGCCAGCCGGAAAGCGCTGCGGCGGTGATCATGCCGAGGCCGACCAGGCCGGAGACGGCAAGGGTGATGGTGAGTTGCGGGTCGCTGGTCATGGCGTTCGCTCCCAGAAACATGGCTCAGATGCGGTTCTTGTCGCGCAGCTTCTCGATCTCGTGATCGAGGCGCAGGCTCTTTTCGTTGTCGGTGATCACGCGCTCGAGCACCTGGACGCGTTCCTTGAGGGCGCGGACCTCGTCGCGCAGCCGCTCGGCTTCCAGGCGCTGGGCGGGATCCTGCTCGGCCAGTCCTTCCAGGCCTTCCAGTCCCCGCAGGCGGCGCTTGCCGCCACCATTGCGCGACTTGATGACATTGCCGATCGTGATCACGACGATGATGGCCACGACCATTTCGAACGGGTTCATTGCACCTTACTCCCCTTATCGGCGCACTTGGCGCCTCAATTCCCTGTGAGCGATGCCTGGGCGGCGCGCAGGGCGCGGCGGCGGGGGCGATCGCGGCTTTCGGCGAGGGCAATAGCTCCCCCGCACAGTGCGGCAAGCACTGCGAGCATGACAATCATCGAAATTTCCTTGCTTTGAAGCGGGTGGAAACGTTTCTTCAGTTCAGCGGCGCGTCACGCAGCTTCTCGATCTCTTCCGCTAGCCCCATGCCGCGATCGGTGATGATCCGTTCGAGGACCTGGACCCGCTGCTCCAGGCGCTGGGTCTGGGCGGCGTACTGCGCGGCCTTTTCGGCGGCGAGCCCGGCTTCAATCTCCATCCGGCGCTCCCACAGCTTGAACAGCGGGCGGAAGAAGACGCCGCCGAGGATCGCCACAAGGCCGCAGCTGATGCCGAGGATGGGAATGAGCATGGGGGAAATCATGGCGGATCCTTTCAGTTCGAGCGGCTACGCAGCGCGTCGATCTCGCGATCGAGCTGGTGCGCGCCGTCGGTCACGATGCGCTCGACATTGGCGAGGCGGTCCTTCACCGCGCCCAGTTCGGCGCGCAGCTGGCCGTTCTCCTGGCTGAGCAGCTTCACCCGCTCGACCGTTTCGTCGTTGCGCTGCGGGTAGACGGACTTGCCCCAGGCATTTTCCAGCGGATAGCCGTGCTTGATGCGCAGCCAGTGGCTGAAGATCCCCGCGGCGAGCCCGAAGAACCCCAGCGAGATGCCCGAAAGGATGATCCAGGGCAGGAATGGTGCGAGCGCTACTTCGATCATCGGTCGTCTCCTCAGCGCAGGGCTTCGATGTCGCGGGCGGTGCGTTCGGCGGGGTCGGTGGCGATCCGTTCCAGAACCGCGATCCGCTCCTCGAGCCGGCCGATCTGGCCTGCGAGCCGTTCATTGTCGGCTGCGAGCAGGTCGATCTTGCGGGCCGCTTCGGCATCCGCCTTGTCGATATTCTTACCGTAATCGTCGCTGATCGAATAGCCGTGCTTGGCTCGGATCCAGTTGTTGACCAGCCACCCTACGGTGGAGATCACCACCAGCGCGATCACGAAGTCGGGACCACCCCAGTTCATCGTCGTGCCTCCCTGTTGCCTGCGCCTCAGCGCAGGCTATCGATTTCGTCGGCGAGCCGGGTGTTGCGGCTCGTATAATAGAGCTCGATGTCGGCGAGCCGGCGATCGATGTCGCGGAACTTCGAGCGGACCTCGGCGGTCGAGCGCTTGGGGCTCGAGCGGACACCCTGCCAGAAGCGTTCATCCTCCGGCGTGTCGTAGAGGCCCACCGGCTTGGGGTTCGCGATCCAGGCGATCACGAAATACCCCAGGGCGCCCCAGCCGGTTGCCAGGGTGAGCAGCACGGTGGCCACCCGCACCCAGGTCACGTCGATGCCGGTGTAATCCGCCAGGCCGGCGCAGACGCCCATGAACTTGCGGTTCTGACGATCGAGATAGAATTTGGTGCGAGCGGACATCTCAGTTCCTCCGGGAAGGATCGTATGACACCTGATCGGGGCGCTGGGCCGAGAGCGGGCGGTAGTCGGGGTTGTCGGCGGCGATGATGCGTTCGACCGTCATCAGCCGGTCTTCGAGCATGCGCGCCGTGCGGTAGAGGTCGTCGAGAAGGTTCTCGTCTTCCCGGGTGATGGTCCCAGCCTGCTTCCACTTGGTCACATAGTGGAAGACGATCCAGGGCAGTCCGAGGAAGAGGATGGCGCAGACGAAGACCGGAATGATGATTTCGTCCACCGGTTATGCTCCCTTGTTCAGCCGCGCTTTCAGCGCCTCGAGTTCGGCATCGACCTTTTCCGACGAGCGGAGTTCGGCGATTTCCTCTTCGAGCGTCTTCGGGTTGCCGCCCAGGCCCATCGCATCGGCACGGCCTTCGGCCAGATCGACGCGGCGTTCCAGGATGTCGAAGCGCGAGAAGGCGTCCTGCATCTTCGACCCGTTGGTCATTTCCCGCAAGCGGGCGCGGTTGTTGGCGCTTTCCAGGCGGGCAACAATCGAATTCTGCCGGGTGCGGGCCTCGCGCAGCTTGTTCTGCAGCTTGTTGATGTCCTCTTCCGAGGCGCGGAGCGCATCGTCGAGCACGGCAATCTCGGCCTGCAGCTGGTCGCACATGTCGGCGGCCTTCTGGCGTTCGACCAGGGCGGCCTTGGCGAGGTCCTCGCGGTCCTTCGAAAGGGCCAGCTCGGCCTTTTCGGTCCAGCTTTCCTGGAGCTTTTCGAGCTTCGCGATGTGGCGGCGCATTTCCTTCTGATCGGCGATCGTCCGGGCGGCGCTGGCGCGAACCTCGACCAGCGTTTCCTCCATCTCGAGGATGATCATGCGGATCATCTTGGCGGGATCTTCCGCCTTGTCGAGCAGGTCGGTGACGTTGGCGGCGATGATGTCGCGGGTTCGCGAGAAGATACCCATGATATGCGCTCCTTCGTATGTTCTTTGGGGGTGCCGCCGGAAGGGATGGGGGCCCTTCCGGCGGCCCTGGCACTGCCGAGGGAGGCGGTGCCAGGAGACCTCGTGTGCCCGCCTCAGGCGATCGCCGGTGCCACCGCGCCAGCGGTCAGGACCAGGCTGGCGAGGAAGGCGAAGGAAACCGCGATGAAGGCGTTGCGGAGGGTGTGGATCTGGTTGGTCATGGTCGTGTTCCTGAACCTTGGTAGGTTGAAGTAGGTGCCCGTCATCGGGCTTGCCTCCATCTTTGCAGGAGGCGTGCCAGTTTTCGAAAATGGCAGAAAACCGTGGTTTTTCGCTCGACTACAAATGTAGTTTCGCAAATTGCACTTGCTAACAGTTGGGAAAATTCGCCAAGCTTGGGGAATGGAGCGGATCACTCAAGTCATCGGCCAGTCTTCGGCCTTTCTCGACGCGCTGGAACAGGCCAGCCGCGCCGCCGCGCTCGATCGGCCGGTGCTGGTGATCGGCGAGCGCGGCACCGGTAAGGAGCTGGTCGCCGAGCGTCTCCACCGCCTCAGCCCGCGCTGGGACCAGCCGCTGGTGACGATGAACTGCGCGGCGCTTCCCGAGACGCTGATCGAGGCCGAGCTGTTCGGTCATGAAGCGGGCGCATTCACCGGCGCCACCAAGGCGCGCACCGGCCGGTTCGAGGAGGCCGATGGCGGCACGCTGTTCCTCGACGAACTCGGCACGCTCTCGATGGGCGCGCAGGAACGGCTGCTGCGCGCGGTGGAATATGGCGAGATCACCCGAATCGGCTCGTCGCGGCCGGTGCGGGTCGATGTGCGGATCGTTGCGGCGACCAACGAGCATCTGCCGCACCGGGTGGACAAGGGCACCTTCCGCGCCGACTTGCTCGACCGGCTGAGCTTCGAGGTGGTCACCCTGCCGCCGCTCCGCCACCGCGGCGGCGATGTCGAGGTGCTGGCCGATTTTTACGGCCGCCGCATGGCTTCGGAGCTGGGCTGGCAGGACTGGCCGGGCTGGGGGCCGCACGCACTGGATGCGCTGCTGTCCTATGACTGGCCCGGCAATGTTCGCGAACTGCGCAACGTGGTCGAACGCGCGGTCTATCGCTGGGATCGGGCTGGGCCGATCGACCGTATCGAGATCGACCCCTTCGCGTCGCCCTATCGGCCGCGCCCGATGGCCTCGTCGATGAGCCCCGTGGAAAAGCCCGCCGAGCCCCCGGCCCCCGCTGCGCCTGCTCCGCCATCGTCCGAGCCCGCCGACCTCGGTGGCGACTTCAAGACGCGCGTCTCTCGCTTCGAGCGGCAGCTATTGTCGCAGGCATTGGCCGAACACCGCTTCAACCAGCGTGCGACCGCCGAGGCCCTGGGGCTTACCTACGACCAGCTGCGGCATGCGCTGCGCCGGCACGATCTGCTGGGCGCTGGTGCGTAGTTGTTGCGATCCATTCTCATCTTTTTGCTGAGAATGATTAGCATTACTGTTTGACCGCGCCGGAACTGGCGTGCGCAACAGGCGCGCGCCGCTCAGCCGCCGCTACGTGTGTCAAAGGCGGTGCGGGCGGCCTCGATCCGCTCGAGATTCGCCGCCGCCCACAGCCAGACGCCGCAAAACGCCTCTCCCAGGCTCTCGCCCAGATCGGTCAGCCGATACTCGACGCGGGGCGGGATCACCGGATGCACGGTGCGGACCACCAGCCCGTCGCGCTCCATCTGGCGCAGCGTCTGGGTCAGCATCTTCTGGCTGATGCCGGGCACCGCCTTGCCGATGCGGGTGAAGCGCATCTCGCCCTGTTCGGCGAGCAGTTCCAGGATCAGCATCGTCCATTTGTCGGCCACGCGTCCGATCACCTCGGTGACGAGCGCCTCGACGCGCGGATCCATCTCGTGGCTGCGGGTTTCAGGAGCGGGCGCAGGGGACGACATGGAGTCACTCTCTTTTTGGTGCGTATAAATCTTTTGGGTGCCTTCTTTCGTTCGGAGCCTATCGGCGTACATCCCGGCCGGCAACCAGCAATGGAGGGTATGATGAAGACCAGCGGCAATACTATTCTGATCACCGGCGGCGGCTCGGGGATCGGCGAGGCGCTCGCGCATCGCTTCCATGACGCCGGCAACACCGTCATCGTCGCCGGAAGGCGGCTCGAGGCGCTGCAGGCGGCGTGCGAAGGCCGCGCCGACATGCATGCGCTGACGCTCGACGTGGAAAGTGCGGACGGCGTGGCGGACTTTGCCGCGCGGCTGCTCGCGGCGCATCCGGGGCTCAACGTGCTGATCAACAATGCCGGGATCATGCGGTTCGAGGCGCTGGATACCAAGCGCGACCTCGCCGATGCCGAGGCGACGATCACCACCAACCTGCTTGGTCCCATCCGGCTGATCGACGCGCTGGTCGAGCATCTGGCGGCGATGCCCGACGCGGCCATCGTCAACGTGACCTCGGGTCTCGCCTTCGTGCCGCTGGTGACGACGCCGACCTACAACGCCACCAAGGCCGCGATGCACAGCTACACCGTGTCGCTGCGCGCGGTGCTGGAGGGCAAGGTCGAGGTGATCGAGCTGGCCCCGCCCGCGGTGCAGACCGAGCTCACGCCGGGGCAGAGCCTGCGCCCGGGCTACCAGCCGCTCGACGAATTCGCCGACGAGGTGCTGGCGCTGTTCGGGCAGACGCCGACGCCGAAGGAAGTGCTGGTCGAGCGGGTGAAGTTCCTCCGCGATGCCGAGCGCGAGGGGCGGTTCGATGCGACGCTGGCGCAGCTCACCGCGATGGCAAAGGCGGCGCGGGAGGCGGTGGAGGGGTGACCTCAAGATCCTCCCCGTGCCGGGGAGGATCTGACAGCAAAACGGCCGGGGATCGCTCCCCGGCCGTTTCGTTTGTCGGTCCCGAAAGGCTCAGGCGAACAGCTTCGCCCAGCCGCGCTTGGCGCGGTCCTTCCAGTAGCCGCGGTGGTAGGCGTCGCTGGCGAGCAGCGGCATCACCGAACCGGCTTCCGCGAACACCATCTGCTCGATGCCGGTGTTCACCTTGCCCCAGCTGGCGGCTTCCTGCAGCGTCGAGGACGAGCAGGCGCCGTCACGCACGTCGGCGACGGTGATCTGCACCGCATACTTGTGCACTTCCACGTCTTCGTGGCCGAGGATTTCGGCGCAGACGACGGTGTCCTGGATGAAGTTCTTCGGCACGCCGCCGCCGATCATCAGCAGGCCGGTGGTGCCCGCCTGGATCTTGATCTCGGTCAGCTCGCGGAAGTCCGCGACCGCATCGATCATCAGATAGGGCTTGCCGGCCTTCATCTGGTCGACCTGGTGCTTGACGAGGCCGAAGCCGGCCGAGCTGTCGACGAACGCCGGGCAGAAGATCGGCACGTCATGCTCATAGGCGAGCTTGACGAGGCTGTTTTCCTTCTTGCCGTGCTCCGACAGGTACTTGCCCATCTCGCGGATGAAGGCGCGGCTCGAGTAGGCGCGCGGCTCAAGCTCGTTCGCGATCTTGTTGATCGTGAAGTCGCAGTCCTGGAGCTGCTCCTCGTCGATGTACGTGTCGTAGATGCGGTCGATATAGAGCGAGCGCAGCGTGTCGTCGTCGGGGATCTCGAGCGCCTGGTAGTGCTTGTGGCCCAGGCCCTCGAAGAAATCCATGTCGACGATGGTCGCGCCGGTGGCGACGATCACGTCGACCATGTTGTTGCGCACCAGATCCGCATAGAGGTCCATGCAGCCGCCGGCCGAGGTCGAGCCCGCGATCACGAGGCAGACCGTGCAGTCCTTGTCGGCCAGCATCTCGTTGTAGATCTTGGTCGCGCGGCCGAGGTCGCGGCTGGTGAAGCTCATGTCGCTCATCGCATCGACGATCGGGCGCGCGTCGAAGCTCTTGATGTCGATGTGCTTGACCTGCTTGGAAAGCAGCTCGGCCTTGCGGGTGTCGTTGATCGGGGCGTTGGCCGCCGCGGTCTTGGTGAGGCTGTCGGTCATGGGAACTCCCATTTTCACATGGCCGCCGTCATTCAAAGGGGACGCGGAAACCCATAAAGCCCCTTCCGCTTGCGGGAGGGGTCAGGGGAGGGGCCGTTCAGCCGCTCCCGATCAGGAACACGCCATGCCCTCCCCCGACCCCTCCCGCAAGCGGGAGGGGAGCGAGGTCGGATAAGACGTGCTGATTACAGCTTGACGACGTTCGACGGCGCGGCGGCAGCCGCCTCGTCTTCGCCGGTGTAGAGCGAGACCATCGGCTCGTCGTCGACGATCACCGTGTCGCCGGCGGTGAAGCCGTTGAAGCCGGTGCGCATCGCCGCGCCGTACGCGCCGAGCATGCCGATCTCGATATAGTCGCCCGCCTGGATGTCGGCCGGCAGCTCGAACGGGCCCGCCATGCGATCCATGTCGTCGCAGGTGGGGCCGTAGAAGCTGAAGCCCATGTCCTTGGCGTTCGAATCCGGCTCGCGGAGGAGGCGGACCGGGAAGCGCCAGCCGATATGCGCCGCATCGAACAGCGCGCCGTACGCGCCGTCGTTGATGTACAGCTCATCGCCGCGACGACGCTCGACGCGCACGATCAGCGAGCTGTATTCGGCGCACAGCGCACGGCCCGGCTCGGCCCACAGCTCTGCCGAATAGGAAATCGGCAGGCTTTCGAAGGCGCGGTGGATCGTCGCGAAATAGCGCTCGAGCGGCGGCGGCTCCATGCCGGGATAGCTCGACGGGAACCCGCCGCCGACATCGACGACATCGACCGTGACGCCCGCCTCGACGATGGCGGCGCGGGCGCGCTCCATCGCATTGGCATAGGCTTCCGGCGACATCGCCTGGCTGCCGACATGGAAGCAGATGCCCAGAGCATCCGCCACCTGGCGAACCGCGATCAGCAGGTCCTTGCTCTCGCCCGGACCCACGCCGAACTTCGACGCGAGGCTCAGCTTCGAGTGATCCGACGAGACGCGGAGGCGTACGCACAGCGTGAGATCGGTGGCGCCCTTGGTGGCGCGTACGATCTTGTCCAGCTCTTCCATGCTGTCCAGGCTGAATACGCGAACGCCGTGCTCGAAATACGCCTCGGCGATGGCTTCCTCAGCCTTTACCGGGTGCATGAAGCACAGGGTTGCTTCCGGCGCGACACCGGCGACGAGGCGAACCTCGGCGATCGATGCTACGTCGAAATGCGTAATTCCGCTCTCCCACAGGATCTGGATCAGATCCGGCGAGGGATTGGCCTTCACGGCATACATCGAACGACCCGGGAACTTCTCGGCGAAGAACCGGGCCGCACGCGATGCGGCGTGCGGGCGGACGAGCGTTACCGGCTGAACCGGACGAAGCTTAGCGATGTCGGCAACGCGGTTGCCGATACGGGTGGTCGCTAACCCCAGCGCGCGATGATGCTTGTGCAACTCAAGGGACCTCCAAATGCCGCGAGGCAATCATTGACGAAAAGCTGCCTTGCGGTTGGAAGTCCCATGGGGCAGCGGAGGAGCGCACATATGCGCGTCGGTCCCCCGTGTAAAGTGATTCTGGGGTCCGTTTTTCTACGGCGAGGGATGTTCTGTGACGATTTTGCGACAGCCCACCCGCGCAGGGGTTCGCGACGCCGCCGCCAAGGTGGCGGCGATCCTGCCGCCGACGCCCTTGCTGGTACAGGAGGTGCGCGGCGTGGCGGTGGCGTTCAAGGCGGAAAGCCTCCAGCCGATCGGCGCGTTCAAGATCCGCGGTGCCTGGCACCGGCTGACCGCTCTGGACGAGCGGGTGCGCGGGCAGGGCGTCGTCGCCTTCTCCTCGGGCAATCACGCGCAAGGCGTCGCCTGGGCGGCAAAGCGGCTCGGCATTCCGGCGGTGATCGTCATGCCGTCCGATGCGCCTAGGGTAAAGCTGGAAGCGACGCTGGCGCTGGGGGCGGAAGTGGTCCGCTATGATCGCGCGACCGAAAGCCGGGAGAAGATCGCCGAACAGCTCGCCCATGCCCGCGGCGCGGCGCTGGTGCCGAGCTTCGACGACCCCTGGATCATCGAGGGGCAGGGAAGCGCGGGAATCGAGGCGGCTAGACAGATGGCGGACGCCGGACTGGAGCCCCCGCGGCGGGTGCTGGTTCCGTGCGGCGGCGGCGGGCTTTCAGCCGGCGTCGCGCTGGCCTTGCCGGAGGCGGAGATCGTCCCTGTCGAACCCGAAGGCTGGGACGATATGCGCCGGAGCCTGGAAGCGGGCTGGATCGAGCCGGTCGGGCCGAACCCGCCGGTGACGGCGTGCGATTCGCTGCAGACTCCGCGCGTTTCGCCGCTTACGTTCGACGTGCTCTCCCGCCGCGGCGCAACCGGCGTGGCGGTGAGCGAAATGGAGATCCGCGCAGCGCAGCGCTGGGCGGCGGCGAAGTTGCGGCTGGTGGTGGAGCCGGGCGGTGCAGCCGGAATCGCGGCGCTGCTCGCGGGCAGGGTTCCGGCGGAACCCGGAACGCTCGTGATCGTTTCGGGCGGAAATGTCGACCAGGAGGATTATGCGCGGACGATCGGGGGCAGGGAATGATCGCGGTAATCCGGTCGGCGCGGGTGTGGCCCGCCTCGCCAGTCTCGGCACCCTCGCGCTCGGCCATGTCCTCTGGATCGCGCTGCGCATCGCCTATCGCGGCGATCCCCGCCTTGTCGCCGGCACCGCCTGCATCTGCGTCGCGACGGGGGTGACGCTGTGGGTGGTGGTAACCTGAACGCCCTGTCCGGTCTCTACCCGCTGATGATGAGTATCGCCGTGCTGGCGGTGCTGGCGCTGAGCTGGGGCGGGGTGACGGTGCTCCGCCGCGGGGATCGTCAGCGCGGTGTGCTGATGCTGCTATGTGCGCTGGTGATCCTTGCCAACGTGCTGATCTGGGCGGTGTAGGCGACCTTCTCGATGCTGCGCGCTCCTTTTACGCGAGAGAGGCGCGCGCGGACTGTGCCGGTCGTTACATCTTGCGACCTTTTCCGAGTCGACCTGTCTGTTCCCCCTGCGATATCTTCTGCCGACAGCAGGAGAACCGCGATGCGCGCGATCGGATGGGTGATGGCCGGACTGTTTCTTGCCGGCCCGCCGGTGCTTGCCCGGCAGCAGATGGAGCCGCCCGCGCCCTCCGCTCCCGCGTCGAAGCGGGACCTGGCCTATGGCGCGCTGCCCGCGCAAACGCTCGATTATTTCCCGCCGACGGTCCGTGTCGGCGCGCCGCCGCCGCTGATCGTGTTCGTCCATGGCGGCGGCTGGCAGCATGGCAGCAAGGACAATGCGACCGGATCGGCCAAGATCCAGCACTTCACGGGCAAGGGCTATGCCTTCGCAACGATCAACTACCGCCTGGTCCCTGGTGCCACCGTCGAGCAGCAGGCGCAGGACGTGGCGACTGCACTCGCATGGCTGGTGGCGCGTGCGAAGGAACTGGGTTTCGATCCCGACCGGATGGTGCTGATGGGGCACAGCGCCGGCGCACACCTCGCCGCATTGGTCGGCACCGATCCGCGGTACATGCACGGGCAGGACCTGATGCTCGATCAGCTGCGCGGCGTGGTGCTGCTCGACGGCGCCGCGTACGACGTGCCGGCGCAGATGGCCGAGGCCGGGCGCTTCATGCGGCCGATCTATACAAGAGCGTTCGGCAGCGATCCGGCGCGGCAGCGGGCGCTGTCGCCGATCGCGCATACCGCGGGGCCGAACGTGCTGTCGTTCCTGATCCTCCACGTCGAGCGCGACGACGGTACGCGCCAGTCCGAAGCGCTGGCGGCGGCCCTGCGCGCAGAAGGATCCAAGGTGGAGGTGCGGGGCTTGGAGGGCCGCGGCCTTCGCGGCCATGTGGCGATGAACCGCCAGCTCGGCGAGGCCGACTATCCCGGCACGGCAATCGTCGATCGCTGGCTCAGCGCGACGTTCGCGCCGCGCTGAGCCATCATTATCCTCAGCGGATCGGGCAGTTGGGGTCGAGCCGCATGTCGAGATAGCGGTCGACCGAACCCATCAGCTGCTCCATCTCGTGCTCGAAGAAATGGTTCGCGCCCGGAATGGTGTCGTGGTGGATGGTGATGTGCTTCTGGGTGCGCAGCTTGTCGACCAGCTTCTGCACCGCGCCGGGGGTGACGACCTCGTCCTGCTCGCCCTGGATGATGATGCCCGAGCTGGGGCAGGGTGCGAGGAAGGTGAAGTCGAACATGTTCGCCGGCGGCGCGACCGAGATGAAGCCGCGGATTTCCGGGCGGCGCATCAGCAGCTGCATGCCGATCCAGGCGCCGAAGCCGAAGCCGGCGACCCAGGTGGACGAGGCTTCAGGGTGAAAGCTCTGCACCCAGTCGAGTGCGCTGGCGGCATCCGACAGCTCGCCGATGCCGTTGTCGAACGTGCCCTGGCTCTTGCCGACCCCGCGGAAATTGAAGCGCAGCGTGGCGAAGCCCCGGCGCTGGAAGGTCTTGTAGAGATCCTGGACGATGCGGTTGTTCATCGTGCCGCCCGCATTGGGGTGCGGGTGGAGGATCATCGCAACCGGGGCGCGCGGGCGCGGCGCGGGAGCGAAACGGCCCTCGAGGCGGCCTTCGGGTCCGGGGAAAATGACTTCGGGCAAGGCGGATCCTGTTCAATAGGGAGATGCGCGGTGGAGCGCAGGAACTTGGTCGCTATATAGGCAGCGGGTCCCTTCACGCAATTGGAACGCCATTGGCCGCTCGACTCTATCTGGATCATGCCGCGACGACCCCGATGCTGCCCGAGGCGCTGGCGGCGGTGATGGAGGGCGTGACGCGCTGGGCGAACCCCTCCTCGCCGCATGGCGACGGGCGGGCGGCGCGCGCGGCGCTGGAGGATGCGCGGCGCCGGATCGCGGCGAGCTATGGCTGGGCACACGAGCTGCTGCTGACCAGCGGGGCAAGCGAATCGCTGGCGATCGCGATGGGTCGCAGCGTTGTCGATCGCCGGCTGATCACCGCAGTGGAGCATGACGCCGTGCTGCGGCTGGGCGAGGGCGCCCCGGTGCTGCCGGTTACCTCGGGCGGCATCGTGCGGCTCGACGCGCTCGCCGCCGCCCTGGACGGGCAGGGCCGGACGCTCGTTTGCGTGCAATGGGCGAACAGCGAGACCGGCGTGCGCCAGCCGATCGCGGCGATCGCCGAGCTCGTGCACGGTGCGGGCGGGCTGCTGCTGGTCGATGCCGCGCAGATGCCGGCGCATGCCGATGCCGAGGTGCTGCGCCACGCCGATCTGGTCGCGGTCTCCGCGCACAAGCGCGGCGGCCCGCCGGGCATCGGTGCGCTCCTCGTTCGCGACCTGGGCGTGCTGCTGCCGACCGGCGGGCAGGAAAAGGGCTATCGTGCGGGGACGGAGAATCTGCCGGGCGCGCTTGGCTACGCAGCGGCGGTCGCCGTGCCCGAGGATCTGGCGGAGATGGCCCGGCTGCGCGCGCGGCTGGAGGCGACGATCGTCGCAGACGGCGGCGCGGTGGTAGGCGCGGAGAGCCCGCGCAGCCCGCTGATCGGCGCCTACCGGATGCCGGGCGTGTCCTCCGCCGCGCAACTGATCCGCTTCGATCTGGCGGGTGTCGCGGTATCGGCGGGCAGCGCCTGCTCCTCGGGCAGCATGCGGCCCAGCCATGTGCTGACCGCGATGGGCTGGGGCGAGCCCGCCTTGCGCGAAGTCGTCCGGGTAAGCTTCGGGCGCAGCACCACCGACGCCGATGTCGACCGCTTCGCCGAGCTGTGGCGCGCAACCTTTGCCGATGCGCGGGCGCGGGCCGCATGATCTATCTCGACTATCAGGCGACGACGCCGCTCGCCCCGCAAGCGCTTGCCGCGATGCTGCCCTGGCTCGAATCGCAGCACGCCAATCCGCATTCGCCGCACGCGCCCGGCCGCGCAGCCAAGGCGGCAGTGGAGATCGCGCGCTCGCAGGTGGGGGCGCTGCTGCCGGCCGGCGGACAAGTGGCGTTCACGAGCGGAGCGACCGAGGCGCTGAACTGGGCGATCAAGGGCACCAGCGGCGGTATCGTCACGCTCGCCACCGAACATGCGGCCGTGCTGGATACGGCGGCGGCGACCGGACGGCCGGTCACCCTGCTGCCGGTGGGGCCGGACGGGCTGGTCGATCTGGAGGTCGCCCGCGCCGCGATTGTGCCGGGCACGGGGCTGGTCGCCGCGATGCTGGTCAACAACGAGATTGGCGTGATCCAGCCGATCGCCGAACTGGCCGCGCTTGCCCATGCAGCGGGCGCGCTGTTCCTGTGCGACGCGGTGCAGGGCTATGGCCGCCTGCCGATCCCGGCGACGTGTGACCTCGTGGCGATCTCCGCGCACAAGATCCATGGACCCAAGGGGATCGGGGCGCTGTGGGTGCGGGACGGCGTGCCGCTGGCGCCGCTGCTGCATGGCGGCGGGCAGGAAGCGCCGGGGCGGTCGGGCACCCTGTCGCCCGCGCTGTGTGCCGGGTTCGGCGCGGCGGCCAAGGTCGCCGCAATGCGATCGGAGGAAGACGCCGCGCATGTCCGTCGACTTTGGGCATCGGCGACCGGGCGGCTTGGGCAGGGCTGGATCCTCAACGGCTCGCCCGTGCATCGCTACTGTGGCAACCTCAATCTGCGCCGCGAAGGGCTCGACGTCGCGCGCCTGATGGCGGATTTGCGCGACATCGCCTTTTCCGCCGGCTCGGCCTGCGCAAGTGGCTCGGGCCGCCCGAGCCATGTGCTGCGTGCGCTGGGGCTATCTGACGCGCAGTCGCGTTCCAGCATCCGTATCGGCTTCGGCCGCATGACCACCGAGGAGGAATTGATGACCGCACTCGACCGTATCTGCGCCGCTGCCGACGCCCAGCGGGTGGCGGCATGATCCGGGTGCGGTTCGAGGCGCCCGGTGGCGGCGCGGTGCAGGAAGTGCAGGCGCCACCAGGCGCCCGGCTGCTGGAAGTGGCGCAAAATGCCGGCCAACCGCTGGAGGGCACCTGCGAGGGGCAGATGGCCTGCTCCACCTGCCACGTCATCGTCTCGCCCGCCGATTTCGACCGGCTGCCGCGCGCCAGCGAAGACGAGGAGGACATGCTGGATCTCGCGATGGGCGCGGTGCGCACCAGCCGCCTGGCCTGTCAGATCCTGCTCACCGACGCGCTGGACGGACTGACCGTACGACTGCCGTCGGCGCACCGGGACATGCAGGGCCGGTGAGGCCTACCAATAGCAGCGAGGATCGCGGTCGTTCAGCTTGGCGAGAAGTGCCGCCATGTCCTGCGGCAGCCCCAGGTCCCGCCCATATACGTTCGCCAGCGCCCGGGCGATGCCGTCGCCTTCGCGCGGCCCCTCGATGCGATAAGGGGTCGCTGCGCTTGCCTCGAGGGCGTTGGAGGATGCCGTCTGAACCACGGCCACAAAACGGTCATGTGCAACATTCGTTGCTTGAACATGACACAGTTCACCGCAGCTGTGCGGTTTTTGGACGGTAAGGATCGACCGTGACTTCCCCCTCCCTGCGCGCGACTCTGGATCGCATTGTCCAACATTCTCCGTTTCTTGGCCTGGCACTCGGCCGCGAGCAGGACGTTGCGGCCGATCTGGCGGCGGCTCTGGCCGACCCGATCGGGGTCGCCGCCGCTCCCACGAAAGAGATGCCGGTGCCGCAGGCGCTGCGGGTCCAGCGCCGGCGATTGGCGTTGATCGCAGCGATCGGCGACCTTTCGGCCGCGTTCGATTTCACGCGCACGACCCAATTGCTCAGCGATTTCGCCGATGCCGCGCTGGATCGCGCGATCCACGCCGCCATCCGCGAGCGTACGCCGGATGCCGCGCCGGGCGGGTTCGCCGCGATCGCGCTGGGCAAGCAGGGGAGCCGGGAGCTCAACTATTCTTCCGATATCGACCCGATCCTGATCTTCGATCCCGCCACGCTGCCGGTGCGGCCGCGCGAAGCGCCCGAGGAAGCGGCGGTGCGGATCGGCCGACGGGTGCTGGAGATCCTGCAGGCGCGCGATGGCGACGGCTATGTGCTCCGCGTCGATCTGCGGCTGCGCCCGTCACCGGAGGTCACGCCGATCGTGCTGCCGGTCGAGGCGGCGATCAGCTATTATGAAAGCCAGGCGCTGCCATGGGAGCGTGCCGCCTTCATCCGCGCCCGTGCCGCCGGGGGCGATCTGGCGCTTGGCCAGAGCTTTCTCGACGCGATCCGGCCGTTCGTCTGGCGCCGGGCGCTGGATTACGGAACGATCCGCGAGATCCAGGAAATTTCCCGCCGCATTCGCGACCATCACCACCAGGGGCAGCGCTTCGGCCCGGGCTACGATCTGAAGCGGGGCCGCGGCGGCATCCGGGAGGTAGAGTTCTTCGCGCAGATCCACCAGCTGATCCATGGCGGGCGCGATCCGGCGCTGCGGGTGTCCGCGACCCGCGACGCGCTGGCCGCGCTGGCGGAGGCGGGGCGGATCGATGCGGACGACGCCGCGGCACTGGACGAGGCCTATGTCCTGCTCCGGACGATCGAGCATCGGCTGCAGATGGTTGATGATCGTCAGACCCACACGCTGCCGAGCGATCCTGTCGCGCTCGACAATGTTGCACGGCTGCACGGGCTCGACGACGGCGCGGCGTTGATCGCGCTGCTCCAGCCGCATGTCGAGCGGGTCGGCCGCATCTATGACACGCTCGCCGAGGCCGGCGGCAGCGGCCTGCCGACGGATCCGGATCTGCTTGGCGAACGGCTCGCCAAGGCGGGCTTTCCGGATGCGGAGGTTGCGCGCCGGGTGGTGGAGGGCTGGCGCGGTGCCACCTATCCGGCGCTGCGCAGCCCGGCGGCGCAAAGCGCGCTCGAGGCGGTGCTGCCGACGCTGATGGCGGGCTTCGGCGGCGCGCCCGATCCGCAGCATGCGATCACGCGCTTCGATGCGATGCTCAAGCGCCTGCCCAGCGCAGTCAACATCTTCCGCCTGCTGGAGGCACAGCCGGCGCTAACCCGCCTGCTGAGCGCGATCCTCAGCCATGCGCCGACGCTGGCCGAGCAGCTGGGCCGCCGCGCGGAACTGCTCGACGGGCTGATCGATGCGAGCGCGCTGGCGCCGGTCGGCGAGGTGTCCGAGCTGGTCGAGGGCATGGCGGCGGCCGAGCGCGGCGCCGATTATCAGTGGCGGCTCGAGCATGTCCGCAGGCTGGTCAACGAGAAGCGTTTCGCGCTCGGGGCACAGATCGTGGCGGGGGTCAGCGATCCGCTTGATGTGTCGGCCGGCTATGCGCGCGTTGCGGAGGCGGCGATCGCGGTGCTCGCCGAAGCGACCGTCGAGGAGTTCGCCGGCCAGCACGGCCATGTGCCGAACAGCGAATTGGTGATCCTGGCGCTGGGGCGGATGGGAGGCGGGGCGCTCACCCATGCGTCGGACCTCGACCTGATCTACCTGTTCACCGGCGACTATTCCGCCGAATCGGACGGGCGGCGGCCGCTGGGGGCGGTGACCTATTACAACCGGCTGGCGCAGCGGGTGACGGCGGCGCTCTCGGTGCCGACCGCTGCAGGCCCGCTGTACGAGGTGGACACCCGGTTGCGCCCCTCGGGTACGCAGGGGCCGCTGTCGGTCTCGCTGGAGGGGTTTGCCGGCTATCAGGAAAAGGACGCCTGGACCTGGGAGCATATGGTGCTCACGCGGGCGCGTCCGGTGTTCGGATCGTCAGCCGCGCGCGCGCACGTGCAGGCGATCATCGACCGGGTGCTGCACGGCGCCCGGCCGGATCGCGACATTCTCGCCGATGCGGCCAAGATGCGCGCCGACATGGCCGCACACAAGCCGCCGGCGGGCCCGCTCGACGCCAAGCTGCTCGATGGCGGCCTCGTCGACCTCGAATTCGCGGTGCATGTCCAGCAGCTCTGCCATCGCACGGGCTTCGACCCGCGGCTGGGCAAGGCGATCGACGCGCTGGTGGGGCAGGGGCTTCTGCCGTCCGCGCTCGGTGCCGCGCATGATTTTCTTACCCGGCTGCTGGTGACGTTGCGGCTGGTCGCGCCCGATGCGCAGCCGCCGGGCGAGCGTACCCGTGCGCTGATCGCCCGCGCGCTCGGCCTGCCCGATTGGGAAGCGGTGGTTGCGACGCTCGACGCGACACGGCAGGAGGTGCGCCAATGCTGGGCCGCACTCCAGGCCCGTAGCTGATGGAGACCGGGCAATGAGCATCGAGCAGGGCGACGCGCTCCCCAAGGGCGCGCTGGTGGCGGCGGATGGCAGCGCGATCACGCTGCCCGAATGGGGCGCGGGCGCGCCGTTCGTCCTCTATTTCTACCCCAAGGACGATACGTCGGGCTGCACCCGCGAGGCGCAGGACTTCACGGCGGCGATGCCGGAGTTCGCCGCGCTCGGCGTGAAGGTATTGGGCATCTCGAAGGACCCGCCCGCCAAGCATCAGAAGTTCACCGCCAAATATGACCTCACCGTGCCGCTCGCCACCGACGAGGACGGCGGGCTGATGGAGGCACTGGGCGTCTGGGTCGAGAAATCGATGTACGGCAAAAAGTATATGGGCATCGAGCGCTCGACCTTCCTGTTCGACGCCGCGGGCACGCTGGTCCGCGCCTGGCGCAAGGTGAAGGTGCCCGGCCACGCCGCCGAGGTGCTGGATGCGGCGAAGGCGCTGGGGTGAGCGAACGACGCAGCGTGGCGGCGGCGGTGCGGGCGGTGCTCGACGCCGCCGACCCGACCGACAAGGTGATGAAGGCTCGCGCCGCCGCGCGGGATTGGCGATTGGGGCGGCTCGATTTCCGCTTCGACGTGGCGATGCCCGCGCGCCCTGCGCGACCTGCCGCGCCCGAGCTGCTGCCGCCCAATCGCATGCCCAAGCGGGGGCGGGGCGGTTCGGAGCGCGGGCGGATCGCGTTGATCCATGCGCTGGCGCATATCGAGTTCGTCGCGATCGACCTTGCCTTCGATCTCATCGGCCGCTTCGGCGCCGAGTTTCCGGTCGATTTCACCGATGACTGGATGCGCGTCGGCGCGGACGAGGCGATGCATTTCGCGCTGCTGGATCGCCGCTTGCGCAGTCTTGGCAGCCACTATGGCGCGCTGCCTGCGCATGACGGTCTGTGGGACGCCGCCGCCGAAACCGCCCATGATGCCAAGGCGCGCCTTGCGATCGTGCCGATGGTGCTGGAGGCGCGGGGCCTGGACGTGACGCCGGCCACGATCGAGCGGTTCGCCGCCGCGGAGGATGTCGCCACGACGAAGATCCTGACGCGGATTGTCAACGATGAGGTGCGGCACGTACGGGCCGGCACACGGTGGTTCGAATTCGCCTGCGTCGCGGCTCGTTGCGTTCCGGAAACGACTTGGCAAGATCTCGTCCGTACCCATTTCAGGGGTGCGATTAAGCCGCCGTTCAACGACTCGGCGCGCGACTCAGCCGGTTTGACGCGCGCATACTACCAAGCGCTTGCCGACGGCTGATTATCCTCCAAAAGAGTCCTCAAGCGGGACGGAGAGGACAGGGGCTGACCCTTCGCCACGCATCATCCTGAAGCTGCGCGCCGGGTCGCTACGGTGTTGGCTTCCATGAATTTGCCGGGGACTCATGGCCGTACCGTCCGAACGCAAGAACGATGACTTCGCGCACAAGTTCCGGGAATTCTTCACCACGCGGGATGTGATCCTGCATGACGGTGGCAAGCTTCGCCGCTTCAGCATCGGCGGCCGCTCTCAGCTTCTGTTCGCCAGCGCGGCGGTGATGACCGTGCTGTTCTCGGGCTATGGCGTGTCGCAGGCGATGGCCGGCGCGATCGCGTACACCGCGCCGGTGGCGGGCTCGCCGGAGGCGCAGGTCGCTGCGATGCGCGCGGAAGTTGCCCGCATGCGCGCCGAAGTTGCAGCCGCCAAGGAAGCTGCCAAGCTGCAGGCCGCCAAGATCGAGCAGCGCCAGGCGGTGCTGAACGCGGTCGTCTCCGGCAAGGCCGATCGTTCGGTTCTCGAAGCCGATCTCGAGGCGGTGCCGCAGAAGACCAGCGCGCTGACCGGCGAGATCGTCGCGCCGCTCAAGAAGGTCGAGGCACGGCAGGTGGCGCTTGCTGCCCAGGCGCAGAAGGTCGGCGAGGCGCGGGTGCGCCAGGCGGCCGCCCGCCTCCAGCATCTCGGCCTCGCGCCGCACCGCTTCGTCAAGGTCGGCGTCGCGATGGGCGGTCCCTATGAGCCGGTGAGCGACGACGATGCCACCACCGCCGTCACCGCCGATGCCGATGCGCAGTTCCGCTCGCTGTTCGAAACCTGGAAGAAGCTCGACTCGATCGAATCGGCGTCGATCTCGATCCCCTCGATGCAGCCGGTGCAGCATGTCAGCTTCACCTCGCATTTCGGCGTTCGCTCGGATCCGTTCCGCGGCACCGCCGCCATGCATGCCGGCGTCGATATTCCCGGCGAGTCCGGCACGCCCATCTACGCGACCGCGGACGGTGTCGTCTCGCATGCCGGTCGTCAGGGCGGCTATGGCAATCTGGTCGAGATCAATCATGGTCGCGGTCTCGAGACCCGCTATGGCCACCTCTCGAAGATTCTCGTTGCCGACAACAGCCGCGTGCGTCGCGGCCAGATCATCGGCCTGATGGGCTCGACCGGCCGCTCGACCGGCACCCACCTCCATTACGAGGTCCGCCTCGACGGGCACGCGATCAACCCGATCCCGTTCATCCAGTCGGGCGAATATATCGCACAGGCGCCGGTGACCGGCGGCGGCGTCGGCGGTCCGCGCTGATCCCTTCGCTGCATTGCCGGATGGGCGCCGGCGCATTATCTCGGCACCCATGACGACGACCCTCGACCAGTCCGCCATCGCGCTGACGCCCGCCGCCGCGGCGCGCGTCGCGGTGATCGCCACCAAACAGGCCAAGCCTGCGATCCTGCGGCTGTCGGTGGAAGGCGGTGGCTGTTCGGGCTTCCAGTACCGGTTCGGTCTCGCCGAAGCCGTAGACGCCGAGGACGTGGTGGCGGAAGTCGATGGTGTGCGGCTGGTGGTCGATCCCGTCAGCCTCGACCTGGTCCGCGGCGCGCAGGTCGATTTCATCGACAATCTGGGCGGCGCGCATTTCGCGGTCACCAATCCCAATGCGGCATCCGGTTGCGGGTGCGGCACCAGCTTCTCGATCTGAGCGCACGCAGTTGAAAATCGTCAGCTACAACGTCAACGGCATCAAGGCCCGTCTCGAGCGCCTTGTCGAGTATCTCACCGAGCAGCAGCCGGACATCGTCTGTCTGCAGGAACTGAAGAGCTCGGACGACACGCTGCCCGTCGCTGCGATCGAGGCGGCGGGCTACGGCGCGATCTGGCACGGCCAGAAGGGGTTCAACGGCGTCGCGATCCTTGCCAAGGGGCAGCAGCCCGTCGAGCGCCAGCGCGGCCTCGCCGGCGATCCGGAGGATGCCCACAGCCGCTATATCGAGGCCGAGATCGGCGACCTGATCGTCGGCGGGCTCTATCTGCCCAACGGCAATCCTCAGCCGGGGCCGAAATTCGACTACAAGCTGCGCTGGATGGACCGGCTCCACGCACGTGCGGCGGAGTTGCTCGCCGAGGAGCGGCCCGCGATCCTGGCGGGGGACTTCAACGTCATCCCGAACGACGACGACACCTTCTCGGTCCGCGCCATGGCCGAGGATGCGCTGATGCAGCCGGAATCGCGCGAACGCTATCGCAAGTTGCTGGCGCAAGGGTGGACCGATGCGCTGCGCACGCGGTTCCCCAAGGGCGGCGTGTGGACCTTCTGGGACTATCAGGCGGGCGCCTGGCAGCGCGATGCCGGTTTCCGTATCGACCATCTGCTGCTCAGCCCGCAGGCGGCGGACCGCTTCACCGGCGCCGGCGTGGACAAGGCGTATCGCGGCCGCGACAAGGCCAGCGATCACGCACCCACCTGGGTGACCCTGCGCTGATCGCGCGAGATCGGCCGGCACATTTCCTTCATCTGGCATCTTGCTCGGCAAATCCTGCCAATAGTTGGTGGGATTTGCTGTGTTGTGGCACCATGACACTTCGATGAATGTCGGTAAGTCTCTGAAATTGCTCGCACCATAAAGTTGGCACGGCCCCTGCAAAGGAGGAGGCACCGGCGAAAACGAAGGAACGTCGGACCTCGAAGCAGACAGGAGCCTGACATGACCACGTATCGCAACGCCAACATCTTCCGCCTGATGCCCGCCGCCGCGCTGCTCGCGACCACGCTTGCCGCTGCTGCGCCGGCCCATGCCGCACCCGATCCCGAGCCGACCCCCGTCGCGATGAAGAAGGATATCCGGTCGCTCGATCGCACGGCCCGCAACCTGGTGTGGTGCGTCGAGCGCAAGAATGTCGAAACCGGCAAGAAGACCAAGCAGTGCAAGACCCGCGAGGGCTGGGTCCGTGACGGCGCCGATCCCTTCGGCGAGTATTGATCCCCCCGCCCAGACCGACATCGCAGATACCAAGGCAACAACCACTGCATCGCGTGCGGTGGAGCGTCCCCGCACGCCCGTTTTTCAGGAGTGAGACATGGCCCAGTTCGTTCGTACCGCCCGCATCGGCGCCCTTCTGGCCGGCGCCTGCCTGCTGGTCGCCGGCAGCGCGGCGTCCGCCAGCGCCGCCCCCCTCGCTGCGGACAAGGAAAAGAAGCAGGAGGTGCCCGACCAGAGCGGCGCGCGTCCGCTGCGGATCTGCGTCGAAAGCCACGTGATCACCGGTTCGCGCATTCCGCGCCCGCGCGAATGCAAGACGCGCGCGGAATGGATCCGCACCACCGGCATCGATCCGCTGACCGACCGTTGATCCGGCCTTGGCGGCAGCGGGTACTACCCCCCGCTGCCGCTCGCCCGATCAGAGCGCCTTCTGATAGATCAGATATTCGCGGTTGATCTTGCTTTCGATGGCATCGGCGATGGCGACCATCCCCTGATTGTCCTCGAGAATCCAGCCGATCTCGCCGCGGCTCGCGCCGTAATGGGTGACCGAGGCGCGACGGATATATTCGATCATCATGAAGGCCAGCTGGCTCGCCATGCGCGAGCTCTGCAGACGCTTCACCACGCCCATCAGCGGCACGCGCATCGTCCGCGCCTTGGGCTTGCGCAGCCACAGCAGCAGCTTGGCCCAGCCGAACGGCAGCAGCGCCCCCTTGAGCGGCTTCAGCGGCTCGTTGAGGTCGGGCAGGGTGACCATGAACGCCACCGGCTCACCGTCATATTCGGCGATGCGGATCAGATCGTTGAACACCAGCGGCTTCAGCTTCTTGCCGACATCGTCCACCTCGGGCTGGGTGAGCGGCACGAAACCCCAGTTATCCCCCCAGGCATCGTTGAGAATGGCGAGGATGATCGCCGCTTCCTCGGCGAACTTGGCCTTGTTGACCTCGCGGATGCGGATGCGGGCATTCTTCTCGCCGGCGGCGACGATGCGCTGCACGATCGGCGGGAATTCCTTGCTGATGTCGAGCTCGTAGGTGACGATCTTCTTGGCCTCGGTATAGCCGAGCGCCTCGATCCAGCCCTGGTAGCGCGCCGGGTGGTGGCCCATCAGCACCGTCGGCGGATGGTCATGGCCCTTCACCAGCAGGCCGGGCTCTTCCCAGATCGAGAGGCTCACCGGACCCAGCGCCTTGGTCATGCCCTTGGCGCGCAGCCAGTCCTCGGCCTGATGGATCACCGCGGCGGCAACCTCGGCGTCCTCCGCCTCGAACAGGCCCCAGAAGCCGGTGCCGGGGCCGAAGCCCTGCTCGGGCGGCATCTGCAGCGCCAGCGTGTCGATATGCGCGGAGATGCGGCCGACCACCTTGCCCCCACGCTCGGCGAGGAACAGCTGGCCTTCGGCATGGCTGAACCAGCCGTTCTTCTTGGGGCTGATCGTGCCCGCCACTTCGTCGCGCAAGGGGGCGACCCAGTTGGGATCGTCGCCGTTGAGGCGATAGGCAAGCTCGATGAACGCCTTGGTGTCGGCCTTGCCCGAAACGGGCCGGACCTTGAGATCGGCACTAGCCACGATGGTTCCCCAGAAATTCTTGATACGGCGCAATGCAGTCTTGCGTCCGAAGGCGCCTGTCAAGCGCAAGGCGTGCAGCGCAGCGCACTGGCCCTTTGGTCGCCCTGTACTGCCACCGTATAGCCACTATCTAAGGCCAATGGCAGAACCTATGACCCAAACGCTAGCCTTCGATCTTCCGGACACGCCGGATGCCGATGTGTCGGCAACGATTGCACGTATCCGGCTTTCGGGCGTGCCGGATGACCGCGCGATGCTCCGCGCTGCTGCCGAGCTGACCCGCGACCTGCACACGCCCAACAAGGCGCTTTACTGGACCGATTGCCTGCTCTCCGCGGGCGTCGGCTATGCGGGCATGGCGACCGCGATGTTCGCAGCCTCGCCCTGGGTGGCGCTGCTCGGTGCGGCGATCGCGGTGTTCGCGCTGTATCGCGCCGAGCTGTTCATCCACGAGATCACCCATCTCAAGCATGCGCTGCTGCCGGGTTTCCGGTTGGGCTGGAACCTCGTCGTCGGCATCCCGCTGCTGCTGCCCTCGTTCATGTATGAGGGCATCCACACGATCCACCATGCCCGCACCCGCTACGGCACCGAGCAGGACCCCGAATATCTGCCGCTCGCGCGCATGAAGCCGTGGACGCTGCCGCTGTTCCTGCTGGTCTCGGTGCTGATGCCGATCGGGCTGCTGCTCCGCTTCGCGGTGCTGGCGCCGTTGTCGCTGGTCTTCCCGAAGCTGCGCCGACTGGTCGTCGCGCGCTATTCGGGGCTGCAGATCAACCCGTCGTTCGAGCGCCGCGAACCCGAAGGCGAGTTCCGCCGCCAGTGGTTCTGGCAGGAACTGGGCGCCAGCCTGTTCGCGATCACGCTGATCGGGATCACCGTGGCGGGCATCCTGCCACTGCGTGCGTTCCTCGCCTATGTCGGCATCGTCGCTGCCTCGGCGGTGATCAACCAGGTGCGCACGCTGGTCGCGCACCTGTGGGAGAATGAGGGCGAGCCGCTGACCGTGACGGCGCAGTATCTCGACAGCGTCAACGTGCCGGAGCCGGGCTTCCTCCCCTATCTCTGGGCGCCGGTGGGCCTGCGCTACCACGCGCTGCACCATCTGCTGCCGGCCGTGCCCTATCATGCGCTCGGCGAGGCACATCGTCGTCTTGCAGCTGCGCTCGACCCGAGCTCGGCCTATCACAAGGCCAATTATCCCAGCCTTGCCGGGCTGGTGATGAAGCTGGCGCAGGGCACCATGCGCCAGCGCTGATCGCGGCAGCTGCTGTGCAACAGGGGCCGGGCACCGGACGGTGCGCCGGCCTTTTTTGCGCCTTGGTACCGCTATCTTGCCCCCTGCCGCCGGCACGCTACTCTCCGCGCCAACGGCAAGGGAGAGGATGATGCAAGCGATGTTCCTGCGGGCCGCGGCGCTGTGGGCGCTGGCGGCGGGCGTACCGGCGGCAAACGCGCAGACGGTCTGGCCGAACGGTGCGAAGGCAGCGGTGGTGCTCACCTACGACGATGCGCTGACCTCGCAGCTCGACCATGTCGTGCCCGAACTCGACGCTGCCGGCTTCAAGGCCACCTTCTTCCTCGCCAATGTGGCGGAGGGTCAGGTGGAGCGCTGGCGCAAGGTCGCGACGGGCGGCCACGAACTGGCCAACCACACCATCTTCCACGCCTGCAGCAAGGCGAGCTACCCGGCCGATCCCCGGTATGTGAGCGAAGCCTATACGCCGGCAAGCATGCTGCGGGAGATCGCCCAGCAGAATGTGCTGCTTCACGCGCTGGACGGAAAGTCCCGCCACGGCCTGGCCACGCCGTGCGGACAGAGCCTGGCCGGCGGCACCGACTATCTCGAGGATCTGCGCAAGGCGAACCTCGTCACCTATGTGCGCGGCGTGGTCGACACGCCGGCGGATGCCCGCGCCAACGTCGCCAAGGCCGATCCGATGCACATTCCCTCGCGCGGCTTCGGCGAGGGCGCGACGGCGGAAAAGATGATCGCCTATGTCCGCGAGGCAGAACAGGGCGGGGGCTGGGCGGTATTCCTGTTCCACGGCGTCGGCGGCGATTACCTCACCGTGCCGGACGCCGAGCACCGCAAGATGCTCGCCTGGCTGGCGGCACATCGGAGCGAGGTGTGGGTGACGACGCTGCAGGAGGCGCTCGACTGGGCCAAGACGCATCCGGGGAAGTAGATTGTTCGGGAAGCGGTCGCGCGCCTGGCGAGACCGCTTCGGCCGTTGCCTACTCAGGCGCGGAGGACGCGTATGCGTGCCCGGCGTAAGGCGCCACCTGCGAGCGCAGACCCGGCAAGCAACATCATCCAGGTTCCGCCTTCCGGTACCGCACTCGTGCCCGTCGTTTCCACGACGGTGGCATTGGTAGATAAAAAGGCGCCAGGCACGGTGGCGAGATTGAACGACACCGAACTGGCGCCGACGGGGTCGATGTTGAACACGATGTAGAAGTCGTCCGTCCCGGGCAGGCCGACATTGCCGCCGTTGAGGGCGCCGCCGATGCCAAGGCGGGGGGTGCTTGTGAGGGCGTTAGGACCGAAATATCCCGCGATCGGTGTCGCGGCAAACGGACCGGCATTGATCTGGCCATCGGTGACGACGCGGAAATAGTCCGGTGCGCCGTAGAAGCCGTTCTTGCTGGGATCGTACGTCACGGTGATGTCCGCGACAAGCGATTTGAACGGCGCAGGGTTGCCCGCGAACTGCATGAACGTTGATGCCGTCACGGTGAAGCTGCGTGTCACCGTCACTGCCTCGGCAGGGGCGATCGTGGAAATGGCCAGTACCGCTGCGCCCAATAGCTGTTTCATGGAACCCCTCATTTTTGGTTAATGAAGGCTATACGGCCACTGCGCCCGGATCAATGTCCTGTCGGCGCAGGATATTGAAACGGCTTGATAATCGGGAGGGTCTCGCGTGCGCTGCGCTTAGCCGAGCCTATTCCTCGGTCCGTAGCAGCACTGCCTCGCCGATCATCAGGAACAGCAGGAACGGCGCCCAGGCGGCGAGGAAGGGCGGGTAGGCGCCGAGATTGCCCATCGCCAGCGCGAAATTGTCCGCGACGAAGTAGAGGAAGCCCAGCGCCATCCCGATCACCACCCGGACGAACAGCTTGCCCGAGCGTGCAAGGCCGAATGCCGACACGCCGCCCAGCAGCGGCATCAGGAAGGCCGAGAGCGGACCGGACAGCTTGTGCCACAGCGAACCTTCCAGCGCCTTGGTCGGTCGGCCGGCGGCCTTGAGCTCGCCGATGGCAACGCGCAGCTCGGCGAAAGAGCTCGAATCCGGATCGACATGGGCAAGCGTGAACTGGTCCGGCCGCACGCCCTGGCCGATCAGCGTGTCGCCCACCGGCGCCAGCGTCGCGCTCGCGACATCGAAGCGCTTGGCGGCGTCGACCTTCCAGGCGCCGCCAGCGCGGGCGCCGTGCTTCGCCGTGAGGATCGAGGTGAGCGAGCCCTTGTTCCGCTCATAGACGGTGATGTCGTAGAGCTGCGCCGCGTCGCCCTTGCCCTTGATCTGCTGGACGTTGATCAGGTTGCCGGCGGCCTGCACCCAGACGTTGGCGCGGTCGCCGCGATCGACGGGCAGCGGCGCGAACTCCACCTTCTTCCACTGCTCCAGCGTCGCGGTGGCGCGGGTGACGATGCGGTCGTTGAACACGAACGACAGGCCCGCGACGACCAGACCCGAAAGCATCAGCGGCGCGAGCACCTGGTGCGCCGAAAGCCCGCCGGACTTGAGCGCGATGATCTCGCTGTTCTGGTTGAGCTGGGCGAGCGTGAAGATCGCGCCCCCCAATACCGAATAGGGCAGGAACGTCTGCATGATCTGCGGCACGCGTAGCGTCACGTAGCGCAGGATCTCGGCATTGCCGTTACCGGGATGGGCGAGGATCGCCGCGCTCTCGGTCAGCAGGTCGAGCGAGGTCAGCACCAGCACCAGCGCGCCGAGCAGCGCAAAGGTGCGGAACACGAACAGCCGCGCCATGTAGAGCGAGATGGTCGGCGAGGGGAACAGCGCACCCAGGTTCATCGTGCGGCCTCCGCCTTGCGACGTCGCCGCTTGGCGCCGGGCAGCAGCCGCCCGATCAGCTTCGCCGTCTTGGCGAAGGCGCGCTCGAGCGCTCCGATCGGCTGGCCGCCGGGCACATAGGCGACGGTGTAGTACATCCAGAAGGTCAGCCCTGCGAAGATCGAGAAGGGCACCCACAGCGCGATTATCGGATCGACCAGTCCCAGGCTGCCCACGCCCTGCGCATATTCGTTCACCTTGTGATAGGTGACGATCATCAGGATCGACAGGAACACGCCCAGCATCGAGGTGGAGCGCTTGGGCGGGATGGCCAGCGCCACTGCCAGCATCGGCAGCAGGAACATCGTCGTCACTTCCGCCATGCGATAGTGGAACGCCGAGCGGCTGGTCTCGCGGTCGATCTCGGGCGCCGAACGGTTGCGGCCGATGACGGCCAGCTCGGGCAGCGTGCGCTCGATGTTACTGTCCCCGCGCTTGCGGAACTGTTCGTATTTGGGCAGCGGGATCGGCAGATTGTGCGTGGTGAAGGTCAGCACGCGCGGCACCGGCGAGTTCTTGTCGTAATGGACGAGCGTGCCGTTGGAGAGCCGGAAGATGATCGTGTCCGGATCGTCCGAGCGGAGGAACTGGCCCTTCTGCGCGGTGACCGCCAGCGGCGTTCCGTCCTTGTTGGTCATCTCCACGAAGATGCCGCGCAGGTCGCGGCCCTCGTCCTGGCTGGACTCGATGCGCAGCGTCATCTTGGAGCCGAAATTGGTGAACTCGCCGACCTTGATCGAGGCGCCGAGCGCGCCCGAGCGCAGCTCGAAGCGGAGCTGTTCGTAATTGTACCGCGAGGTGGGCTGGACGAAGCCGACGATCGCGAAGTTCACCGCCGCCAGCACGATCGCGTACAGGTACGGCACGCGCAGCAACCGCGTGTAGCTGATGCCAACGGCGCGCAGCACGTCGAGCTCGGACGTGGTGGCGAGTCGGCGGAAGGCGAGCAGCACGCCCAGCATGAGGCCGATCGGGATGCCGAGGCCGAGATATTCGGGCAGCAGGTTGGCGAGCATGCGCCACACCACGCTCACCGGGCCACCCTCGGTCGCGACGAACTCGAACAGCCGCAGCATGCGATCGAGCACGAGCAGCATCGCGGAAATGATCAGGGTGGAGATCAGCGGCACCGCGATCAGCCGCGCCATGTAGCGATCGATCGAATTCATGCTGTCCGCTGAACGTCCTTCGAGAGTGATCTTTCCGCTCATGGAACGGAAAACGAACCGAAACGATCCGGTCGCGTATAGCCGTGCTGAACGCCGATGCCACCCGGAAAGTGTCATGACCGCAACGGCATTTTGGCCAAAGACTCCGCCGGGGGTGACGGAATCGCGCCGAACGTATATGGGCCCGCGATGCATTTCCTCGATCAAGCCAAGATTTTCGTGCGCTCCGGCGCGGGCGGACCCGGCGCCGTGAGCTTCCGGCGCGAAAAGTTCATCGAATATGGCGGGCCCGATGGCGGCAACGGCGGCAAGGGCGGCGACATCATCTTCGAAGCCGTCGCGGGCCTCAACACGCTGATCGACTTCCGCTACACCCAGCATTTCCGGGCGCCCCGCGGCGGTGGCGGGTCCGGCTCGAACCGTACCGGCCCGGGCGGCGACGATCTGGTGATCAAGGTGCCGATCGGCACCCAGATCCTCGCCGACGACGACGAGCGCACGCTGCTGGCCGACCTTACCAAGGAAGGCCAGCGCATCGTCTTCCTGCGGGGCGGCGACGGCGGCCGCGGCAACGCGACCTACAAGACCTCGACCAATCGCGCGCCCCGCCAGCACGGCACCGGCTGGCCCAGCGAAGAGGCCTGGGTGTGGCTGCGCCTCAAGCTGCTCGCCGATGCGGGCCTGGTGGGGCTGCCCAATGCCGGCAAGTCGACCTTCATCAATGCGGTGACCAACGCGCAGGCCAAGGTCGGCGCCTATGCCTTCACCACCACGCGGCCCCAGCTGGGCGTGGTGCGCCACAAGCAGCGCGAATTCGTCGTTGCCGATATTCCCGGCCTGATCCAGGGCGCGGCGGAGGGCGCCGGCATCGGCGACCGCTTCCTCGGCCATATCGAGCGCTGCCGCGTGCTGCTCCACCTGATCGACGCGAACGACGAGGATGTGGCGACCAGCTACCGGATCGTCCGCGACGAGCTCGAGGCGTACGGCGCCGGCCTGTCCGACAAGCCGGTGGTGATCGCGCTCAACAAGATCGACACGCTCGACGACGAGCTGATCGCAGCGCTCTCCGCCGAACTGGAAGAGGCGAGCGGCGCGACGGTCATTCCGCTGTCCGGCGCGGCCGGAACCGGCGTCGACTGGGTACTCGACCAGTTGCTGGAAGTGATCGGTCCCAATGAGAACCGTGCTGCCGAAGAAACCGGCGAGGACGGCGAAGAATTCGTCGAATGGTCGCCGGTCTGACGCATTTCTAGGGCATCGCTGCGCGCCTTGGTCCTTTTTCGGGAGAGGCGCGGATGGGTGTGTTCGGCTGGTTGCGTGGGCTTTTTGGTTCGAAGCCGCAAGCAGTTGGCGTGCCCGCGCCGAGCCGAATCGCGAGCGCTGCCGAGCGTTCGGCCGAGGTGCGGGGGCGGTTCTGGGCGGCGCTGGGGCCGGCAAGCGATCGCATCCTTTCCTCCGCGCCCGCCGGCTCGCTCTGGCCGGGGGGGCATGAGGCCTATCGCCTGATCCACCGCGGCAATGCGATCCTCCTGGCGACGGACGGCCTTTCCGATCCCTTCCACGAGGACGCGGGCGTCAATGGCTTCGAGATCGAGCTGTTCGTCGAAGGTCCCGGCGAAGGTGCGCCGACCCAGGTGGCTGGCGACGGCTGGATGCTGGAGGTGCTGCGGCGGGTGGCGGCAATCGTCGCCGAGGAACAGGGCATCCTGCGTCCGCTGGAGCGCCACGGCCCGATCCCGCTGGAACTGACCAATGTGTCCGCCTCCGCCGCAATCGCCGCCCGGCTGCCTGCGCATTTCCTGACCGCCGACGACGTGCTGGGCGTGATGATCGGCGGCCCGGCCCCCGATTTCGCGACGCAGATCGAGGACATGCCGCTTTCGCCGGTGCGGGTGGTGCCGGTGGTGCTGCTCACCGCGGCGGAACTGGGCGAGATCCGCGCCGGAGACAGCGACACGCGCGACGGCGTGCTGGCGGGGCTGGAGGCGACCGGCGTGGGCCATTGCAGCGACCTGCACCGCGAGTCGATCGTCTGATCCGCTTGGCATATGGCGAACAGCATCGCTAAGAGCCCCGCCATGTCCGCGCCCGCACGCTCTGCCGACGCCATCGGTTTCGCTCCCTCGACCTGCAGCCGCCTGGTCGTGAAGGTCGGCTCGTCGCTGCTCGTCGATCCCGAAGGGCAGATCCGCCGTGACTGGCTCGCGGCGCTGGCCAGCGACCTCGGCACGCGCGCGCGAGAAGGGCAGCAGCTCGTCATCGTTTCGTCGGGCGCGATCGCGCTCGGCGCGCGGCGGCTCAAGCTGCCCAAGGGCGGCCGCGCCAGCCTCGAGGACGCGCAGGCCGCCGCCGCCACGGGCCAGATCGCGCTCTCGAGCATCTGGGCCGAGCTGCTCCACGATCAGGGCATGACCGCCGCGCAGATGCTGGTGACGCTCGACGATCTCGAGGATCGCCGCCGGTATCTGAACGTCTCCGCGACGCTGGACCGGCTGCTGCGGCTGGGCGTGGTGCCGGTGATCAACGAGAATGATTCGGTGGCGACCGAGGAAATCCGCTTCGGCGACAATGACCGGCTCGCCGCACGCGTGGCGAGCGCGGCCAATGCCGACGGCGTGGTGCTGCTGTCGGACGTCGACGGGCTCTACACTGCCAACCCCAACACCAACCCCGACGCGCAGCTGATCGAAACCGTCGACATCATCGACGAGCGGATCGAGGCGATGGCCGATCGGGGCTCCGCCTCGGGCATGGGGTCGGGCGGGATGGTCTCCAAGATCGAGGCGGCACGGATCGCGACCAAGGCGGGCGCGCATTTGGCCATCGCCGATGGGCGTGTCGAGCATCCGCTGGCCCGGCTGGCGGCGACTCGGCGGGGCACGCTGTTCCTCGGTCAGAAGGGCGCGGCTGCACGCAAGGCCTGGCTGCGCGGCGGGCTGACCGCCAAGGGCGCGATCCATATCGACGAGGGCGCAGCCCAGGCGCTGAAGGAGGGGCGGAGCCTGCTCTCGGCCGGGGCGACCCGCGTCGAGGGGCGGTTCGCCCGCGGCGATCTGGTGGTGGTGGTCGGGCCGGACGGGCGGCATCTGGCACGCGGACTCGCCGAATATGGCCATGTCGATGCCTCGCGCATCGTCGGGCGACGCAGCGAGGATCTGGTCGAGATCCTCGGCTATGCGCCGCGCGCCGCGCTGGTCCATCGCAGCCACATGGCGCTGCTGTGAGCGTGTTCGCGATCACCGGCGGCACCGGCTTTGTCGGCTCGCGGCTGATCGACCTGGCGGTGGAGGCCGGGCATCAGGTCCGCGCGCTCACCCGCCGCGACCAGCCCGTGCGCGACGGCGTCACCTGGGTGCGCGGCGATCTCGACGCGACGGCGGCGCTGGCCGAATTGTGCGCCGGTGCGGATGCGGCGATCCATGTCGCCGGCGTGGTGAATGCGCCCGATCGCGAGGGCTTTGCGCACGGCAACATCACCGGCACCGCCAACATGCTCGCGGCTGCCAAGGGCGCGGGGGTGCGCCGCTTCGTGCATGTCTCGTCGCTTGCCGGACGCGAGCCGCAGCTTTCGGCCTATGGCTGGTCCAAGCGCGAGGCGGACACGCTGGTAAAGGCATCCGGGCTCGACTGGACGATCGTCCGCCCGCCCGCGATTTACGGCCCCGGCGATCTGGAAATGCTGGAGCTCTTCCGCGTCGCCCGTTTCGGGCTGGCGCTTCTGCCGCCCGGCGGCCGCATCTCGGTGATCGAGGTAAGCGACCTCGGCCGCCTGCTGCTGGCACTTGCCGCCACCGACACCTTCTCTGGCGAGATCGACCCCGATGACGGCCGGGCAGGGGGCTGGACGCATCCCGAATTCGCGCATGCGATCGGTCGCGCCGTGGGGCGCCGCGTGCTGGCGCTGTCGTTGCCCCGGGCGGTGCTGATGGCGGGCGCACACATCGACCGGCTGCTTCGGGGCAAGCGGGCCAAGCTCACCCCCGACCGCGTCTCCTATTTCTGTCATCCGGACTGGGTGGTAGACCCTGCGAACCGTGCGCCCGTCAATCTGTGGGCGCCGCAGGTGGAGACCGAGGCCGGCCTGGTCGAGACCGCACACTGGTATCGCGCCAAGGGGCTGCTCTGAGTCCGGCACAGCCTTAATCATTCTATAATGGGGGCATGTGGACCGCCCCGATCAAGCTCATCCTCTGGGATCTCGACGACACGCTGTGGCGTGGCACGCTGGCCGATGGTGACGCGGTGGCGCTGTTCGAGGGGCGGGCCGATCTGGTGCGCGCGTTCAACGCCCGCGGGGTGGTCTCCTCGATCTGTTCCAAGAACGACTTCGACGCCGCCCGCGCGAAGCTCGAGGCGTTCGGGCTGTGGGACGAGTTCGTCTTTCCGCACATCGCCTTTACCCCCAAGGCCGAGGCGATCCGGGGCATCATCGCCGACATGCAGTTGCGGCCGGCCAACGTGCTGTTCATCGACGACAATCCGCACAATCTGGCGGAGGTCCGCCATCTGCTCCCCGAGATCCAGACGCTGGATGCGACGGCGGCCGACGCCGACGAACAGCTCGCCGGCCTGCTGGCGTTGCAGACCGGCACGCGCAGCCGTGTCGCCGAATACCGCATCCTGGAGGCCAAGAAGCGGGACCGCACCGCGGCCGCGTGCCAGTCCAACGAGGACTTCCTGCGCGCCTCGGGCCTGTGCGCCTGTGCGCCGTTCCTGATGGACAATCTCGAGTTCGTCCCGCGCATCGCCGAACTGATCAACCGCGCCAACCAGCTCAACTACACCCAGTCGCGGGTCGATCCGGCGCAGCTGGAGGCGGACATCATCGACGTTACCAATCACGAGAGCTGGTCGATCTTCGCCTGGGACAAATATGGCCGCTACGGTCTGGTCGGCTTCGTGATGTGGCACCGCATCGAGCAGCGCCTGGTGCATTTCACCTTCTCCTGCCGCGCGATGCACATGGGGCTGGAGGAATATGCGTTGGGCAAGATCCGCCATATCTGGGGGCCAGTGGACTTTAGCGCGCTCAACGGCCGCTTCAGCCGCGTGCCGCCCGACTGGATCGAGGATCACGGCTTTGAAGAACCCGAGGTCCGCGCGGCGATCCGCGACGAGCTGCGGCTCGATCCGGTCATGGACCCGGCGATCCGCATCATGTTCGACTGCCAGTCCGGCGGCATCGCGCATTACAGCCGCTTCCGCCCCGCGATCGAGTTCGACAATGCGCCGCGGGTGTTCGCGCTGCGGATGATGGACGATCAGAGCTACCAGTCCCAGCTCTACCCGCCGTTCCTCGTTTACGGCGCCACGGTAGACTATCTGGACAATCGCTGGCCCGGCAAATGGCATCTGCTGGAGCGCGGAATCTATCAAAAATGCGTCCTTCGCCTGTGCATCCATCTGATCGAGAACGGGCTGCGCATGCTGGTGGTGCTGCCGCCGGAGGATGCCCCCCTCGACAAGTACCGGCTGGGGCTGAACAACTCGCCGGAGCGCGTGCGCTTCTTCAACGGCCTGTGGCGGAAATTCGCGCGGGAAAATCCCGAGCATCTGTTCGTCCTGGAGATCGCCGACCTAATCGACAGCTATGACGAAATGGCGGACGTGACCCATTTCCACCCCGGCCTGCTCCAGAAGATCGCCGACCAGACCGACCTGTGGGTCTCGCAGCTGTTGCGGGGTGCCGGCGAGGATCAGGCGGCCGCCGCCTGACCTTTGGGGCACTGCCCCGCCATCGGCCCGCTTTCGCCGCATTCGCTTGGCACCTGCGGCCGATCACTCTAAGGACCGGCCGCATGACTGACCGTGCAGAAATCTTCGACATCGTCGCCGCGCAGATCGAACCCTTCAACAAGAAGAGCGTCGCGCTTTCGGAAACCACCACCTTCGCCGGCGATCTCGAATGGGACAGCCTGACGGTGATGGATTTCGTCGCCGCGATCGAGGACGAATTCGACATCGTCATCACCATGAACATGCAGGCCGAGATCGAGAATGTCGGCCAGCTGGTCGACGCCGTGCAGAAGCTCAAGGGCTGACCACCATGACCGACCTGATGAGCAAGTTCGACGGCCTGATCGCCGAGCGCCAGGCGCTGCTCGACAGCGGCGTGATCGATCCGTTCGCGATCGTGATGGAGCAGGTCAAGTCGCCTACCGAGGCGGTGATCAAGGGCAAGGACACCATCCTGCTCGGCACCTACAATTACATGGGCATGACGTTCGATCCGGACGTCATCCAGGCCGGCAAGGACGCGCTCGACCAGTTCGGTTCGGGTACCAACGGCAGCCGCATGCTCAACGGCACCTTCCGCGACCATATGGAAGTCGAGCAGGCACTGCGCGACTTCTACGGCGTGTCGGGCGCGATCGTGTTCTCGACCGGCTACATGGCCAATCTGGGCATGATCTCGACGCTGGCGGGCAAGGGCGAGTACATCATCCTCGACGCCGACAGCCATGCGTCGATCTATGACGGCTGCAAGCAGGGCAATGCCGAGATCGTCCGCTTCCGCCACAACGACGTGGCCGATCTCGACAAGCGCCTCGGCCGCCTGCCCGCCGAAGCCGGCAAGCTGGTGGTGCTGGAGGGCGTCTATTCGATGCTCGGCGACATCGCGCCGCTCAAGGAGATGGTCGCCGTCGCCAAGAAGCATGGCGCGATGGTGCTGGTCGACGAAGCGCACTCGATGGGCTTTTTCGGGCCCAATGGCCGCGGCGTGTACGAGGACCAGGGGCTGGAGGCGGACGTCGATTTCGTCGTCGGCACCTTCTCCAAGTCGGTCGGCACCGTCGGCGGCTTCTGCATCTCGAACCACCCGAAGTTCGAGGCGATCCGCCTGGCCTGCCGTCCGTACATCTTCACCGCCTCGCTGCCCCCCAGCGTCGTCGCGACCGCGGCGACCTCGATCCGCAAGCTGGCCACCGCGCACGAGAAGCGCGCCCGGCTTTGGGAGAATGCCCGCGCGCTGCACGGCGGCCTGACGGCAATGGGCTTCAAGCTCGGCACGGCAACCCCCGAAAGCGCGATCGTCGCGGTGATCCTGGAGGACCAGGAGCAGGCGGTGGTGATGTGGCAGGCGCTCCTCGAGAACGGCCTGTACGTCAACATGGCACGCCCGCCGGCGACCCCGGCCGGCACCTTCCTGCTGCGCTGCTCGCTCTGCGCCGAGCATCGGCCCGAGCAGATCGAACGCGTGCTGGGCATGTTCCGCGCGGCCGGCCAGGCCGTCGGGGTGATCGCCTAAAGCCTGCTTTTCACTTTGCTTCCAAACGCCTAGAGTCGGGTTCGGATGAGCGAAGCGATCCCGTCTCTGGAGCGTTCGGTTCACGCGAAGAACTGGCGCCTGCTGCTGCTGGGCGCACTGGCGATCGCCGGCGTGCTGGTGCTCGGCGCGCTGATCCTGATCCAGCAGCGCACCGATCTCGAGCGCGACCGGGCCATCGCGCTCCAGCAGCACAGCTTCGAAGTGATCCTGCGTGCCAACCAGCTTTCCGGTGGAATCGCAGCGGCGGAGGCGGCGCTGGGCCGCTACGTGGTCAGCGCCGATCGCAATCTCGGCCAGCAATATGCCGATCAATGGGCGCGGGCGGGCGAGCAGCTGCAGCGCCTCCGCCAGCTGACCGCGGACAGCGACAGCCAGCGCCGGCAGGTGCAGGCGCTGCAAAAGGCGTTCCTCGCGCGGGGCAGGGAGCTGGACGACACCGCGCTCTACACCACCTACAAGCGCGACCGGGACGCCTGGGGCGCCTATTATCAGGTGCGCGAAAGCGCTGCCCGCACGCAGGTGGAAAAGACGCTCGACACGATCGTCGAGGAAGAGCGCGGCGTGCTCCGCGATCGCACCCGTGCCGCAGCGCAGCTGATCGACAATAGCAGCTATGCCTCGCGCGTGCTCAGCGGCTTCGGTCTTGTGATCGCGCTCGGCGCGGTGATCTTCGGCTGGCTGGCGATCGAGGCGCAGGGCGAGCGCGCGCTGGCCGATGCGGATGCCGCCTGGGAGCGGGAACGTGCCGGGCAGTTGCGCGAGGCCGTCGCCGCCGCCACCGCCCAGCTGCGCGAGGAAGCCCGCGAGCGCGAGGGCGCCGAGGCCAAGCTCCGCCAGGCGCAGAAGATGGATGCGGTGGGCCAGCTCACCGGTGGTATCGCCCATGATTTCAACAATATGTTGGCCGTTGTTCTGGGCGGTGTCGAGCTTGCGCGGCGCCAGATCGAGAGCGATCCCAAGGAAGCCGCACGCCATCTCGACAACGCAATGGAGGGGGCCCACCGCGCCGCCGCGCTTACCCGCCAGCTGCTCGCCTTTTCGCGCTCGGAATCGCTGGCCCCCGAGGCAGTGGATGCCGGCGGACTGATCCGCGGCATGCGGGATCTGCTCGATCGCACGCTGGGCGACACGATCCGCGTTGAAACCCAGGATCGCGGCATGGGCTGGCGGATCTGGGTCGATCGTCACCAGCTCGAGAATGCGGTCCTCAATCTTGCGGTGAACGCCCGCGATGCGATGAACGGGCGCGGCACGCTGACCATCCTTACCGGCGAATCGCGGCTGGCGGCCAATGCGGTCGGGCATTGTGCGGCGGGCGACTATGTCTCGGTGGCGGTGCGCGACACCGGCTGCGGGATGACGCCCGAGGTGCTGGAGCGGGTGTTCGAGCCCTTCTTCACCACCAAGCCGGTGGGCAAGGGCACGGGGCTGGGGCTCAGCCAGATCTTCGGCTTCGTCCGCCAGTCGGGCGGCGGCATCGCGATCGAGACCGCGCCGGGCGAAGGCACCACGGTGACGCTCTATCTCCCGCGCTACAAGGGCGTGGTGCAGGCAGCGGCGCCGGCCCTGCCCGAAGCGGCCGAGGAGAAGCCCGGCGGCAGCTATGACATCTTGGTGGTGGAAGACGATCCGCGCGTGCTGGCGGCGACGCTGGCGGCTCTGCACGAGCTCGGCCACCGCGCAGTGGGCTGCGCCGATCCGCTCAAGGCGCCGGCTGCGATCGAATCGATGCCGACGCTCGATCTGGTGATGACCGACGTGCTGATGCCGGGGCAGACCGGCCCCGAGATGATCGCCTGCGTCGAAGGCCAGCTTCGCGGTGCGGCGGTGCTGTTCGTCACCGGCTTCACCGGCGAGGCGAGCGCGGAGCAGCTCCGCGACCGTCCGGTACTCCGCAAGCCGTTCACCGTCGCGGCACTGTCCCGCGCAGTCCGCGAGGCGGTGGACGGTGAAGCCCGCCGGGTGGCGCAGGCGGCGGAATAGGCTAGCATGCTCCGTAGAGGGCGGGGCAAAGGGGCAGGCATGAGAAGAACGACAGGGGCGGCGGCGATGCTGATCGCCCTCGCGGGCTGCCATTCAACGCGCGACGACGACGTCGCGGCCAGGGCCGCTGCGATCTCCGGCGCGATGCTCCGCAATCACGCCCGTCTCCTCCATACCGATGTTGCGATGGGGGTGTGCCGTCGCCCCCAATGGGCTGCGTTACGCGAGGTGCGGCGGGAAGAGGCCGCCTTCGTCGCTGCCGTGGAAAGCACGCTGTCGGGACCTGCGGCGGATCATGTGGCGATTGCCCGAGAAGATGTCGACTATGCAGTGCGCACGGGGGACATGGGCTGCTGGACCAACGTCGAGCCCGGTTTTCCGGCGCAGCATCTGGAAGGGGTCTTCAGCGACGTCGAGACTCTGCGGGCGGAACTGAGGCAGCCGATGACGCCGCCGCAGCACCTGCGCGGCGTGGATCGGTTCAGCGAGCCCCGCGGTCCGGCATTTCGGGCCCTCGTTCGCGCGGTGCTCGATTCGGTACGATGGCAATGCCCTCGCTATGACATGCAGCCGTTCTTCGCCGTCGCGAAGCCGGCGGTCGCGCGGTTCCAGGCACGGATGGAGCGGTCGCCCCTCGCCGCGCAGTTCGCGATCGCGAAGGCCGACATCGATCTTCTCGAGCTTACCACTTTCTACAACTGCTTGGCGCCTTCGCAGTCGATACCGGCAGCGGAGCTGCGGGCCGATCTCCGCACGCTGTCGGCGCGCATCGCGCGTGCGGAGCGGATCGCGGGGGGCGGACCGGCCGGCTCCTGACGCCGGCGACGCGGCGCGCGCTGCGACGGCGGGGTGGGGCGATGCGACGCTGCTACATCCGCCCGTGCTGGTGTGCCGCCGCGATTTGCGAAGCCTCGACCAGATCGCGCGGTGGAGTCCTCCACGTCGCCGAGCATCGTCACCGCCGCGGCAACAGCAGGAAAGGGGATGCCACCGGCACAAGTTGCATCCGGCGTCACACGTCCGCTGCAATCCGATCCCGCAGCATGGCCGCGCCCAATTCGCGGGCCTTGTCGCGCGGCAGGCCCAGCGCGCGTGCCATGGGGGCGCCGAGCAGGGCGTCGCCAAGTGCCATCAGGGTCAGCTGCAGCGTTTCCTCGCGCAGCGGCACGCGCGCGTCCTGGCCCTCGCTGATCCGGTCGACCAGCCGGTGGATCGCTTCCAGAATCGGGTCCAGCGCGTCCTGGTTACCGGTGAGGATCATCCAGCTGGCCAGTGCGCCGGCGCCTTCGCGGTCGAACGCGTCGAAGGTCAGGTCCACCACCTCGCGCAGGTCATGGTCGGTCGAGCGGGCGCGGAGCACGGCTTCGCCGATCTTGGCGGTCACCGCGTCGGCGATGCTGGCTGCCAACGCCTTTTGCAGCCCCGCGGCCGAGCCGAAATGGTGAAGCAGATTGGCATGCGTCCGCCCGATGCGCGCCGCGACCGCCTTCAGCGTCACAGCCTGGGGACCATCCTCGATCAGCAGGGTACGGGCGGCCTCCAGGGCGGCATCGCGGGATTCTTCGGGGGAGAGGCGCTTGCGCACCGGCTTGGTCGTCATCGTCAAGAAAGGGGATGAACGGTTTGCATGACAAACCGAATTCGATAGGTCGATTGCAGGCGAGCGGCGCGGTATTTGCACATTGTAAACGTCGCTTACCGTCTGGGGGGAACGTGTCGATACGGAAAAAGCTTGAGGCCCGCATTCTCAAGCGGCTGCTTGCGCTCGTCAATGATCGTTCGCAGCCGAATCTGAATGCGTTGAACGACATCGCGAAGGAAGTCCGAATCCTTCAACTGAACATGAAGGCATTCGGCTATGATCTGGCGCGCAAGATGGCATCGGCCTTGCCGCCGCCGGTCGATACGAGCGCCGACCTGATCGGTTTGGCGTCCAAGGGCTGCACGCAGCGTGATATCGAGAGCGCGTGGCTTGCACATTGGATGCGCGCGCTCGAAGCACCGGTAATCTATCACCGCAAGATCTGGGAACTCGCCTATGTCTTGCAAGCGCTCTTCGAAGGGGGACACCTAACGCAGGGGCAGCGGGGCCTGGGGTTCGGATGCGGAGCGGAGCCCATTCCCAGCTACCTCGCCGCGCAGGGGGTCTTTGTCACCGCCACCGATTATTCCGAGGAGCGTGCGGCAGAGAGCGGCTGGATCGAGACGAACCAGCATCTCGGTTCCGCGGCGACCCCCTTCGTTCCACACCTTGTGAGTCGCGAGGTGTTCGAGCGCTTCGTAACGATCGAGACGGTCGACATGAACGCCATTCCGGTCGGTCTGCGCGACTATGATTTCTGCTGGTCGATCTGCGCGCTTGAGCATCTCGGCAGTATTGATAACGGCCTTCGATTCATCGAGCGATCGCTTGATACCCTTCGCCCGGGCGGTACGGCCGTGCACACCATGGAATTCAACGTCGAGCCGGACGGTCCGACGACCGATCATTGGCCGACCGTTTTGTTTCAGCGCCAGCACCTGGAATCGCTGGCGGAGCGCCTGAGAATTGCGGGCCACACCGTCATCCCGTTCGATTTCGACGTCGGCACTGACGTCATGGACAGCTTTATCGACCTGCCTCCCTGGAACCTTGGTCTCACCTCCAAGAGCGAGAACTGGCTGGGCGAGCCACGCCACCTCAAGCTGTCCATCGACGGTTTCGTCAGCACATCGTTCGGTATGATCGTTCGCAAGGCTGCATAGCGGACGCGCCGCTGCCGCCAGCCTCACGCCGCCAGCCGCGGTTCGGGCGTCGGTCGGGCGTCCTCCGCGTCGAGATCCAGCTCGAACCCGAGGCAGGTCATCTCGCCGCCGCGGCCCTTCGACCAGACCGGCGCCACCCGTCCGGTAGGCTGGAAGCCGAGCTTGCGCAGCACGCGGCCCGAGGCGGGGTTGTCCACCGCGTGGCGCGAGGTCACCCGGCGGATCCCGGCGGCGCGCGCCGCCGCCAGCACGCCGCGTGCCGCCTCGGTCGCATAGCCCTTGCCCCAGGCCGAGGGGGTGAACCAGTAGCCGAGCTCATGGGCTTCCTCGCCCACCGCCTCGATGCCGATGCAGCCGATCAGCGCAACGCTGCCCACCTGATGCTCCAGCACCAGGAAGCGCGTTTCGGTCCAATGCCGGAGGAAGGTCTCCGCCGCTTCGATCGAATAGGGCCATGGCGCGCGCGACAGGTTGCGCACGACGGCCTCGTGGTCGATCGCCCGGGCAAGGGCAGGGGCGTCCTCGGGCCAGCCGGGACGAAGCGTCAATCTCTGGGTCCGCACGAACATGACCAATACTCCTCGGTCCTGCAGCTCCCCACGCCGTTTCCATTGGCGTGCGGGTGTTGCGCTGCGATTGCAGGGAGCATGAAAAAAGGGAGACCGGGGCGACCCGTCTCCCTTTTTCGGTTGGTTCGTCCGAACCCGGGTCGCCCTGGTGGGCAACCCGTACGGTCGCCCGATGTTACTCGGCCGCCTCGGCAATCATGTCTACGGAGCAGAACTTGCGACCAAGCTTGCCTTCCTTGAACGACACGCGGCCTTCGACGAGCGCGAAAAGGGTATGGTCCTTGCCCATGCCCACGTTCACGCCGGGGTAGAATTTGGTGCCACGCTGGCGCACGAGAATGTTGCCGGCGAGAACCGTCTCGCCGCCGAACTTCTTCACGCCAAGACGACGGCCAGCAGAGTCGCGACCGTTGCGGGACGAGCCGCCTGCCTTCTTATGTGCCATTGTCTATACTCCTCGTATCTCGCCGGTCGCTCAGTTCGCCGCGCCGATGGCGGTGATCTTGAGGATCGTGTGCTGCTGGCGATGGCCGTTCTTGCGGCGATAATTGTGCCGACGGCGCTTCTTGAAAACGATGACCTTCTCGCCCTTCGCCTGCGCGATGATCTCGGCAGAAACGGTCAGGCCGTCGGTCGGCTTCAGCTCGCCGCCATCGCCGGCAAGCAGGACGTCGCCCAGCGTCACCGTCGAACCGGCTTCGCCGTCGAGCTTCTCGACGACGATCTTGTCTCCTGCGGCAACGCGATACTGCTTGCCGCCCGTGCGCACGATAGCGAACATCGGTCTCTTCTCTGGTTCAAATGCATGTGCCCGCCAAGGTTGCACCTCGGCAGGAGGAAGGGCGCTGCTATGCGATGGGGGCGGGATTGTCAACCGTTTCGCAAGGCGGACCTGCGATTTTCCGGGACATTCGCACCGTGCGCGCGCCTAGTGGCGATGCGTGCGCTTCAACAGGTAGCGACCGGCGTCAAACCGCTCGAACAGTCCGCTGATTCCGGGATGGTCGACCGGCTCGTCGCTTTCGTCGGCCACCAGATTCTGCTGGCTGACATAGGCGATATAGGTCGAGTCGTCATTTTCGGCGAGCAGGTGATAAAAGGGCTGATCCTTGGCCGGCTGCATGTCCGCGGGGATCGAGTCGTACCATTCGTCGGTGTTGGCGAAGACGGGATCGACATCGAAGATCACGCCGCGGAAATCGAGCAGTCGGTGCCGGACCACATCGCCGATCGTGAAGCGCGCGCTGGCGATCGGGGGCATCGGCGTACCGGCGGTGGGAGCGGTAAGCGAACCATTGGTTTCTGACATACTGGCCAATCTAGGGACGCGGAGCGGCGACGGCAACGGTCTAGAGCGGGCGATGGCGGCGCCGGGCCATCCCGATCCGGGAAGGCGGCGTGCGACACGCGCCGCTATCGCGCCGCAAAAAACTTCGATTTGACCGCTTGCGGCCCCCAAAACTTTGCGCTAGTGGCCGCGCCTCACAGCGACCGGTACGCAGGTCGGGGCCTTCCTCGAGTGCGTATCCTCCCATGCGGAGAGGTGCCGGAGTGGTCGATCGGGGCGGTCTCGAAAACCGTTGTGCGGGTAACCGTACCGAGGGTTCGAATCCCTCCCTCTCCGCCATTGGGGCTGTCGCTGAGCGTCCTTGCTGACGCGCCTTTTTCAACATCCGTATGGTCAGAACCCGGCCGCCGCGCGGGCGGGTCCCGGCGTGTCACCGTGCGCCCGGTGGATCGATGGCGAGCAGCAGGCGGACGTCGCCGGTCTCGGCAATGGGTGGCGAGCGGTGCAGGACCATCGGCTTGTCCGTCGCCCGCCGTCCTTTGAAGATGCCTACATCGCCCGCGCGCATCTGGCGGATCAATCTGTTCTCGGCGTGCTCTCCGTAGACCCATTGGGTGCCGGGACCGAGCAGGGAGCAGAGCAGGCGCGCGGTAACGTGGTCGACATGAAACTTGCGACAGGCGTCGGTTTCGATCCATTCCAGCCGGACCGTGACGGCATCGACCGCGAAGATGCCGGCGAAGCGCCGCGCCAGCATCGCGATTTCGTCGCGAAGCGCCGCGCGGAGGGCGTCGTCGCAATAGCCTGCTTGGGCAAGCGCTTCAGCCACGGTGTCATCCAGGTCATCGATACGGACCTCGAAGTCGAGATCGTCGATCGCGGTCCAATCCAGTTCCCGGAGCGGCGCAAGTGGCGGGGGAAGCTGGCGGTTCCAGACGGCGAGGTGCACATGTGGCTGTGTTGCCAGATCCAGAACCGTCGCCCGACCCTGCTCGATCGCGATCGCGGCGCCTGGGTCCGTGGCGGTTGTCCCCATTGGCGCGGGTCCGCCTAGTGTGGCTGCACCGATGCGGGGAAAAACGCCCATTTTCACAATTGTTCCTCGGCAATGTTAGGTTATAACATATCATAACAGACTTGCGGAAGGGTGCAAGTCGCCGAGGCAAGGGAGCGACGGTATTGGGTTCTTTGGGAGTCGACAGGGGCGGGCGGCGGCATGCGGTGTTGGATGGCCTAGGCATCTGCGCGTCGTTCCTGTGTATGGCGCACTGCCTGCTGGTGCCGCTGGTGCTGGCGGCGCTACCGAGCCTTGCCGGCGCGCTCGATCGGGGTGCGTGGTTCCACGCGATCATGCTGGCCGGTGTGCTTCCGATCGGCGCGGTTGCCCTGATCGGCGGTTGGAAACGGCATCGTGCGGGGGTGCCGCTGCTCATGGGGGCAATGGGTCTCGGCCTGATGGCAGCGGGCGTCGCCTTGCCTGTCCCCGGTGTGCTGGAAACGGGACTGACCGTCATCGGCAGCCTCGCCCTGGCGGCGGCGCATGTCGGCAACTGGCGGGCGCGGCGATGCGTGTCCGCGTGCACGCCGACGTCGTGATTGTTACGAATGGAGGGTGGTGGACACACTTGGGCTCGAACCAAGGACCCGCTGATTAAGAGTCAGCTGCTCTACCAACTGAGCTATGTGTCCATACCGGAAGGCGGATGGGGGAAGGCGGTGGTGGACACACTTGGGCTCGAACCAAGGACCCGCTGATTAAGAGTCAGCTGCTCTACCAACTGAGCTATGTGTCCATTCCGGCTTCCGCAATGCGCCCTTTGGTGGGGCGCCGCCGCTTCGGAGGCGCGCCTTTAGCGTCGCCTCTTGCGGGTTGTAAACCCCAAAAGTGAAAAAATCACCAGCGCGTCTTGGTGCGGCTGTCGCGGTCGATCGAGAGCAGCACGCCCAGGCACAGCATGAAGGTCATCACCGCGGTGCCGCCGAAGCTGATCAGCGGCAGCGGCACGCCCACCACCGGTGCCAGGCCGATCACCATCGCCATGTTGATCGAGCAATAGAGGAACATCGTGCCGGAGAGGCCTGCCGCGGTCAGCCGGCCGAATCGGGTCTTGGCGCGCATGCCCACCCCGATGCCCCAGGCGATCAGCGCACCGAAGGCGAGGATCAGGAACACGCCGCCGGCCAGCCCCCATTCCTCCATCATCGTCGCCAGGGCGAAGTCGGTCTGGCCCTCGGGCAGATAGTCGAGATGGCTCTGCGTGCCCTGCAGGAAGCCCTTGCCGAAGATGCCGCCCGAACCGATCGCGATCTTGGACTGGGTGATGTGATAGCCGGTGCCGAGCGGGTCGCGCTCGGGATCGAGGAAGATCAGCACCCGGTTGCGCTGATAATCGTGCAGCACGAAGTTGAAGGCGAGGGGGGCGGCCACCGCCACCGCCAGCGCGCCGGCGATGAACAGCCGCAGCGGCACGCCGGCCAGGAACACCACCATCACGCCGCAGCCGGTGATCATCAGCCCGGTGCCGAGATCGGGCTGGGCGATCACCAGCAGCGCCGGCACCCCGATCAGCAATGCGGCCGGCCAGATCGCCACGAACTTGCGCGTCTCGCTGGCGGGCAGCATCTCGTAGAAGCGCGCGAGTGCCAGCACGATCATCGGCTTCATCAGCTCGGAGGGCTGGAACTGGAAGCCGCCCAGGCTGATCCAGCGCTGGCTGCCGCCCGCGACCTTGCCCAGCGCCTCTACCCCCAGCAGCGCGACCACCAGCCCGGCATAGACCGGCAGCGACCATTGCGACCAGATCCGCACCGGCACGCGCGACATGCCGATCGCGACCGCGAGGAAGAGGAAGAAGCGGGTGCCCTGGTTGATCGCCCAGGGCCGGATGCTGCCGCCCGCCGCCGAATAGAGCACGACCAGCCCGAAGGCGCCGATCGCCATGACGAGGAAGAGGATCTTCCACGGCAGCTGCGCGACCTGGGTGGGGACGATGCCGTTGCCGGGGCGTGCCATCAGTCGCCTTCCACGCTGCCGGTGGGCGCCACGTCGCGCTTCGTGGAGTCGGCGGTGCTGTTGGCGGCCTGGTCGGCGAGGCTGCTCGCGGCTTCCTCGGTATCCTCGGGCGCGGGCGGCGGCGGCGCGGCCTGTGCGTCCCGGAAGGCCGCCGACTGGGCCGCCATCCGCGTCGTATAGTCGCCGCCCCAAGTCGGCTCGACTTCAGCGAGCGTCTTCATCGCCTGGTCGCGATCGAACAGATAGGTCATGATGTCCCGGCCGATCAGCGGCGTGTCGAGATTGCGGATGGTGTGGCCGTTGTGCTCGAGCACGATCGCGGCGGCATATTTCGGATTGTCGTGCGGCGCGAAGCACACCAGCAGCGCGTGGTCGCGCATCTTGAACGGCAGCGCGCCGTTCTTGAGCACGCCGGCGCGGCGCTCGGCCATGGTGATGCGGCGGACCTGCGCGGTGCCGGTCTTGCCCGCCAGCGCGACGCCGGGGACGTACATCCGTGCCGCGCCGCCGGTGCCGCCGCCATTGATCACGCCGTACATCGCTTCGCGCACGACGGCGAGATCCTCGGCGCTCACCGGCAAGGGCTGCGCACCCGAGGGCCCGTTGGCGAGCAGGCGCGGCACCAGGATCTTGCCCGAGGCGAGCCGGCTGGCCATCACCGCCAGCTGCAGCGGGTTGGCGAGCACATAGCCCTGGCCGATCGAGGCGTTGAGCGAGTCCGCCACCGTCCAGGGATGATGGTATTTCTTCAGCTTCCAGGCGCTGTCCGGGACGGTGCCGTAGCGCTGGGTGGTGAACGGCATGTCGAACTTCTGGCCGAGGCCCAGCATCTTCGCCATCGGCGCGATCGCATCATAGCCGACGCGGCGGACCATCTCGTAGAAATAGATGTCGCAGCTCTGCATGATCGCGTTCTTGAGGTCGAGCGGCCCGTGCCCGCCCTTCTTGTGGCAGTGGAACACGCCATTGCCGACGCGCAGCGCACCGGAGCAGAACACCCGCTCGTTCGGGCTCACGCCGGCCGCCATCAGCGCCAGGCCGTTCATCGGCTTGACGGTGGAGCCGGGCGGATAGAGGCCCTGCAGGACCTTGTTCATCAAGGGGACGTGATCGTCCTCGGACAGCATCTTCCATTCGAGCTGGCTGATGCCGTCGGAAAAGCTGTTCGGATCATAGGCCGGCATCGACACCATCGACAGGATGTCGCCGCTCGCCACGTCGATCACGATCGCCGAGCCCGAATTGGTGCCCAGCCGCCGCGCGACATATTCCTGCAGGCCGGAATCGATGGTGAGCTTGATGCTCTCGCCCGGCGTGTCGGTCCGCGTTTCGAGTTCGCGTACGGGCCGCCCGTGCGCGGTCACCTCGACGCGCTTGGCGCCGGGCTTGCCGCGCAGGCGGTGGTCGAGCGTTTTCTCCAGCCCGTCCTTGCCGAGCTTGAAGCCGGGGGTGACGAGCAGCGGATCCTTGTCCGCCTTGAACTGCTCGGCAGACGCGGTCCCGACATAGCCGATCAGATGGCCGACGCCCGCACCCAGCGGATAATGGCGGGCATAGCCGCGCGTCGGCGCGACACCGGGCAGCTCGGGCTGGCGGACCAACACGGCGGCAAAGCGGTCCCAGTCGAGGTTCTCCGCCACCTGCACCGGGCGGAAGCCACCGGCGCGCTTGAGGTCGGTGTCGATCCGGGCGAGATCCTCGGGCGTGAGGTTGAGCAGCCGGGTCAGCTCGGCGAGCAGCTTGTCCTTGTCGACGATTCGGTCGGGGATCAGGTCGACGCGAAAATCGGTGCGATTGCTGGCCAGCGGCTTGCCCGTCCGATCGAGCAGCCAGCCGCGCCGGGGCGGGATCAGCGTGTTGTTGACGCGGTTGCTCTCGGCCTTGAGCTTGTACTGCTCGTTCTCGACCACGGACAGCCAGGCCATCCGCCCGGCCAGCACCATGCCCACCGCACCCTGCGCGCCGCCGAGCACCACGGCGCGGCGGGAGAAGCTGTAGGTCTGGGCGGCTTCGGTCACGCGCACCATGGCTCAGGCCTTCACCACGTCGCGGTCCAGCCAGGCGCATAGCCGCGAGGCGAGCGGGAACAGCATCGCCGAGGCGCCCACCTGCAGCAGCAGCGCCGCATCGACCTTGGCCGAGATGGGGGAGGCGATGAAGCGCCCCGCGATCAGCACGAACGCGGTCGCGCCCGCGGCAATCAGCCAGTCCTGCCAGAAGTTTCGCCACACGATGCGCGTCTCTAGCACGTCGATGATCAACATGCATGCCATCCACAGGAACATCGCCGATCCGAAGGGCTGGCCGCTCAGCAGATCATCAAACAGCCCGAGCGGCGCCGCCACCCACACGCGCAGCGCGTCCGGTCGCAACAGCCGCCAGCCGAGCAGCATCAGCAGGCCGAAGGGCGGCAAGAGGGGCACGGTCACCACCAGCGGCAGGATGGTGAGCAGCGAGGCGAGCGCAATCGACAGCGGCGCCAGCCAGCGCGCCCGGGGGCGCGGCGGCTGCACACCCATCGGCTGCAGGTCCAGCGCCATCACTTGCCCTTGGGCTTGGACGTGGCGGTGGGGAAGGGCTGGGGCGGCGGTGCCGGCTCGGGCAGGAACACGCGCAGCACCATCACGAAATCGGCGAGATCGGGATTGCTCGCCGGTGCCGCCGTCGCGCTGTCACGCCCCACCGTGGTGATGCGGCCCAGCGGAATATTGGGCGGGAAAACCCCGCCCGTGCCCGAGGTGACCAGCAGGTCGCCGGTGCGGAACGGGTTGGCGGCGGCATTGGCAGCACGCACGTCGAGCGAGCCGTCGCCCTTGCCGGTGACGATCGCGGGCAGGCCGTCGCTCGCGCGGCGGACGGGAATGGTGCTGTCCGGATCGGTGACGAGGAGGACGCGCGCGGCGTTGGGGCCGGCTTCGACGACCTGGCCGATCAGCCCGGCACCGTCGCGCACGGGCTGGCCCTGGCCGACACGCTGCCAGCTGCCCGCGTTGAGCGTCGCATAGCGCCGCGTGCTGGAGGCCGAGGAGTTGACCAGCCGCGCGACGACGATCGTCTCCGGCGTCGCGTCGCGCGCCTTCAGCAGCAGGCGGAGGCGCTGGTTCTCGCGTTCCAGGCCCAGCGCGCGCTGGAGCGCGGCATGTTCGGCCTCGATCTGGCGCTTGAGGCGGGCATTCTCGCCGCGCACGCCGAAATAGCTGCCGATCGCCTCCGGCACGCTGCCGATGCCGCGTCGGACCGTATCGAGCCCCGAGGACACCGGCGTGGTCACCTCCGCCACGGTGCTGCGGAGCGCGGCGAACAGGTGCGGATTGTAGCGCGAGACGAGCACGAGCGCCCCGCCGACCAGCAACAGGCTGATCGCCGCCACATAGCTGAAGAACAGCCCATATTGCGCCCGTCGCGAGAACCCCGGGCGCCGATTCCGTGGCGGCGCCATCGCCGTTGGCCTTTCGTCAGACCTGGAGGAGAACGCCGCGGAACATCGGATCCTCCAGCGCGCGGCCGGTACCCAGCGCCACGCAGGTCAGCGGATCCTCGGCGACGGTGACCGGCAGGCCGGTCTCGTCGCGCAGCACCTCGTCCAGCCCCTGCAGCAGCGCGCCGCCGCCGGTGAGGACGATGCCCTGGTCGACGATGTCGGCGGCGAGCTCCGGCGCGGTGTTCTCCAGCGCGATGCGGACGCCCTCGACGATCGTGTTGACCGGCTCGGACAGCGCTTCCGCAATCTGGCCCTGGTTGATCTGGATTTCCTTGGGCACGCCGTTGACGAGGTCGCGGCCCTTGATGTGGATCGTCTTGCCGATGCCGTCGACCGGCGGCTTGGCGACGCCGACTTCCTGCTTGATCCGCTCGGCGGTGGCCTCGCCGATCAGCAGATTGTGGTTGCGGCGGACATAGGAGACGATCGCCTCGTCCATCTTGTCGCCGCCGACCCGGACCGAGGTGGAATAGGCGAGGCCGCGCAGGCTGAGTACCGCGACTTCGGTGGTGCCGCCGCCGATATCGACGACCATCGAGCCGATCGGCTCGGTCACCGGCATGTCGGCGCCGATCGCGGCCGCCATCGGCTCCTCGATCAGCCAAACCTGGCTGGCACCGGCGTTCGACGCGGCATCGCGGATCGCGCGGCGCTCGACCGAGGTCGAGCCCGACGGCACGCAGATCACGATCTCCGGCCAGCGCATGAAGCGGCGCTGCCCGTGCACCTTGCGGATGAAGTGCTTGATCATCTCTTCAGCGACGTCGATGTCGGCGATCACGCCGTCGCGCAGAGGACGAATCGCCTCGATCGAACCCGGCGTCTTGCCCATCATCAGCTTGGCGTCGTCGCCAACCGCCTTCACCCGCTTGACGCCGTTCAGCGTCTCGACCGCCACGACCGACGGCTCGTTGAGCACGACGCCGCGCCCGCGCAGATACACCACGGTATTCGCCGTACCCAGATCGATCGCCATGTCGTGGGACATGAATTTGAAAATGCGGGAGAAAGCCATTGATTGATCCGTCCTGCCGGTTGGGCGCCCCCCGTCCGGCTGCTCGCACAAAATGTTTGGCCCGAACCCGTGCCGGGACGGAGGAAAATCCGGCCTGGTGCCATGCGGATGCGGGTCGCGGGAGGCCGTCGCTTGGGCTACAGCGAATGCCATGTCAATACGCCGCCTGCCCGAACATCTTGTCAATCGTATTGCAGCCGGCGAGGTGGTCGAACGCCCTGCCAGCGCGCTGAAGGAACTGGTCGAAAACGCGATCGACGCAGGTGCGACACGGATCACCGTGAAGCTGGCCGGCGGTGGCATCGAATTGATCGAAGTGATCGACGATGGCTGCGGCATGGCACCCGCCGAAATGGCGCTGGCGCTGGAGCGGCATGCGACCTCCAAGCTGCCGACCGACGATATCGAGCACGTCGCGACGCTCGGTTTTCGCGGCGAGGCGTTGCCCTCGATCGCGAGCGTCGCGCGGCTGACGCTGGAAAGCCGGGTACGCGGCGCCGAAGGCTGGTCGCTGACGGTCGATAACGGCGCGCGGGTCGCCGAGGGGCCGGCCGCGCTGCCGCCCGGCACGCGGGTCCGGGTCGAGGCGCTGTTCGGCCGGGTGCCGGCACGGCGCAAGTTCCTGCGCTCGACCCGGGCGGAATATGCCGCCTGCCTCGACGGGATGAAGCGGCTGGCGATGGCGCGGCCGGATATCGCCTTCTCGGTCGAGCATGACGGCCGCCGCGTGCTGAGCGTGCAGGGCGGCGAGAGCCGACCGGCGCGGGTGGCGGCGCTCACCGATCGCGCGCTGCAGGAGAACAGCGTCGCGATCGACTTCGAGCGCGAGGGGCTGGTGCTCGGCGGGGTGGCGAGCATCCCGACGTTCAACCGCGGCGTGGCGGATCACCAATATCTGTTCGTCAACGGACGGCCGGTGAAGGACCGGCTGCTCGTCGGCGCGGTGCGCGGCGCCTATGCCGAGATGCTGGCGCGTGACCGGCATCCGGTGGTGGCGCTGTTCCTCGACGTGCCGCCCGAGGTGGTCGACGTGAACGTCCATCCCGCCAAGACCGAGGTGCGGTTCCGCGACCCGGCGCTGGCACGCGGGCTCATCGTCAGCGGGTTGCGGCGGGCGCTCGATGCCGCGGGGCACCGCAGCGTCCAACGGCCGAGCGACGCGGCGCTGGGCTTGTGGCAGCAGGGGGGTGTTCCTTCACCTAACTCCTCCTCCTTGGAGGAGGGGTTGGGGTGGAGCGAGTCCAGACCATTGGTTGGTCTCGGTGAGACACGGCCCCAACCCAACCCAGCGTCAGGCTGGTCCGCCTCCCAGGCGGACCTGAACCGCGCGGGGCGCGGTTCACCTGACGCTCCTGAAGGGGTTGGGCTAAGAAGCTACTCCGGCGTCGTGCGCGATTCCGGCACTTTCTTCGCCGCGGCCCCCCATGCGCGCGCCGAGCCCGCGCGGCACGAGGCCCCGCTCGCCACCGACTTCCCGCTCGGCGTCGCGCGCGGCCAGGTCGCCAAGACCTATATCGTCGCCGAAGCCGAGGACGGTCTCGTCCTGGTCGACCAGCACGCCGCGCACGAGCGGCTGGTGCTGGAGCGGATGCGCCGCGCCATGGCGGGCGGCACCGTGCCCTCCCAGGCACTGCTGCTTGCCGAAGTGGTCGAGCTCGACGAGCCGGGCTGCGATCGGCTCGAGGCCCGCATCGAGGAGCTCCGCGCCTTCGGGCTGGAGCTGGAGCGCTTCGGCCCGCGCGCGATGCTGGTGCGCGCGGTGCCCGCGGCGCTCGGCACCGGCGACATCCACGGTCTCGTCACCGATCTGGCAGACGAACTCGCCAGCTTCGACGAGGCGCTCAGTCTGAAGGAACGGCTCGACCATGTTGCCGCGACCATGGCCTGCCATGGCTCGGTGCGCGCCGGCCGCATCCTTTCGGTCGCCGAGATGAATGCGCTGCTCCGCGAAATGGAGGTCACCCCGCATTCGGGCCAGTGCAACCATGGCCGCCCCACCTGGGTGAAGCTGGCACATGGCGACATCGAGAAGCTGTTCGGGCGGAAGTGAGCGGCCGTGCCGGTCAGCGCTGCAGCGCGTAGCGGACGCGGACCGCGCGGCCATCGGGCGTGGCGCTGAGATCGACCACACAGATATGGTCCATCCGGGCATGCGGTCCGCAGCCGATGCCGGCGAAGCGGAAATTCTTGTCGAACAGCAATTTGCGATGGCCGCGATCCGGCACGCCGTCGTCCACCACCATCTGGCGGACGACCTCCTCGGCATCGTTGGAGCCATAGGCGATGGCTTCGCCGACGAAGATTCCGCCGCCATGGCGCTTCACCCGCTCGCCCGGCTGGCTCCCGTCCGCGCCGACATGGCCGCGCGCGCCCAGGGTGCCCTGTTCGCGCGAATAGTCCGCGGCGGTGAGCGTCAGCACCTGCGCCGGCGCCAGCGGCGGCAAGGATGGCTGGCGCTCGAGAAAGGCGATCGTCTCGTCGACGACCGCGGCGCCTTCCTTGGTCAGCACGCCGTTATAGTCGCCGGGTAGATAGACGATCTCACCGTCGAAATAGCTGCGATAGGCGCGAAGCTGGTCGGCATAGGCCCGCGGGTTGGCGCGCACCGCATTGATCCGCTCGAGCACGGCGTCCTCCAGCGTCTGCGCATGCAGTCCACCGGCAGCCGGCAGGCACGCGCAAGACAGCGCGGCAATCGCAAGTGCGCCATAACGCATTGAGCTGTTCCCCGGACTTCCCGGCCGGGGGATAGCTGCACGAATCGTGAAGTATCAAGCGCTATTATTTCGTATCCGTAAGGAGATTGCGCCAAAGTGGAGCAATCAGGTGCGATCCGATGCCCGGATCAGCCCTTCCTGCGTCACGCTCGCGACCAGGCGCCCGTCGCGCGCATAGATGCTGCCGCGGTTGAACCCGCGGCTGTGTCCGGCCCAGGGGCTGTCGGTTGCATAGAGCAGCCAGTCGTCGAAGCGGAACGGCTCGTGCATCCACAGCGCATGATCGAGGCTGGCGGTCTGCACCTGGCCGCTCATCCAGCTGACGCCGTGGGGCAGCATGCAGGTGCCCAGCAAGGTCATGTCGCTGGCATAGGCGAGCATCGCGCGGTGGAGCGCAGGCTCGTCGGGCAGCGGCGCGACGACGCGGAACCAGCTATATTGTCGCGGCTCGCGCGGCTCGGGCTGGAACCAGTTGCGCGGGTGGACCGGGCGGATCTCGATCGGCCGGGCGCGCAGGAAGAAGCGCTTGAACTTCTCCGGGATCTGGTCGCGGATCTGCTCGCGCAGTTCGGCCTCGGAGCGCAGTTCCTCCGGCGGCGGCACGTCGGGCATCGCGTCCTGATGGTGCAGCCCGTCCTCCGGCGTGTGGAAGGAGGCTGCCATGTTGAGGATCGGCTTGCCCTTCTGCATCGCGATCACCCGGCGATTGGCGAAGCTGCGCCCTTCGAAATCGCGTACGACCCGGTAGAGGATCGGGTAATCCTCGTCCCCCGCCCGCATGAAATAGGCATGGAGCGAATGCGCGACCTTGCCGTCCTCCACCGAGCGCTGCGCCGCCTGCAGCGCCTGGGCGATCACCTGCCCCCCGAACACCCGGCCGACGCCACCCGGCTGGCGGGCGCCGCGATACAGGTCGGTGTCGAGCGTCTCGACGTCGAGCAGCGCGGTGAGGGCGGCAACCAGGTCTTCGGGAGATTTGGGATCGGTCATCAGTAGCCGGCGGCCTCCGCGAGCGCGTTCGCGTGATAGTTGGAGTCGCCGAACATTTCGGCGAGCACGCGGGCACGCTTCATGTAGAAGCCGATATCATATTCGTCGGTCATGCCGATGCCGCCATGCATCTGGATACCCTCCTGCACCGCAAGCGTGGTGGCAAGCCCGGTCATCGCCTTGGCGATCGCCACCGCCTCGTCGGCGGGCTCGCCGCTATCGAGCAACTGCTGCGCCTTGAGCGTCGCGGCGCGGGCGACCTCCAGCTCGCTGTAGAGGTGCGCGGCGCGGTGCTGGAGCGCCTGAAAGCTGCCGATCAGCGTGCCGAACTGCTTGCGCTCCTTGAGATAGCCGAGCGTCATGTCGCTCGCGCCTGCGCCGACGCCGAGCAGTTCGGCGGACGCGCCGGCACCGGCAGCGCGGAGCAGCCGGCCGAGCGGATCGGCGCCACCGTCGATCTCGCCGACCACCGCGTCGGCGGTGACTTCGACGCCGTCGAAGCTGGCATGTGCGGCAAGGCTGGAATCGGCTAGGCGTTCGGGGCGGAGATCGAGGCCCGCCGCCTTGGGGTCGATCACGAACAGGGTGATGCCTGCCGCGTCGGTGTCGCTGCCGGCGGTGCGCGCCGACACGAGGATCAGGTCCGCCGCATGGGCATGATGGGCGAAGCGCTTGGTGCCGCTCAGACGGAAGCCGTTGCCGGCGCGCTCGGCCTTGAGGGCGACGGCGCGGCCGAACTTGGCCTTCTCGTCATGCGCGATCGCGATCACCGCGTCGCCCGCCGCGATGCCGGGGAACCAGCGATCGGCATGGGCGGTGCCCTTCAGTGCCTCGACCGCGGCGACGGCGGTGGAGAGGAAAGGGGAGGGGGTGAGATTGCGGCCGATCTCCTCCAGCACCACGCCCGCCTCGACATGGCCGAGACCCAGGCCGCCCGAGGCTTCGGGGATCAGGATGCCGGTGAGGCCCATCTCGGCGAACTGCTTCCACAGGTCGCGGCTGAAGCCGGTGGCATCCTTGGCGTCGCGCAGCGCCCGCAGGTGGCGGACGGGAGCATGTTCGGCTACGAAGTCGCGGGCGGTGTCGCGGAGCATCGTCTGTTCGTCGTTGAGGTACAGGGGCATCGGCTGCTCTTCCGGTCGTCCTGCCAGCGAGCGCTGGCATCTGGTATCACGGGCGGTTCGTCCGCGGCGGGAGGCCCCAGCGTTCGCTGGGGCGACGGACCTGCCTCAGCCCGGCAGTTCGAGGATTCGCTTGGCGACGATGTTGAGCTGAATCTCGCTCGTCCCGCCCTCGATCGAATTGGCCTTGGTCCGCAGCCACGCCCGGGGCCTGGCGCCCTTGGCCGAGGCGTCGCTCTCCCACTCCAGCGCATCCGATCCGCCCGCCGCCATGATCAGTTCGTGGCGCTGCTTGTTCAGTTCGGTGCCGACATATTTCATCATGCTCGGCTGGGCAGGGTGCGCCCGGCCGGCCTTGAGCTCGTCGAGGAAGCGCTCGGACATCGCCGAGAAGGCGCGCATCCGTACCTCGAACAAGGCGATCTGCGCGCGCAGGATCGGATCGGCGAGCCGGCCCTGGTCGTCTAGGCCAACCGTTGCGATTGCGCCCTCGATCAGCGGGTTGCCGCCCGCCCGGTCCAGCCCCATGCCCGAGATCATCTCGCGCTCATGGCCGAGCAGGTACTTGGCGACGTCCCAGCCCTTGTTCTCGTCGTGGACGCGCTGGGACTTGGGCACGCGCACATTGTCGAAGAAGGTTTCGCAGAACGGCGAGTAGCCCGAAATCAGCAGGATCGGCTTGGTCGAAACGCCGGGCGAGGCCATGTCGAACAGCACGAAGCTGATGCCGCCCTGCTTGGCCTCCTTGCTGGTGCGGACCAGGCAGAAGATCCAGTCGGCCTTGTCGGCATAGCTGGTCCACACCTTCTGGCCGTTGACGACATAATGGTCCCCGGCATCCTCGGCCCAGGTCTGGAGGCCGGCAAGGTCGGAGCCGGCATTGGGTTCGGAATAGCCCTGGCACCAGCGGATCTCGCCGCGGGCGATTCTAGGCAGATGCTCGAGCTTCTGTTCCTCGGTGCCGTACTTCAGGAGCGCGGGGCCGAGCATCGAGATGCCGAAGCTGTTGAGCGGCGTGCGCGCGCCCATCCGCTTCATTTCCTCGCGCAGGATCTTGGTCTCGGCCGGGGAGAGCCCGCCGCCGCCATATTGGGTCGGCCAGTCGGGCACGGTCCAGCCGCGTTCCGCCATGCGGTCCATCCAGAGCTTCTGGTCGGGATGCGCCCAGTCGGGATTGCGCCCGCCCCAGACGATGTCCTTCTCGGACCGGATCGGTTCGCGCATCGCGGGCGGGCAGTTCGCCTCCAGCCACGCGCGGGTTTCGCTGCGGAACGTGTCGAGATCCTGCGTCATCATCCTCTCCCAAATTCCTCCCCGGTACGGGGAGGGGGACCGCCGCCGAAGACGGTGGTGGAGGGGCCGCCGTCGCAGACGGCGGACTGCGTCCGCCGCCCCTCCACCAGCCTGCGGCTGGTCCCCCTCCCCGTGCCGGGGAGGAGTGTATCGTGGGGAGGGTGAGGGTGACTCTGCGTCTTACCTCACGCACCCTCACCCTTCCGCGGCCTTGCGGCCGCTCCCTCCCTCTCCCGCAGGCGGGAGAGGGAAGGCATCAGGTTACCGGTTGAACTTCTCGCCCTTCTCCGCCTTCTCGCGGAGCAGCGGGGCGACTTCGAAGCCGTACTTCTCGAGACCCTCGACGATCTTCTTCAGGCCCTCGGTGTCGGCCCAGAGCATCGGCCCGCCCCGGTACGGGGGCCAGCCATAGCCATAGACCCAGACCACATCGATGTCGCTCGCGCGCTGGGCCATGCCCTCGGCGAGGATCAGCGCGCCTTCGTTGACCATGGTGTAGAGCGTGCGGACGACGATCTCCTCCTCGGTGATCTCGTGGCTCGGCACACCCAGCTTGCCGCGCCATTCCTCGATCAGTTCGGCGACGCGCGGGCTGTTCGAGGGCTGGCGCTTCTCGTCATAGTCGTAGAAGCCGGCACCCTTCTTCTGGCCCCAGCGGCCCTCGGCGGCGAGCGCGTCGCGGATGTTCTCGATGCGGTTGGGATCGCGGTGCCAGCCGATGTCGACGCCGGCAAGGTCGGCCATCTGGAACGGCCCCATCGGCATGCCGAAGGCGACATGGACCTTGTCGATCTGCTCGGGCGTGGCGCCTTCGAGCAGCATCTTGGTGGCTTCCACCTGGCGCGGCATCAGCATGCGGTTGCCGATAAAGCCGTAGCAGACGCCCGCGATCACCGCGACCTTCTTGATCTTCTTGCTGAGCGCCATCGCGGTGGACAGCACGTCGTCGGCGGTCTTGGCGCCGCGGACGATCTCGAGCAGCTTCATCACATTGGCCGGCGAGAAGAAGTGCAGCCCCACCACGTCCTGCGGGCGGCTGGTGCTGGCGGCGATCTCGTCGATGTTGAGATAGCTGGTGTTCGAGGCGAGGATCGCGCCCGGCTTGGCGATCTTGTCGAGCCGGCCGAACACGTCCTTCTTCACGTCCATGCTCTCATAGACGGCCTCGATGATCAGGTCGCACTCGGCGAGATCGTCGAAGTTGAGCGTCGGCTTGAGCAGGCCCATCGCCTTCTCGACCTGCTCGGCGGTCATGCGACCCTTGGCGGCGGTCGCCTCGTAATTCTTGCGCATGACGCTCGTGCCGCGATCGAGCGCGTCCTGTGCCATCTCGACGATGGTCACCGGCACGCCCGCCGAGAGGAAGTTCATGCTGATCCCGCCGCCCATCGTACCGGCGCCGATCACGCCCACGCGGCGAATGTCGCGCAGCTGGATGTCGTCGGCGATGCCGTCGATCTTGGCGGCCTTGCGCTCGGCGAAGAAGATGTGGCGCAGCGCTGCCGACTGCTGGCCCATGATCAGCTTCATGAAGCCCATGCGCTCGGCCTGGACGCCTTCGGCATAGGGTTTGCCGGCGGTCTGCTCGATGATGTCGATGATCGTGTTCGGCGCGTCGAGCCCGCGGAAGCGCTTGGCGTTGGTCGCGCGGAACTTGGCGAAGGTCTCCGCATCGACGGCGACCGGGCGCTCGCTGGAGCGCGAGACCGGCTGGCCGACCACTTCGTTCGCGAAGGCGACGGCGTCGGCGAGCAGGCTGTCCTCGCCCGCGAGCCGGTCGACCAGGCCGGCGTCCTTGGCCTGGGTGGCCGAGATCGGATCGCCCTTGGTCGCCATCTCCAGCGCGACTTCGACGCCGGCGACGCGCGGCATGCGCTGGGTGCCGCCCGCACCGGGGAGGATGCCCAGCTTCACTTCGGGCAGGCCGAACTTCGCCGAGGGCACCGCGATGCGATAGTGCGACGCCAGCGCCACCTCGCAGCCGCCGCCGAGCGCGGTGCCGTGGACGGCGGCGATCACCGGCTTGTCGAGCGCCTCGATCTGGTCGACCAGCACCGGCAGCGACGGCTCGGCCATCGCCTTGCCGAACTCGGTGATGTCGGCGCCTGCGAAGAAGGTCTTGCCGGCGCAAATGATGACGACCGCCTTGATGCTGTCGTCACCCTTGGCTTCCTCGATGCCGGCCTGCAGCCCCTGCCGCACCGCCGCGCCGAGCGCGTTCACCGGCGGATTGTCGGAGGTGAGGATCAGGACATCGCCCTGACGGCTGGTGGTAATCACGGACATGCAATCGAACTCCTAGTTCGCAGTTCCGGCCGGGGCCGGGCGGGGGTGAGGGGCGCTCATCGGGTGAGCGCCGAATAGATCAGCGTCTTCAGCTCGCGCCGGATCGGGTAGAGCATCGACGGCGAAAGCTGGGTCATGAACACCATGGAGATGCGCTCGACGGGGTCGACGAAGAAGGCGGTCGAGAACATGCCGCCCCAGTAGAATTCGCCGACCGAGCCCGGGATCAGCGTCTTGGCGACGTCCAGGTTGATCGCGAAGCCCAGCCCGAAGCCGGTGCCGGCGTTCGTCGCCTCGCTGAACAGCGCGCGCGACATGGCGGCCAGGTCGCTGCCGCCGGGCAGGTGATTGGTCGTCATCAGGTCGATCGTCTTGGGCGATACGATCCGCACCCCGTCCAGCGCGCCGCGGTTCAGCAGCATGGTGTTGAAGCGATGATAGTCGAGCGCGCTCGACACCAGCCCGCCGCCGCCCGAGACCAGCCTGGGGAAGCGGGCCCAGGCCGAGGCCTCGCCGCGATCGTACAGCACCCGGCCCTTGCCCTCCTGCATCGTCCAGCAGTCGGAAAGGCGGTGGATCTTGTCTTGCGGAACCTGGAAGAAGGTATCGTGCATGCCGAGGGGCGCGAAGATCCGCTCGGCGAAGAAGCGGTCCAGCGACAGGCCGGAAACCCGCTGCACCACCGCGCCCAGCACGTCGGTGGAGACCGAATAGTTCCACTCCTCGCCCGGCGAGAATTCGAGCGGGAGCGTGCCGAGCGCCGCGACGAATTCGTCGAGCGTCAGGTTGCCGTGCCAGCTCTCGATCCGGCCTTCCCGATACGCCGCATCGACATTGGTGCGGTTCTGGAAGCTGTAGGTGAGGCCCGAGGTGTGGCGGAGCAGGTCGACCATCCGCATCGGCTGCGCGGTCGGCCGGGTCAGGAACGGCACGCCGCCGCCGCCCCCGGCATAGACGCCCACGCCTTTCAGCTCGGGCAGGACATGGTGGACGGGCGTGTCGAGCGCGACCAGCCCTTCCTCCACCAGCATCATGAAGGCGAGGCTGGTGATCGGCTTGGTCATCGAGGCGATGCGGAACAGCGTCGAGTCGTCGACCGGCGCGCCGCCCTCGCGTGCCGCGCCCTGGTGCGAGAAGTGCACGATTCGGCCGTCGCGCGCGATCAGCAGCTGGGCGTGCGGCAGCTTGCCGGAATCGAGATAGCGCGCCTGCACAAAGGCATCGATCCGGGCGAGCCGGTGGCCATCGAATCCATGCGCGATCGGGTCGTCGACTTCCATCGCTTGCGGCATACCTCTCGTTCGAAACACGTGCAATGCACCTTCTCGCGGGTGCCTGCTTTCTATTGCCTTGAGCGGGCGACAAATCAACACTAACGTGGGGACAGGTTGGTGCTTGCGCCAAACCCAAAGTTCAGAATTCGATGGAGAGAGCTGCCTTGACCCTCGAACCGATCGTGCCTTTGCCCGCGGATTGGCCCAAGGCCCCGCTGGCCGCCGTCGATGCACTGCTCACCGCCCCCGGCGCCAAGTTCGAAATGGAGACGGTGGAGATTCGCGGCATCCCTACCCGGGTGTGGAAGAACAGCCCGCCCAACGCCGCGATCCTTGCCCGGCTCGCGCGCGGCTATGGCGATCGGCCCTTCACCATCTACCAGGACGAGCGGGTCAGCTACGAAGCGAACTATCGTGCGACCTGTCATCTCGCGTCCTGGATGCAGGCACAGGGGGTCGTGAAGGGCGACCGCGTCGCGCTCGCGATGCGCAACCTTCCCGAATGGCCGACGATCTTCTTCGCGGCGGTCAGCATCGGCGCGATCCTGGTGCCGCTCAACGCCTGGTGGACCGGCGCCGAGCTCGAATATGGCATGAAGGATTCGGGCGCGAAGCTGCTGTTCGTCGACGGCGAGCGGCACGAGCGGCTGAAGCACTGCTATGCCGCGCTGCCCGATCTGGAACGGGTGGTGGTCAGCCGCGCCTGCTCGCCGCTGGAGGGCGAGGTGGTCGCGCTCGAATCGATCCTCGGCCCCTGCAACAGCTGGGCGGCGCTGGCCGACATCGCCTTTCCCGAGGTGGCGATCGCGCCGGACGACGATGTCACGCTGTTCTACACCAGCGGCACCACCGGCAATCCCAAGGGCGCGGTGGGCACGCACCGCAACCTGATGACCAACATCCTCACCTCGGGCTATTCGGTGGCGCGCGCGATGCTCCGCCGGGGCGAGATGCCGCCGCCCGCACCGCCCTACAAGGTGGGCCTGCTGGTGATCCCGCTATTCCACGTCACCGCGTGCAGCGCGGGGCTGATGACGCTGATCGCGGCGGGCGGCACGGTGGTGTTCATGCGCCGCTGGGATGCCATCGAGGCGATGGAGATCATCCAGCGCGAGAAGGTCAACCAGACCGGCGGCGTGCCGACCATCGCCTGGCAGCTGCTCGAGCATCCCGAGCGGCACGATTATGATCTCTCCAGCCTCGAGACGATTTCCTATGGCGGCGCGCCCTCGGCACCCGAACTGGTCAAGCGCATCCATGAGGAGTTCGGCGCGCTCCCCGGCAATGGCTGGGGGATGACCGAGACGATGGCGACGGTGACCCACCACACCGGCGAGGACTATCTTGCCCGCCCGACCAGCGCCGGCCCGGCCGTACCGGTCGCCGAGCTCAAGATCATGGACACGGACGGCGCCCGCGAACTCCCGGTCGGCGAGGTGGGCGAGCTCTGGGCCAAGGGGCCGATGATCGTGAAGGGCTATTGGAACAAGCCCGAGGCAACCGCGGCCACCTTTCAGGACGGGTGGGTGCGCACCGGCGACCTGGCGCGGCTGGACGAGGAGGGCTTCCTCTATATCGTCGACCGCGCCAAGGACATCATCATCCGCGGCGGCGAGAATATCTACTCGTCCGAGGTGGAGGACGTGCTCTACGCACACCCCGCGGTGACCGATGCCGCGCTGATCGGCATTCCCCATCGCACGCTGGGCGAAGAGCCGGTGGCGGTGGTCCACCTTGCCCCCGGCACCGCGGCGAGCGAGGCGGAGCTGCAGGCCTTTGTCCGCGACCGGATCGCGGCGTTCAAGGTGCCGGTGGCGATCCGCTTCTCGGAATCGACGCTGCCGCGCAACGCCAATGGCAAGATCCTCAAGAAGGATCTCAAGGCGCTGTTCGTTACCGAACAGGCGGCATGAGCCAGGCCCTGTCCTCCTCGAGACGGGGGAGGATAGGGCGGCGGCCCGGGGCCCTAGGCCCTAGGCCAGGTGCACCGTCGTTCCTGCCGCCGCCGCTGCCGCTGCGATATCGTCCGGCGGCGCCTGATCGGTCACCAGATCGTGCACGTCTCCGAACCCGGCGACGTGCACGAAGCCCGGCTTGTGGAACTTGGTCGCGTCGCACAGCACCGCGACGCGCCGGGCCTGCGGCAACAGGCTGCGCTTGAACGCGGCTTCCCCCACGTCGAAATCGAGAAAGCCGCGTGCCGCGTCGATCGCGCCCATCGAAAGCACGGTCAGGTCCGGGGCGAACTGGCGGCAATAGTCGATCGGCTCGCTGCCGAAGGCCGCATGATAATCCGGATCCACCGCCCCGCCGGCGACGAACAGCCGCTGGCCGGGATGCTTGAGCACCTCGGCCGCGATTTCCATGCTGTTGGTGATCACCGTCAGATCGCGCATGCCGGCCAGCAGGCGGGCGAGCCCCAGCGTCGTCGTGCCCGAATCGAGCATCAGCGTCATGCCCGGGCGCACCAGCGCCAGCGCGCATTCGGCGATACGCTGCTTGGCCTCGGCCTGTTCGCGCAGCCGCTGTCGATAGGGCGGCTCCAACGTGCCGCCGGGCAGGCACACGCCGCCATGGATCTTCTGCACCCGGCCGGCCTGCTCCAGTTGCCGCACGTCGCGGCGGATCGTCTCCTCGGAGACGTCGAACCGCTCGGCCAGTTCGGCAATCGACCAGTGCGCACGCTGTTCCAGCAGCGCGAGCAGCGTTTCGAGCCGGGCATTCTGGCTGGCGCGGCCGGCTGCGGCCCGCGCGGGGGATTCCAAGCGCTCCATGACTACCTGCATAGCAAGGTTGCCGTGGCCTTGAAACTCACATTAATGTGCTGAAAATCACATAAAACAACATTCAATGTCACATCAGCGTCATGAACCCTCCCTAGGCGCCGCGGCGGGGCAGCCAGGGCAGGCGCCCCCACACACCACAGGGAGGGCATAATGGGATTCACGCACCGCGCGGCGCTTGCCGCGCTGGCCATGGGCGCGAGCTGCCTGTCGATGGCAGCCGCCGCGCAGGACGTCGCCGCATCCGGCCAGGGGCCGGACGAGATCGTCGTCAACGGCTATGTCGCCTCGCTCGCCAAGGCGCGCGAGCTGAAGCGCACCGCGAACATCGCCAAGGACGTGATCGTCGCCGAGGACATGGCGAAGTTCCCGGAACTCAACTTGGCAGAATCGATCCAGCGCCTGCCGGGCGTGGCGATCAACCGCGAGGCCGGCGAGGGCCGCCGCATCACGCTGCGCGGCCTGGGACCGGACTTCACCCGCGTCCAGCTGAATGGCATGGAAGTGCTCGGCAATGTCGATTCGGCAATGGACAGCCGCGGCCAGCGCTCGCGCGATCGTGCGTTCGATTTCAATATCTTCGCGTCCGAACTTTTCTCGCGCGTCGAGGTCGAGAAGAGCTACCAGGCATCGCAGGCCGAAGGCGGCATGGCCGGCACGGTCGGCCTGTTCACCGCCAAGCCGCTCGAGCAGAAGCAGGGCCTGTCGGGCGCGATCTCGGCGAAGGTCGGCACCAACAGCTTCACCAAGGATGCCCAGCCGCGCGTCGCCGCGATGCTCAGCCAGAACTGGGGCGATCGCTTCGGCATCCTCCTCTCGGTCGCCTATTCGAAGCGCAAGACCGAGGAACAGGGCTATAACACCTACTCGCCGACCCAGCTGAGCGCGAGCCAGATCGCCAGCTACCTGACCAAGGGCCTCGACATCTCGGCGCTGTCAGCGGACCAGCAGGCCAAGTTCAAGTCGGGCGACCTCGTGTTCGCTTCGGGCAACCGCCTGTCGGTGTGGGACGCGCGGCAGGAGCGCCTCGGTCTGACGCTCGCCACCCAGTGGCGCCCGGCCGACAACCTGCTGTTCACGATCGACGGCCTGCACGGTGAATTCACCACCCACCGCGACGAATATCACCTGGCGACGCGGCCCAACAACACCTCGGGCTCGGTGATCTTCGACACCAGCTCGAAGATCAACACGATCCACTGGGACAATACGAACTTCGTCGATGCGATCAGCGTCGACAACGTCACCTATGCCAGCGAGCATCGCCGTTCGCTCAACAAGAACAAGTTCAACCAGATCGCGCTGACCGGCAAGTGGGACGCCAGCGACAGCCTCACCTTCGACGGCCATGTCGGCTATGAGGACTCGAAGTACACCACGCCGTACGACGACAAGCTGTACCTGCGCGCCTATGGCGGCATGACGACGACCTATGCGGCCGACGGCACCAGCGCGAGCAACGTCTATCGCTGGAACACCACCGATCCGTCCAAGTACGAGTTCAAGGAATTCTACTTCCGCGAATTCTGGAACAAGACCAGCCTGAAGGAAGGCGTGGGCAACGCCGCGCTCAAGCTGAGCGACGTGTTCACCCTCCGTGCCGGTGCGAGCTACCGCCGCTACGAGACCTCGGGCTCGGAGGTGTATAACGACAGCAAGTTCCGCACCTTCACCGGCACGCCGGTCACGCCCTATGCCGTCGTCTTCACCCAGAACAAGGCGGCGAGCTGGATCACCGGTGACTATGCCAAGGCGTTCGCCACCTACAACGCATCGCACACCACCGCCGGCGCGACCGACATCGAGAACACCTACAAGGTGATCGAGGCAACGACGGCGGGCTATGGCCAGCTCGAATGGAACGCGCCGCTGGGCGGCATGCGCCTGCGCGGCAATATCGGCCTGCGGGCGTACTTCACCGACCTCGACAGCACCGGGTTCGTCACCAACAGCAGCGACACGCCGATCGGCACCAACGTCACCAGCGCGCACTATTCGGGCGTGTTGCCGACGCTGAACGCCGTGCTGGAGGTGACGCCGAGCTTCCTGGTGCGCGTCGCCGCGGCCAAGAACATCAACCGCCCGGGCCTCAGCTCGGTCGCGGCGGCGGGCAGCGCCAATGCCGACAATGGCAAGATCACCGCGAGCATCGGCAATCCCAACCTCAAGCCGTACAAGGACAATGCGATCGAAGCCTCGGCCGAATGGTATTTCGGCAAGATCGGCCTCGTCTCGCTGGGGGTGTTCCACAAGGACATCAGCAACCTGGTTGCCAGCCAGACGCTGCTGAACGTCCCCTACAGCACCACCGGCCTGCCGACCTCGATGGTGGCGGGTGCCACCGCCAGCACGATCGTTGCCGAATTCACCCAGCCGGTGAACCTCGCCAAGGCCTATGTGACGGGCGTGGAGATGGCCGCGCAGACCAACTTCACCTTCCTGCCCGCCCCGTTCGACAAGCTGGGCACGTCGGCCAACCTGACGCTGCTGGATTCGAACGCGCCGAACAAGGGCGTCGACAGCCCGATCCCCGGCCTGTCGAACACCAATGCCAACGCCACGCTCTACTACGAGACCAAGCGCTGGGGCATTCGCGGCTCGCTGAACTACCGGTCGTCGTATCTGCGCACCGCCTATGACGGCAAGAACGCGGCCAGCAAGGATGGCTTCGACGGCACCGTCTATGTCGACGCGGCGGCGTTCTTCAACCTGACCGACCGGGTGCGGCTGACGCTGGATGCGATCAACCTCACCAACGAGACCGAGGTGCAGTTCAACAGCATCTACCACCGCCTGCACAACGAGACGCGCAGCGGCACCAGCGTGTTCGCCGGGATCGGCGTGAAGTTCTGAGCTTCCTCCCCGAGGGCTCACTGGCCGGCCCGGGCATCGCCCCGGGTCGGCCTTTTTCATTCCTCCGCAGGCGAGCCGTCGCCCAACCAGCCGCGCGCCCGCACGGCTGCCACGCTGGTGCGCGCCACCGGCACCTCGCGGCCGTCGGCGAGGCGCAGCCTCCAGTTGCGATCCTGGCGCGTGGCGGAGACCACGGCGGTGCCTGCCACCCACCAGCTGCGATGCACCCGCTCGCCGAGCCCGTCGAGCTGCGCGACCGCATCGCGCATCCGCATCAGGATCAGCGCGCTGCCGCGATCGGTATGGACGCGGACATAATGATCCTCGTTCTCCAGGCAGAGAATGGTGCCGCGCAGATGGGGTGGGAGCTGTTCGAGCAGTGCCGGGCGGGGGATTGGCGCTGCTGGCTCGGCGGATGGAACCGCCGGGGGAGGATCGATCGGCGCCGCCTGAAGCGGTGCTGCCGGCGCGGCCCTGTGCCCGGCGAGCAGCTGAACGGTCGTCACGGTGGCGCCGATGATCAGCGTCTGCAGATAGGCGCTGACCATGGCCGCACCGGTCACCGCGTGCCACGCGGATCCGGCCGAGCCGAACAGGAGGACCATGCTGGTGGGGAACGCGCCAAGGGCGCAGGCGGCCGCAATTGCCGCGCGCCGCGGCAACCCGGTCTGGCGGGCAAGGGCACCCCCGGCGGCGATCACCGGGCGGAAGAAGACATAGCCGGTGACGAGGTACAGCGCCCAGTGCAGCAGCCGTGGTGCCAGCGGCGTGGCATAGGAACCGAACGGCCCGAGCAGCGCCAACAGCAGGGTCAGTGCGGAGAGAATCGCGAGCTCCGCGGCCAGGCGGCGCAGGGGCATCAGGCGCGTGCTCCGTTCACGCTTCGCGAACGGTACGGCGCGTCGCCGAGGGCGCCGTTCGCGAAGGGGGCGCGCCCGTTCTCGCAACGCCGCTCGCCTGCCGCGGGCGGTGCGGCAGAAAGGGCGGGAAGGAGCAACTGATGAACGATCTTGGACATTCCGGCTTGATGATCCCCACACGCGACCGGCTGATCCTCACCCTGGGCGTGATCGCCGGCGGCGCCATCCTGCTGGCGCTGGTGCACGGCCTTGCAAGCGGAGCCGTCGCCCGGTCAAGCATCCACAATCTCTGGCTGAGCGTGCACCTGATCGCGGTGCTGCCGGCGCTGCCGCTGGGCGCCTATGTGCTGGTGCGCCGCAAGGGGGATGCGCTGCACCGGGCGCTCGGCAAGCTCTGGGCGGTGCTGATGCTGGTGGCGGCCCTTTCCAGCTTCGGGCTGCGCGGCCTGACCGGCAGCCTCAGCCCGATCCATCTGCTGTCGCTCCTGGTGCTGGTGATGATCCCGCGCGGCGTGCTGCTGGCGCGCGCCCATCGCATCGAGGCACATCGGCGGGTGATGTCGCTCACCTATCTGGGCCTTGCCGTTGCGGGGCTGTTCACGCTGCTGCCCGGCAGGCTGCTCGGCACCTGGCTGTTCAGCTGAGCCCGGGGGCGAGCACCCGGCCGATCGCATCGTGCCATCCGGCGAGCCGGGCGGCGCGCGCGCCCGGTTCGATCTGCGGCTCGAAGGTGCGGATCGTGCCGCGCATCATCACCGCATCGTCCAGACTGTCGAACATGCCGCAGCCCACGCCCGCCAGCATCGCCGCGCCCAGCGCGGTCGTCTCGGCGAAATCGGGGCGGTCGACGGGCAGGGCGAGCATGTCGGCCAGGTCCTGCGCGATCCAGTCGTTGGTCACCATGCCGCCGTCGACGCGCAGCCGGGCCCATTGCGCGCCATCGGCGGCGAAGGCGGTTTCGAGGTCGTGGCTCTGGTGCGCCATGGCCTCCAGCGCGGCGCGAACGATATGCGCGCGGTGCGCCGCGAAGCTGAGCCCCGAGATCGTCGCGCGTGCCTCCGGCTGCCACCAGGGCGCGCCGAGACCGGTGAGCGCGGGTACGCAATAGACGCCGCCATTGTCGGGCACCGAGCGGGCGATCGCCTCGGTCTCGGCGGCGGTGGCGATCAGCCCCAGCGAATCGCGCAGCCACTGCACCAGGCTGCCGGCGACGAACACCGATCCTTCCAGCGCATAGGTCCGCCGCCCGCCGAGCTGCCACAGCACGGTCGAGAGCAAGCGGTGGCGGGAGCGCGGCTGCAGCGTGCCCGCGTTGGTCAGCACGAAGGCGCCGGTGCCATAGGTCGCCTTGGTATCGCCGGGGGTGAGGCAGGCCTGGCCGATCGTGGCCGCCTGCTGGTCGCCGGCAAGGCCGCAGATCGGGATCGTGCCGCCAAAGGCGCGGGTCACGCCGAAACGGCCCGCGCAGTCGACGATCTCCGGCAGCGCGGCGCGGGGGGCGCCGAACTGGTCTACCAGCCCGTCGCTCCAGCCGCCGCTGCCCAGCCCCATCAGCAGCGTGCGCGACGCATTGGTCGCATCCGTTATGTGCAGCCCGCCGGTGAGCTTCCACACCAGCCAGCTTTCGATCGTGCCGATCGCCAGACGGTCCCCCGCGGCCTTCAGCTGCGGCCAGGTCTCCATTGCCCAGGCGATCTTGGTGCCCGAGAAATAGGGATCGAGCAGCAGCCCGGTACGGGCCTGGATGCCGGGCTCCTCGCCCGCCTCGCGCAGCGCCTGGCAGAGCGGGGCGGTGCGGCGGTCCTGCCAGCTGATCGCGGGGGCCAGCGGCTGGCCGCTCGTCTTGTCCCAGAACACCACCGTCTCGCGCTGGTTGGTGATGCCGACCGCCGCGATTCGCTGCGGCTCGCCGGCCAGCGTGACCATCGCCGCGGCGCACGCATGGCTGTGCCGCCAGATCTCGTCGGCATCATGCTCGACCAGACCGGGGCCCGGATAATGCTGCGTCAGTTCTGCAGATTTGCTCGCAATACATTGTCCCGATGGCGCGAAGAGCATCGCCCGAGTCGAGGTGGTGCCCTCGTCGATCACCAGAAGCAATTCGGCCATGCAAATGAGGCTAGCTGGCAATAGATGGTGCCGCAATTGCGCCGTGCTAGGGCCCTGCATTGCCGCGACACGGCCGCGTCTCTACACTGTACCAGAAAGGGAATTTCGCGTGGACCAGCGTACAGGCAGATTTGGCGAGACGGATGGCGGGGCGGGCATGCTCCCCGATGCGATGATGGCGGCCGACCTGCCCGAGGAACTGGAGGGGGAGGGGGCGGCCCCGGCGCTCCGCCGCGACCGGCTGATGGCCGCGCTGGTGCTGATCGCCGGCATGGGGCTGGTGCTGGCGCTGCCCTTCGCGCTGCAGGCCGGCGCGCGCTTCTTCCTGCCGCTTACCGCGTCGCTGGTGATCGCGATCGCGCTGGTGCCGATGCTCGAATGGCTGGAGCGGCACCGGATGCCCGCGCCGATCGCCGCGTTTCTGTGCGTGCTGCTGTTCCTCAGCGCGGCGAACATCGCGCTCGCCTCGATCGTGGTGCCGGCCTGGCAGTGGATCCGCCGGCTGCCCGAGAGCATCCCCAAGATCCAGCACAATCTCGAGCCGTTGATCCGCTTCTATTCGAATCTCGAGCGGTTCGTGAACAAGACGCTGAACAACTTCGCCTCGGCCCCCGTGCGCCAGCCGGTGGTGCAGGCCGCGCAGCCGCCGACGTCGCTGCTCGACCTGTTCACCACCTCGGCGCCGTCGGCGCTGATCGAGATGTTCTTCGCGATTCTCGTCATCTACTTCTTCCTCGCCGGCTGGACCCGTCTGCGCCGCCGCGCGATCACCAGCCGCTCGAGCTTCGGCGGCGCGATGGCCACCGCGCGGGTGATCCAGGACGTGGTGGACGATACCTCGGCCTATCTGGGCACGATCACGCTGATCAACTTCACCCTCGGCCTGATCGTTGCGGGCGCCTTGTGGCTGATGGGCATGCCGACGCCGCTGATGTGGGGCGGCCTCGTCGCGCTGCTCAACTATATTCCCTATATCGGCCCGGTGATCGCGGCGCTGCTGCTCGCGGTGGGTGGCCTCATGTCCTATGCCGATATCGGCACCGCGATGGTGCCGCCGGCGATCATGATCGCGGCGCATCTGGTCGAGGCGAACGTGGTGACGCCGCTGATCGTCGGGCATCGCCTGACCATCAACCCGATCATGATCCTCATTTCGCTGAGCTTCTGGGGCTGGGTGTGGGGCACCACCGGTGCGCTGCTGGCGGTGCCGCTGCTGATCATCATCCAGACCGTGCTCAACGCCGCCGGCAAGCCCGATATCGCCGGTTTCCTGTTCGAGCAGGGCACGCTGGTGCGCGATCCGGCGGACAATCGTGCACGTCGTCGCGCGAACCTCGATCAATCCGGTTGACAGCCCCAAAACACGCGGCTAGGTGCCGCCTCCTCGCTTGGCTCAAGCGGGTGTAGCTCAGTTGGTTAGAGCGCCGGCCTGTCACGCCGGAGGTCGCGGGTTCGAGCCCCGTCACTCGCGCCACTCGCCTTGCGGGACTCCAGATGGAATCCGGCGGCGATTGCCGTTCAAGATTTCCTCGCTTGGTTTCAAGCGGGTGTAGCTCAGTTGGTTAGAGCGCCGGCCTGTCACGCCGGAGGTCGCGGGTTCGAGCCCCGTCACTCGCGCCATGCGGCGCATCTCCCCCGAAAAGGAAGGACATGCGCGCTGGCCGGTCCCTTTGCAGGCCCCGTGGTTTCTGCGCTAAGCCGCCGCGATGATCCGCACCTCTGCCCGCGCGCTCGCGCTGCTCCTCGCCACCACCGCCATTCCTGCCTCGGCCCAGATCGCCGCCGATCCTGCGCGAATCGAACAGACCGTCCGCACGCTCGCGTCCGATTCGTTCGAAGGCCGCGCGCCCGGCACCCGCGGCGAGGATCGCACGCTCGGCTACCTCGTGGCGCGATTCGAGGCGCTGGGGCTGCAGCCGGCGGGCCCGGACGGGGGGTGGCTGCAGAAGGTGCCGCTGCTCCACACGCGCCTCGGCACGCCCGCCACGCTTCGATTCGACGGCCCCAGGGGCGCGATGCCGGTCGAGCAGGCCAAGGACCTCTACGTCTCGACGATTCGCCCCGACGCTGCCGCACGAATCACGAACGCGCCGGTGGTGTTCGTCGGCTACGGCGTCACCGCGCCCGAGCGGCAATGGGACGACTTCAAGGGCGTCGACCTGAAGGGCAAGGTCGCGGTGTTCCTGGTCAATGATCCCGATTTCTCGGCGGAAAAGGGCGAGCCCGTCGCCGGCACGTTCGGCGGGCGGACGATGACCTATTATGGCCGCTGGACCTACAAGTTCGAGGAGGCCGCGCGGCGCGGCGCGGTCGGCGCGCTGATCGTCCATGATACGCCGGGCGCGGGCTATGGCTGGAACGTCGTGATCAGCAGCGGCGGCGAGAATTACGACATCGTCCGCAAGTCCGACGACCTGACCAGCGTTGCGCTGCAGGGCTGGCTGGAGGGTGGGGCGGCGACGCGGCTGTTCGCCGCCGCCGGGCTCGATCTGGCCAAGCTGCGCATCGAGGCGCGCAAGGCGAGCTTCCGCCCGGTGCCGCTGGAAGGCGTCCGCTTCACCGCCGACGTGCCGGTCTCCGCCGAGCAGGTCGACAGCTACAATGTGCTCGCGAAGATCCCCGGCAGCGAGCGGCCCGACGAGACGGTGATGTTCGGGGCGCACTGGGACGCGTACGGCGCCGGCAAGCCCGACGCGAAGGGCCGCATCTACCGCGCGGGCGCCAATGACGACGCACTGGGCATCGCCGGGCTGCTCGAGATCGCGCGGAGCATCAAGGCGGGGCCTGCGCCCAAGCGCAGTGTCGTCTTCGCGGCCTGGACGGCGGAGGAGCGGGGGCTGCTCGGCTCGCTCTACTACACCCAGCACCCGGTGGTGCCGATGGCCAAGACCGTCGCCAACCTGACGCTCGACATTCTGCAGACGGCGGGGCTCGCGAGCGACGTGGTGCTGGTCGGCAAGGGCCAGAACACGCTGGAGGACGACATGGCCCGCGTCGCGGCGACACAAGGCCGCCGGGTGACCCCCGAGGGCCTGCCCGAGCGCGGCCTGTTCTACCGCGCGGACCATTTCTCCTTTGCCAAGCAGGGCGTGCCGACGCTGCTGCTGATGGGCATTGCAGGGGCCTCGGACCTGAAGCAGGGCGGCGTGGCGGCCGGGCAGGCGTGGATCGATGCCTATACCGGCCAATGCTACCATCAGGCCTGCGATGCCTGGGGGCCGGACTGGAACCTTGCCGGTGCGGTGCAGGATATCGATCTGCTCGGCACGATCGGCGCGGAACTGGCGAACGGCACGGCATGGCCGACATGGAAGGCCGGGTCCGAGTTCAAGGCGGTGCGGGAGCGGAGTGGGGCGGGGAATTAAAGCGGCGACCTATCTGCGGAGCCAATCCGAGGCTCGCGGCATGGAATGTCGGCGGTTGTGCTCTTAACGGTTATCCGCAGAGCTTGGCGTCCGCGCTATTTCGTCCGAGAGCCAGTGACGGTTCTCGTCGGTTACGAATTTCTCCAACTGCGCGACGTCAACTCTATAGCGACGGCAGAAGCCGAGGATTTCCCAAAGGTCGGTGTCGGTCGGTACGCGGCTCAGGTCGATGAAAAGGTCACGAACCACACCGCGATAACCACTGACGAATGGCATCCGGTCGAGCCAGTCGAAAAACGCACGCTCGTCGAGTTCGCTATAGTAGCGGACGTTCGTGGCCACGAACTGTATCGGAGTTTGGATCGCGCTCACCCCCGCCAGCGCCCCGTCTCCATCCAGCGCAGGAGCGGCTTAAGCGGCAGGATCCAGACGATCCCCAGCGCGAGGTAGATCAGCGTCTGCACCAGGATCGGCAGGCGCCCGATCCACCCCGAGAAGCTTGCGACCAGCACGACCCACACCAGGATCAGCCCGACGATCGCCAGCGCCCCGGCGGGTTTGCGCCAGCTGGGGTTCATGGCCCGGCGTGCCGGCGCATGCCCTGCTCGGTCACCACGGCGTGGAGCGGCACGTCCCAGATATCGGCGGGCAGGGCAGGGACCTCTTGTGCGGACCAGGCGACGCCCACCCGCCAGGCATTCTCGAAGCGGGCAAAGGCGCGGTCGTAATGCCCCGCGCCCTGGCCGAGCCGGTTGAGGCGGGGATCGAAGCCGATCAGCGGCGTCAGGATCACGTCCGGGGCGACTTCGGGGCTCGATTCGTCCGGCTGACGCAGGCCGAAGGGGCCGGCGACCAGCGGCGCGCCCATCTCCCAGGCGAGAAAGCGGATCGGCGCCGCGCGGTCGATCACATGCGGCAGCGCCAAGGTGCAGCCGCGCTCGGCGGCGGCGGCGGCGAGCTGGGTCGGGTCGGCCTCGCTACCGACGGGGCAATAGGTGGCGACGATCAGCCCGGGCGTGAGGCGCTCGACAAAGGCTTCGGGCGCGCGGATCGCGGTGCTCGATTGCGCCGCGAACAGGTCGCGCGCGGCCCGGAGCCGGGCGCGGAGGGCGGGCTTCTCGCTCAGCATCGTGGCATGGACATGGGTGTGACGGGAACCACCATGGGCCGTTGGCCTGAATATCCACCGACGCACAGAACGTCAGGTGGGAACCATGTGTTGCAGACCAGGATCTGCACAGGGACAGCTCCCATGGATGAAGATTATAGCCTCAGGGATAATTGCTAAGGCTCGCACCGGGCAGTTCCCGCCACGGCTCTATTTAGGACGTCGCGACGCTTTCCTCAAGGGCCGACGCGACGGCTTCCAGCCGATCGGCGATCCGCGCGAGCAATGCCTCGGGCACGGCAGGTTCCGGCGCGGGGGAAGGCGCGGGCGCGGGGGCCTTTTCGGCCTCGTCCAGCGCATCGGCGAGGATCAGCGCGAGGTAGAGCAGGGTGCGTTCACCCGCCTGGCCGCCGGCCGCCCGCAATGCCGCCTCGGCATGGCCGGCGATCTTCGCCTCCAGCGCGCGCAGGTGCGGCGTGTCGTCCTCGCGCGCCGAAACGGTGTAGCTGCGCCCGGCAACCTGCAGCGTGATGTCCGCCATCAGCCCTGGCCCTCCTCGTCCGCATCCATGTCCATCGCCTCGTCCGCGTCGGCGGACGGTGCGCTCTCGGCTTCCTGCGCGATCAGCATGTCGAGGTCGGCGATCGCGGATTCGATTCGCGCGCGCAACGCCCCGTTGCGGCGGTCCAGCCGGGACCGGGCCTCGGCGCCAGCCGCCGCGGCACGTTCGATACGCTCCAAAGCCCGCGCGATACGGTCTACTACTTGGTCGGACATTAGGACGCCGGATAGCATGGTTCGCCGGGGCCACAAGACCGACAAGATATAATGCATCGCAAGAACGGGCGCGGCCGATGGTTGACGTAGGCCCCCGGCGCTTCCAAAGGCGTGCGCGACCAGACGGGGAATATCACGTGACAGCATCCTTCGCCGATTGCGCCAACGCCATCCGCGCGCTTTCCATGGACGCGGTGGAAGCCGCCAATTCGGGTCATCCCGGCATGCCGATGGGCATGGCCGACGTCGCGACCGTCCTCTTCCAGAACTATCTGAAGTTCGACCCGGCCGATCCCACTTGGCCCGATCGCGACCGCTTCGTGCTCTCGGCCGGCCACGGCTCGATGCTGCTCTACTCGCTGCTGCACCTGACGGGCTATGCCCGCCCGACGCTCGACGACATCAAGAACTTCCGCCAGATCGGCAGCCCCTGCGCCGGCCACCCGGAGAATTTCGAGCTCGCCGGCGTCGAGTGCACCACCGGCCCGCTCGGCCAGGGCCTCGCCATGGCGGTGGGCATGGCGATCGCGGAGCGCCATCTGAACGCGACCTTCGGCGACGATCTCGTCGATCACCGCACCTGGGTGATCGCCGGTGACGGCTGCCTGATGGAAGGCATCAACCACGAAGCGATCGGCATCGCCGGGCACCTCAAGCTCAACCGCCTGATCGTGCTGTGGGACGACAACAATATCACGATCGACGGCCCGGTCTCGCTGTCGTCGGTCGAGGACATCCCCGCCCGCTACCGCGCGACCGGCTGGAACGTCCTCGAATGCGACGGCCATGATGCGGCGGACATCACCCGCGCGCTCGACGAGGCGATCGCCAGCGACAAGCCGGTGCTGGTCAAGTGCCGCACCGTGATCGGCAAGGGCGCGCCGAACAAGCAGGGCACCTCGAAGGTCCATGGCTCGCCGCTGGGCAAGGACGAGGTCGCCGCCGCCCGCGCCGCGCTTGGCTGGAACCATCCGGCGTTCGAGATCCCCGGCGAGATCCGCGACGCCTGGCTTGCCGCCGGCGCCCGCGGCACCGCGCCGCACGCTGCGTGGAAGGAGCGCCTGGCCGCACATCCGGACCGCCTCGGCTGGGAGCGCCGCGGCGATGTGCAGCCGAACCTGCTTCAGCCGCACGTCCAGAGCCTGCTCGCCAATCCGCAGAAGGTCGCGACCCGCAAGGCGTCCGAGCTGGCGCTCGAGGCGGTCAACGCGATCCTCGACGAGACGATCGGCGGCTCGGCCGATCTCACCGGCTCGAACAACACGCTGACCAAGGGGCTGCAGCGGCTCGACGCCGAGAATTATGGCGGCCGCTACCTCAACTACGGCATCCGCGAATTCGGCATGGCCGCCGCGATGAACGGCATGGCGCTGCACGGGGGCGTGATCCCCTATGGCGGCACCTTCCTCGTCTTCGCCGACTATGCCCGCGCCGCGATCCGCCTCTCGGCGCTCCAGCGTGCCCGCGTCGTCTATGTGATGACGCATGATTCGATCGGTCTCGGCGAGGATGGCCCCACGCACCAGCCGATCGAGCATCTGATGAGCCTGCGCGTGATCCCGAACCTGGACGTGTGGCGCCCGTGCGACGTCGTCGAGACGGCGGAGGCCTGGGAAGCCGCGCTCGCCAAGACCGACGGCCCCGCGCTGATCGCGCTCAGCCGCCAGAACCTGCCGCAGCTGCGCACCGAGGCCGCCGAGAACCGCTCGGCCCGCGGCGCCTATGCGCTGCTGGAGGCGGAAGCGCCGCGCAAGGTGGTGCTGCTTGCCACCGGCTCGGAAGTGGAAGTCGCGGTCGCGGTGCGCGAGGCGCTGGAAGCCCAGGGCATCGGCGCCGACGTCGTCTCGGTCCCCTGTTTCGAGCGCTTCGATGCGCAGGACGCCGGCTACAAGCGCGACATCCTGCCGGCGGATGCGCTCAAGGTCTCGATCGAGGCCGGCACCACCTTCGGGTGGGAGCGCTACACGGGCACGGACGGGCTGCGCTTCGGCGTGGATGGCTTCGGCGCATCGGGCCCCTATCTACGTCTCTACGAACATTTCGGTCTCACTGCGGACGCCATCGTCCCGCAGATCATTGCCAAGCTGAACGGAGAACAGGCATGACGAAGGTTGCGATCAACGGTTTCGGACGGATCGGCCGTCTGGTGGCGCGTGCGATCCTCGAGCGCCCGGAAAGCGGCCTTGAGCTGGTCACGATCAACGACCTGTCGGACGCCAAGTCGAACGCCTGGCTGTTCGCGCGCGACAGCATCCACGGCAAGTATCCGGGCACGGTCGAGGCCGAGGGCAACGACATCGTCGTCGACGGCAAGCGCATCAAGGTCACCGCCGAGCGCGATCCGGCCAACCTGCCGCACGCCGAGAACGGCGTCGACATCGTGCTCGAGTGCACCGGCTTCTTCACCAAGCGCGAAGACGCCCAGAAGCACATCGACGCCGGCGCCAAGAAGGTGCTGATCTCGGCACCGGGCAAGAATGTCGACCTCACCGTCGTCTACGGCGTGAACCACGACAAGCTGACCGCCGAGCACACCATCGTCTCGAACGCGTCGTGCACCACCAACTGCCTGGCGCCGGTCGCCAAGGTCCTCAACGACGCGATCGGCATCGAGCGCGGCCTGATGACCACGGTCCACGCCTATACCAACGACCAGAAGATCCTCGACCAGATCCACCCGGACCTGCGTCGTGCGCGCGCTGCCGCGATGTCGATCATCCCGACCACGACGGGCGCCGCCCGCGCGGTGGGCGAGGTGCTGCCCGAGCTCAAGGGCAAGCTCGACGGTTCGGCCGTCCGCGTGCCGGTGCCGGACGGCAGCCTCGTCGACCTGACCTTCCAGCCGAAGCGCGACACCTCGGTCGAGGAAGTCAACGCGGTGCTGAAGGCGGCGTCGGAGAGCGGCCCGCTCAAGGGCGTGCTGGTCTACACCGCCGATCCGATCGTCTCGGCCGACATCGTGCACACGCCCGCCTCGTCGACCGTCGACAGCCTGGAGACCGCGGTGATCGACGGCAAGCTGGTCCGCGTGGTCAGCTGGTACGATAACGAGTGGGGCTTCTCCAACCGCATGGTCGACACCGCGACCGTGATGGCGGGCCTCTGACGCGATAGCGTCACCCCGGCGAAAGCCGGGGTCTCTGCCACGCGCTGTTCGCGCGTCGTGGAATAGGTAGAAATTCCCCTCCCGCTTGCGGGAGGGGCTAGGGGAGGGGAGGACGATTGCACGGGCTGCAGCGCCTCCCATCTTCGAAAGCGGCCATCGTGTCGCTGAGCACCTCCTCTTCTGTCATCCCGGCGAACGCCGGGATCCATTCGCCACTCCGGCGAGGCAGGAGCCAAGACGCCCAGGCCAATGGGTCCCGGCTTCCGCCGGGATGACGCTGGTGGGGCGGGGGCGGCACGGCGGCCAACGGCACAAGCGCAGGGTGCGAGCGCTCCGCCATCCGGATGCTGCTCGCGAGGCAATTCATTACGCGAGGGGTTCAGCATGGCGCGCAGTTTCAAGACGCTCGACGACATGGGCGATATCACCGGCAAGCGGGTGCTGGTCCGCGAGGACCTCAACGTGCCGATGGCCGACGGCAAGGTGAGCGACGATACGCGCCTGCGCGCCGCGATCCAGACCGTCGCCGAACTTTCCGACAAGGGCGCCAAGGTGCTCGTCCTCGCGCATTTCGGTCGCCCCAAGGGTAACCCCAGTGCCGAGCTTTCGCTGGCCCAGGTGGTGAAGCCCTTCGAGCAGGTGCTCGGCCGCCCGGTCCGCTATATCGACTGGGAAGGCGACGCCGCCTCGGTCGCGACGCTGAACGATGGCGACATCGCGCTCCTGGAAAACACCCGCTTCTTCGGCGGCGAAGAGAAGAACGATCCTGCGGTGGTCGATCGCTTCGCGTCGCTCGGCGACCTCTATGTCAACGACGCCTTCTCGGCCGCGCACCGCGCGCATGCCTCGACCGAAGGTCTCGCCCACAGGCTGCCCGCCTTTGCCGGCCGCCAGATGGAAGCCGAACTCGACGCGCTCGACAAGGCGCTCGGCAACCCCGAGCACCCGGTTGCGGCGGTGGTCGGTGGCGCCAAGGTGTCGACCAAGCTCGACGTGCTCAAGCACCTCGTGGCGCGCGTCGATCACCTGATCATCGGCGGCGGCATGGCCAATACCTTCCTCGCCGCGCGCGGCGTCGATGTCGGCAAGAGCCTGTGCGAGCATGACCTGACCGGCACCGCCGAGGAAATCCTCGACGCGGCCGATGCCGCCGGCTGCACCGTCCATCTGCCCTACGACGTGGTGGTGGCGACGGAATTCCGCGCCAATCCGCCGGTGCGCACCGTCAACGTCCACGAAGTCGCCGCCGACGAGATGATCCTCGATGTCGGCCCCGCCGCCACCGAGGCGCTCGCCGACGTGCTCAAGACCTGCAAGACCTTGGTGTGGAACGGCCCGCTCGGCGCGTTCGAGATCCCGCCCTTCGATGCGGCGACCGTCTCGCTCGCGCGCACTGCGGCCGCGCTCACCAAGGAAGGCCAGCTGGTCTCGGTCGCCGGCGGCGGCGACACGGTGGCCGCGCTCAACCAGGCCGGCGTGGGCAGCGAGTTCAGCTTCGTTTCGACCGCCGGCGGCGCCTTCCTCGAATGGATGGAAGGCAAGGAACTCCCCGGCGTCGCCGCGCTCGCGCGCTGATCCGCCGCTGCAGCAACGGGAAGGGCGGGGACGCAGGCGCGGGCCCGCCCTTTTTGCTGTCTGCCGTCTTGCGGCGAGGCCGCGGCAGTGATTCGATTGGTGCGATCGGCGATCGC